>DASZCC010000483.1:0-3051 GCA_035943485.1 Rhizomicrobium sp. | reverse complement strand
AGCGCCTTTGTCCGCATCAGGACGCCGTGGGCCGCATCGTGCATCAGGATCGCGAGACCAAGCTGGCGGCTTCCGATCAGGACGACTGCGGCGACGAAGGTGAGGGGATTGGGCCACAACGCATACAGCGCCATTGCCAGGCCGATCACGATCCAGGCATGAAGGACGGAAAGCATACCGATGACGTCCGAGCGTGCGCGGACGCTGGCCAGTTCTTCCGGCGAGAACACAGTCGTGGGATCGAAGCGCTTTACGTTCATGCCGCAATTATAAGCGGTCCGGCGTGAAAACGAAGCCCCGGTTCCGCTACGGCGCCATGCCCGCCATCTGGCTGGGATCGTAGTAGAATCGCTCTTCGGCTATCTTGTTGCCGACCCAGCGCTGCCGCGCCAGTTCCTCGATCCGCACGACCTTGCCGTCCTTGCGCTCGAATTCGAAGATCCAGTGGATCACGACGTCATCGCCGTTCACGAAGACTGGCTCCACAACGGTCGTCTTCACACCGTTGAACATTGCGAGTGTCGCGCGTTCGCGTGCAACCGCCAGTTCGCGGCCGCGACGGATTTCGCCAAGGTTCTCCTGCATCGTGCAGTCCTCGGCATAGAATTGCGCGATTGCTTCGTCATGCTTGCCACTGATCACCGTGGCGAAAAAGTCGTCGAGGGTTTTCTTGTCGGGCATCACCAGATCCAGCTTGAAAGAAGGAACGCGGCGGCTATCAGCACCCCTGTGTCGCGGTTCGAGCGGAAGAGCATGAGGCAGCGTTCCGGGTTGTCGATGTCGAGGCTATGAACCTGCCAGAGGATATGGGCACCCGCCGCCAGCATGACAAGGACGAACGGCCAGCCGGCGTGTTCGGCGAAGCCCGCCGACAGGATCAGCGCGAACGAAACCGCATAGAAGCCCAGGATCCAGTCGCGCGAGCGGCCGCCCAGCAAAAGCGCCGTTGATTTCACGCCGATCAGCGCATCGTCGTCCTTGTCCTGATGCGCATAGATCGTGTCGTAACCCAGGGTCCAGAAGAACAAGCCGGCGTATAGGATCACATCTGCGAGATCGACGCGTCCGGTCTGTGCGGCGAAGCCGAGCAGCGCGCCCCAGTTGAAGGTGAGCCCAAGCCATGCCTGCGGCCACCAGGTGATGCGCTTCATGAACGGATAGGCCGCGACCAGCAGAAGCGAGGCTGCGCCAAGTCCGATCGCAAACCAGTTCAGCTGCAGCAGGATGAGCAGGCCTACGAAAAGTTGCGCGGCCAGGAACATCCACGCGTGGCGTACGGTGACTGCACCGGATGGGATCGGCCGGCCGCGCGTTCGCGCCACCAAGGCATCGATGTCACGGTCCGCGATGTCGTTATACGTGCAACCCGCACCGCGCATCACGACGGCGCCGATGCCGAACAGGACAACAAGGTAAATGTCGCGCCCGCTGGAGAATCCACGCTCGCTCGCGATGGCGCCCAGAACGAGCCCGAACACGCAGGGCCAGTAGAGCAGCCAGGTTCCGATCGGCCGATCGAGCCGCATCAACCGCAGATAGGGGCGGATATTCGCCGGCGCGCGATCGACCCAAGTCTCGGGGATCGCATCAGACGGCTTGAGTTCGACGGTTGTCTCATTCATGGCGCGCACACTACAAGTATTCCTGCATGAGCGACAACGAACTGACCATCACGGGCGGCAAGCTGCGCCTCTATGTCGAGCAGCCTCTGGCGGCTGGTTCGGTCGTCACGCCGGATGACGCGCAGGCGCATTACCTTGTGAATGTGATGCGGGCGAGGGTGGGCGACAAGGTTTCGCTCTTTAACGGCCGCGATGGTGAGTGGCTGGCGCGGGTGACGGCGGTCGCCAAGCGAACGTGCTCTATGGAATGTGAACTGAAGCTGGCGGCGCAGACCGGTGTGCCGGACATCTGGCTGTGCTTCGCGCCAATCAAAAAGACACCGGCTGACTACGTGGTCCAGAAAGCGACGGAACTCGGCGCGAGTGTGCTTCAACCGGTCTTCACCCGGCGGACCATCGTCAGCCGCGTGAACGGCGAGAGGATGCGTGCAAACGCGATCGAGGCGGCGGAACAGTCGGGACGTCTCAGCGTGCCGGATGTGCGTGAGCCAGTCGCGTTCGAAAAGCTGCTGGGCGTGTGGCCGAAGGAACGCCGGCTGATTTTCTGCGATGAGGGCGGCGATGCGAGGCCGATCGCGGAAGTGTTGCGCGACCTGCCGGATAGTCCCTTCGCAATCATGATTGGTCCCGAAGGTGGTTTTGACCCAGCGGAGCGCGTTGCGCTGCGCGTCGCGTCGTTTGTTACGCCGGTCTCGCTCGGCACGCGCATTCTGCGTGCGGACACGGCGGCTCTGGCAGCGCTGGCGATCTGGCAGACGGTGCGGGGCGACTGGCGGTAATCACCGCGCGAGATTGTTCAGGTCCACGCCGTAGCGCGCGGCATTTCGCGTCATGTAGTCCTTGCGCTCCAGCACCGGCTCGCCTCGCAACGTTGCGCCGAGAATATCCAGGAAGGTGTGCCAGCCCATCGCGTTCTGCTTCTCGAAGCGTTCGAGAACCGGAAGGTGCTTCAAGCGCAGCACGACGTTGTCGCCGCGCGGCTCCAGCGTGATGGTGAGATACGATTCCGGATAGGCCGAAGCGGCATCGGCACCATTATCCGGGCCGAACACATTCCAGGTGTAGGTCAGCGCATGCGGCGGGCGCCATTGGGTGATCGTCCCACGAATATGTCCGCCCATCAGCCGTACGGCGCCGCCGGCGCGGAGTTCGATCGTGCTGTTCTTACCGAACCAGGCAGACAGCTTGGCGGGCTCCGTGAGATGCTGCCACACGCGCTCGATCGGTCCGGGGAGCACGCGCTCAAAGGTGACGGCGGACTCGCGCGAGAATGTGCCGTGTTCATCGGCTGGCTCGCCCGGCAAATATTTCGCGCGATACTGGGAGTCGAGCGCCTTCTCGTCGCGATACGGGACGAACACGCCGTCGCTTGCTTCCGCGATGACGTCGAGGAATGCCTGCCAGCCGCCCAGGAAGCCAATGATGTCGC
>DASZCC010000482.1:0-1995 GCA_035943485.1 Rhizomicrobium sp. | reverse complement strand
CTTCACATGGCCGACATCGCCGTAGAAGCCGCTCGCGATCACTTCGGAGAACCCGATGATGGCGTTGAGCGGCGTGCGCAGCTCGTGGCTCATATGGGCGATGAATTCCGACTTGGCGCGCGCGTCTTCGACGGCACGGCGCTCGGCGCCGGCCAGCCGGATCAACAACTTCGCCTCGCCGGGCCGCGTGGATTTCAGGGTGCGGACGGCGTGCGTGGCGCGAAGACGCCGTTCGAACTCCTGAACGAAAAGCGCGGCAAGGATGGCGCCGACGATCGCAGGCCCAAGGATGACGAAGAGATAGAGAGGAAGCGTGCCGGTCCAGGCAGCCAGTGCTTCGTCGCCATCGACGGCGGCGCGGACCGTGACCGGCCAGCCGGCGACCGGTGTCGCGACGCCGCCGCCGGTCCAGTTGGGATCCTGCAGCAGAACCGCGTTGCCCTCGACAAGGCCGGAATGGACAAGAAGCGGTGCCGGCACAAGAGCGCGGGGATCGAACGAGGCAACGACAATGCTGTCGCCAAAGGGAAAGGCCATGACGGACGGCGGCAGGACGATGCGACCCGACACAGCGTGCGCAATCTGGTCCTGTGTCAGCGACAACGCGGTTCCGACAGCGCGATGCGGGATCCCGTCACGTCCCAGCACCGACACGCTGCGCAGGCCGTCGGCGTCGGTGAACGGTTTGCCCTCTGCAAAGTCGCGCGCACCGGATTCGATACGATCGAGCGCTGCACCAGCGACGGAGGCGATGTCGGCCGCGCGGCGTTTCTCATAGAACTGCGCCTGTGCCAGCGCATGCGCGCGGTCGTTGTGCATCTGAAGTGCGGCGGCAGCGGCGAAGGTGCCGCAGATCAGCGCCACGCAGAGGAGAACGGTGAGACGGATATTGCGCGCAGCCATACGCGCCGCACCTCCGGCTATCGGCATCCCCACCACGACACTGCCTTGCGCCAAAACGGCGACCCCCAGGCGAATCAGTCGCCTTAACTCATTATGCGAATCGCCGAGTCGCTGTCACGAAAGTTAATGAGAGGTTACCGAGCTCAATTCGCCTATCCGAGCATCCGCGTCGCGACTTCAAACAGGTTGGATGACAAGCCTTCCAGCTTGGTCAGCGACTCCAGCTCGGCCTTCATCAACGCCTGACGCGCCGGGTCATAGCGTTTCCACGCTTCGAACGCGCCGGCCATGCGGGCCGCGACCTGCGGATTGATCTTGTCGAGCGTGCGGGTCGTCTCGCCCAGAAGTGCGTAGCCGGAGCCATCCGCCGCATGGAAGCGCAGGTGATTGCCGGCGAACGCGCCAAGCAGCGAGCGCACGCGGTTCGGGTTCTTCAGGTCAAACGCAACGGGATGCTTCATCAGGACACGCACCGTATCGACAACGCCGGGCAGCGGCGATGACGCCTGCAGGCTCATCCACTTATCGAGCACCAGCGGATCGTTCTGGAAGCGGTCATAGAAATGCGCGAACGCCGCGTCGCGGCGCTTCGAGTTCATCCGCGTGAGGGCAGCCAGACCAGCAATGCTGTCCGTCATGTTGGTCGCCTGGCGATAATGCGTCTCGGCGATCTCGGCCGCGGCTTCGTCGTCAGCAGCGGTCACGTAGCGCAGCACGACGTTGCGCAGCGCCCGCTTGCCGGCCGCCTTGGCGTCCGGACTGAACGTCGCGTCGGGCGCAAGCCGGTCATAGAGCGCGCGGAAGGCCGGCGCATGATCGGCCGCCAGGCTGCGGACCAAAGCGGTGCGTGCGGTGTGAATGGCGTCGGGATCGACGACCTTCATCGCCATCGCAAGCTCGCTCTCCAGCGGTGGTACCAGCATCTGCGCCGTGAACGCCTGGTCCTCGTCGGCGCGCTCCAGCGCCTGCCCGATCGCGGCGCTGTATGTGGTGTCGGCGCTCGGCGCTTTGCCGCTCTTGGCCTGATCGGTCATGTCGAGCAGGATCTGGGTCGCTAGCGTCTGGCCGGATTCCCAGCGGTTGAAGGCATCG
>DASZCC010000481.1:0-3797 GCA_035943485.1 Rhizomicrobium sp. | reverse complement strand
GCCGATGCCGTGATGCTGTCGGCCGAGACCGCGTCCGGCAAGTATCCAATCGAAGCGGTGCAGGTGATGGATCGCATCGCTCAATCGGTGGAGAGCGATCCGCTTTATGCATCCATACTGGAAGGGCAGCGCAATGCGCCGGAGGAGACGACCGCCGATGCGATCATGGCCGCGGTGCATCAGATCACGCACACGATCCGCGCCCGCGCAGTGGTGTGTTGGACAAAGTCCGGATCGACGGGATTACGCGCCGCCCGGGAACGGCCGGAAGCGCCGATCGTGGTGTTGACGCCGCTGGTTGAAACGGCCCGCAGGCTCTCGATAGCTTGGGGGCTCCATTGCGTCACGACGGAAGACGCACACGATCTCGACGATGTGGTCGATCGCGCAGCCCGCATCGCGTGGCAAGAAGGGTTCGCGCGCGCCGGCGAGCGTGTGGTTGTTACAGCCGGCGTGCCGCTGGGGACGCCGGGATCGACCAACCTGCTCCGCGTCACCTTTGTCGGTCCGAAGCAATCAACAGCTGGTTAGCTTCATCGCATCGTTGGTGCGCTGAAGGTCGAAATCGTTGTCGGCATCGTCTGGCGCCGATGCGCTGGCGGTGAGTGTGACCGTCCAGGTTTCGCCGTCGTAGGATGACGTTTCATAAGTGTCCTGAAGAGAGACCTTCGCATCATCCAATTCATCGGTCACAACCGTGAGCGCGCCAAGTGGTCCCATCGCCCAGTGTCCGTATTCCACGTGCAAGGTCTTGCCGTGCTGAAGGCAGTAGTCGATCTCAGTGCTTCCATCGGCGTAGAAGCGGCGGATGAAACGCGCTTCAGGATGACCGGGAATTCCAGTGCCTAGCCAGCCGCCGACCGGTGATGTCATGGGAACAGGTGTCGCGCAGCCGGCAAGCAGAGTGCAGACACAGGCGACGAGAGCAGGCCGCTTCAAATGCCCTGCCCTTCGACGTCGCGGGTGAGCCCATCGACGTGCTTCTGCGCGCCGTCAATCTGCGGATCCAGCGCGAGCGCGCGGCGATACATCTTCAGCGCGCCGGCCTTGTCGCCATAGTCTTCCATCATCTGGCCGAGCTCATACATCGCTGCGAACTGACGCGGATTGAGCAGGATGACATGGCCGAGCGACACCATTGCGCCGGCATCGTCATTCAGCGCGCGCTGGAGGTTGGCGCGGGCGTGCCAGCCTTCTGCGTAGGCCGGTGCGAGCTCTGTGACCGTCTCGAGCAATTGTTTGGCTGTGTCAGTGTCCTTGGCGGAAACGGCCGCGGCGGCACGGGTCATCAGCAGGTCGACGCTTGGACTGCCCGATTGCATGAAGATCGTGCCGATGCGGTCCTCGATCGGCTTGGCATCTTCCGGCGATTCGGCTTGGGCCAGATCGTGAAACAGCTCTTCCAGCGGCGCCTTCGGTGGTGGCGCGGGATGCAGGGACGCATCCGTCACCGCCGCGCTGGCGGCCAGCGGCGTCAGAAGCATGGTGAGGAAAAGGGCGAAGCGCATGGCGGCAATCTAGCGAGCGTGATCGCGTAGTGCCACGGGCACGGTGCCGCCCTCGGCCCAGTCCAGCAGTTCCGCCAGATGCACCCCAGGCGGGGCGTCGGGGCCGGCGAGGTGCTGCAGGCAGCCGATATTGCTGGTGGCCAGGATATCGGCGCCAAGTGGCGCGATGGTCTCGAGCTTGCGGCTCCGGAGCGCGCCGGCGATTTCGGGCTGGAGCACCGAATAGCTGCCCGCTGACCCGCAGCAGAGATGGCCGTCCGGGATCGTCAGGACGTCAAAGCCAGCCGCGCCCAGCAACGCCTCGGCTTTGCCCGTCAGCTTGAGACCGTTCTGCAGGCTGCAGGCGGCATGCCATGCGACCCGGACATGGCGCTGTGGCAAAGGCGCCTCCGCCTTCAGCAGATCGAGCAGGTCGCGCGCCGAGGCGGCAAAGGCGCGGGCACGCGGCAGCCAGTGGGGATCGTCCAGGAAGAGGTGCGCGAGATCCTTGAGGTGCGCGGAACAGCCTGTCGCCGTGATCAGCACGCCCTCGAAGCCCTTTGCGCCGCCGCCCCGCTCAAAGGACTCAATCGCCCTGCGCGCCCAGTTCTTGGCATCCTCGCTGCGGCCGAGATGGTGGACGAGCGAGCCGCAACAACCCGCTCCCTCCAGCGGCACAAGCTCTATGTTCCGTCGCGCGAGCAGTCGCGCGACTGTCGCGTCGATCTCGGGTGCGAGTGCGGCCTGGACGCAGCCGGGCATCAGCGCGATGCGCCTTGGATTGGGAAGGATCGGTCGGACGAACGGGACTGCTGGTGCGGTCCACGTAGCAGCGCCCATGCGGACCATGTCCTTGAGTCGACCTGGCAGCAGGAAGACGAAAGGTGAGAACAGCCGCGCCAGCGCGAGCGCCACACGGGTCAGTCCCGGCCGTGGCAGGACAGTGGCGATCAGCCAGCGTAGCAGCTTGTCGCCGAGCGGGCGGCGATAGTTCGTCTGGATGTGGACGCGGGCTTCGTCGACCAGGCGGGCATAGTCGACGCTGGACGGACAAGCCGTGCGGCAGGCGAGGCAGGAGAGACAGCGATCGATGTGCAGCACGGTCTCGCTGTCGGGCGCGCCGCCCTTCTCCAGCATGTTCTGCATCAGCACGATGCGGCCGCGCGGACCGTCGCGTTCGTCACCCAACAGGACGTAAGTCGGACAGGTCGCGGTGCAGATGCCACAATGGACGCAAGCCCGCAGGTTCTTCTCGGCTTCGGCCAGATGCGGATCGGTGAGCTGTAACGGGGAGAAATCGGTCCGCATCAGACCCCGTCCCACATGCGGCTGGGATTGAACAGCCCCATCGGATCGAACGCCGCTTTCACCGCGCGTGTCAGTTGCGCACGCGCTTCATCCTCGGCTTCGAACGGCGCGATGCGTTCACGTGTGTCTTCGTCGGCGCGGGTCAGGATGGCGTAGCCGCCGGCCGCTTTGGCGATCGCACGAACCGCGTCACCGCCCGGAAGGGTGGCAACCCACAACAGACCGCCGGCCCAGTCGCCGAGCCACAGCGGCGAGTCGATCTGCGCCGAGACTTGCGCGGCCTGCGCCGGAGGCACGAAGACGCGCCAGATGTCGAATGGCGTATCGAGGAAGACGCCGCCGTCACCGATTGCGCCCCACGCAATCTCGCCTTGTTCGATGTCTTCGAACGCGTGCGTAGGCGCCAGCGACCGCACCATCGCACACTTCGCAGCGAGCGGTTCCTTCTCGCCTTCGAGACGGATCAATGCGGTGTCCTTGCTGAAGCAAAGCCCGGTCGCTTCGAGCGGCGACGCCCACACTTTGCGCAGCAGGGCGAAGCCTTCTTCAGGTAAGAGGCCACGGACGGCCAGTGTCGTAGAGAGCGGCGGCTTCGGGAAGACTCGCAGTGTCACTTCGGTCAGCACGCACAGCGTGCCCATCGCGCCGCAGACGAGCTTGGGCACGTCGAAGCCGGTGACGTTCTTGACGACTTTGCCGCCGGCCTTGAACACCTCGCCCAGTCCGTTCACGCCACGGACACCCAGTAGCTGATCGCGCGCGGCGCCGTATTGCACTCGCCCAGGCCCGGCGGCATCGGCGCATATCGCGCCGCCGATCGTGCCGAGGCCACCGTCAGCTCCGAGCATAGGTCCCCACTCGGGCGGCTCGAAGCCGAGGCGCTGGCCCTTTTCGCCCAACACGTGCGTGATCTCCGCGACTGTCGTGCCGGGCTTCGTTGTGAGGATCAGTTCTTCCGGTTCGTAGGAGACGATGCCGGTCAGGCCCGACACATCGAGCGTG
>DASZCC010000480.1:0-3830 GCA_035943485.1 Rhizomicrobium sp. | reverse complement strand
ACTTACGGTTCATGTATTCGTCCGGCGGAACATCCTGGAGCGTGCAGCCGCCACAGACACCGAAGCGGCGGCACAGCGTACTCACGCTTTTTGCGCTGCGACGAGGAATTCTTGGTTTCCGTCACCGCCGGTGATCGGGCTCTCGATGCGTCCAAGGACCTTCCATGCCGACTGGTTGTCGATCCAGCCGGTGACTTCGTCCACCGCCGCATCGCGCGCGACTTCGTCCTTCACGATGCCGCCTTTGCCGATCGCGAATTTTCCGACTTCGAACTGCGGCTTCACAAGCGCCACCAGCCACGCGCCGCTTGCGGCAAGCGATAGCGACGGCGGAAGCGCCAGCTTAAGTCCGATGAAGCTGACATCGATCACCACAGCCTGCGGGTGCTCAGGGACGTGCTTGGCAGACAATTCGCGGGCATTGACGCCGTCCTGTGCCGTAACGCGCGGATCGTTGCGCAGCTTGGGCGCAAGCTGGCCATGCCCGACATCGATGGCATAGACCCGCCGGGCGCCGCGCTCGAGCAATATCTCGGTAAAGCCGCCGGTGGACGCACCCACGTCGAGGCAGACGCGGTTCTCCGGAGAGAGTGTGAAGTAGTCCAGTGCCGCAGCCAGCTTCAACGCCCCGCGCGAGACATACGGATGGGGTTTCACATATTCGATGGCCGCATCGGGCGCGAGGATCTGTGCAACCTTTCGCAGTGTTTCGCCATTGACGCGCACATGCCCGGAACGGATCGCCGACTGCGCCTCCGTCCGGCTCTTGGCGTAACCCTGCTGGACGAGAACAATGTCGGCTCTGCGGGACTCGTCGGGGGTGCTCATCTCTCTTCTTCTTTCCAAAACAGAACCAGCTATGCGCGAGCCCCCACGCGCATTCACTCAAGCCCCCTAGTTCAAGTCTCTTAAGCGATCTGCCCGACTGCTGCGGCTTCGCTTCCGCGTCCGATCGCATTGAGCGCCGCGGCCACAATCGCCTTGGCGTCCAGACCCGCCGCCTCATACATCTTCTCAGGCGAGTCCTGATCCTGGAAGCGGTCCGGCAGCACCATCGGGCGCACCTTCAATCCGCGATCCAGCAATCCTTCCCATGCGAGGTACTGCATCACATGCGAGCCGAAGCCGCCGACGGCGCCCTCCTCTATCGTGATCAGAACTTCATGCTGCTGTGCCAGCCGCCGGATCAGATCCGTATCGAGCGGCTTGGCAAAGCGCGCGTCGGCAACCGTGGCAGATAGTCCGTACCCGGACAGTCGCTCTGCCGCAAGCAATGCCTCCTGCAGCCTTGTGCCATAGGACAGGATCGCGATCGATGTGCCTTCCTTCCAAATCTTTCCCTTGCCGATTTCCATCGGCACGCCTTCGAGAGGACGCTCGATGCCCCAGCCTTCGCCACGCGGATAGCGCAGCGCAGAGGGACGATCGTCGATCTGCGCCGTGGTTGCGACCATATGGACGAGCTCGGCCTCATTGGCCGCTGCCATCAAGACAAAGTTGGGCAATGCGCCAAGATAGGCGATATCAAACGAACCAGCATGGGTCGCACCATCGGCGCCGACGAGGCCGGCGCGGTCCATCGCAAAGCGAACTGGCAAGGACTGGATGGCCACGTCGTGCACGACCTGGTCATAGGCCCGCTGCAGGAAGGTGGAGTAGATCGCGCAGTACGGCTTCATGCCCTCGGCTGCGAGGCCGGCGGCAAAGGTTACGGCATGCTGTTCCGCGATGCCGACATCAAAGGTGCGCGTCGGAAAGACCTGACCGAAGAGATCGACGCCTGTGCCGGACGGCATTGCGGCGGTGATCGCAACGACGCGGCTGTCCTTCTTGGCTTCGGCAATCAGGCTTTCGCCGAATACCTTCTGGTAGGAAGGCGCTTTCGAGTTGGACTTCTTCTGCACGCCAGTGATGACGTCGAATTTCGTCACACCGTGATACTTGTCGGAGCTCGCCTCGGCGGGCGCGTAGCCTTTGCCTTTCTTGGTCACGACATGGATCAGCACAGGGCCGTTCTGCATGTCGCGCACATTCTCGAGTACCGGGATCAGGTGGTCGAGATTATGCCCGTCGATCGGACCCACATAGTAGAAGCCCAGTTCCTCGAACAGCGTGCCGCCTGTCACCATGCCGCGCGCATACTCCTCGGCGCGGCCGGCAGCCACCTTCATCGGACGCGGCAGGATGCCGGCGATCTTCTTTCCGAAGTTGCGTAGGCCGCGATAAGTCTGACTCGATACAAGACGCGCCAGATATGCACTCATCGCTCCGACCGGCGGTGCAATCGACATGTCATTGTCGTTGAGGATGACGATGAGGCGCGCATCCATCGCGCCGGCATTGTTCATCGCCTCATAGGCCATGCCCGCGCTCATCGCGCCGTCACCGATCACTGCGATGACGTTGTTCTTCTCACCCTTGAGATCGCGCGCCACGGCCATGCCGAGACCTGCGGAGATGGAGGTTGACGAATGGGCGGCGCCAAACGGGTCGTACTCACTCTCCGACCGCTTGGTGAATCCCGACAGTCCGCCACCTTGACGCAGCGTCCGCATGCGATCGCGGCGGCCGGTGATGATCTTGTGCGGGTAAGCCTGATGCCCGACGTCCCAGATAATACGGTCCCGAGGCGTATCGAAGACGTAGTGGAGCGCTGTCGTCAGCTCTACGACGCCCAGTCCGGCGCCCAGATGGCCGCCCGTGACTGACACGACGTCAATGGTTTCCTTGCGCAGCTCGTCTGCGAACTGGCGCAGATCGCGCTTGTCGAGGGCGCGCAGCTGGCGCGGCTCATCGATTGAATCGAGCAGTGGCGTTTTCGTGGGCAGAGCCATGTAGGATCAAACTCCGGTGGCGCATTTACAGCGCACTTGTTCCGCTCATTGCGCAGATTCTGCTGCAGCGCGAAATGTTTGGGCTTTTCGGGGAACAAATCAAGCTTACAAAGGATCCATGGGTTCGGTTCCCGTCGCGCCACCTGCGCTATGGACAATCTTCTCAAGACGGCTTTCCGCAGCCTTCAGCTTCTGTTCGCAGAATGCCTTCAGTACCTGGCCGCGCTCGTATAGCGCTATCGAATCTTCGAGATCCACCTCGCCCTGCTCCAGACGTCCGACGATGCCCTCGAGTTCCTTTAACGCGCTCTCGAAGCTCAGTTGATCGACCGGCGTGGCGACCTTCGGCTTGTCGGGCATAAGCGCTCCCATTGAATTGGTCCTATCCGGCATTTCGGCCGATTCAGGCGGCCGTGAATCAATCAGACAGCCTAAATCGGAGCGAACAAGCTGTTTAGCAAGTGGTCCGATGGTGTCGACATTATGGTGACAGTGCGTCACGACACTATATTGCGTAGATGCCTGTGAGTATTACCTGTTCTTATCTCGCAGCTGCAAAATTGACACCTAAATGCCACACAGCGTTAGTGAAATACCTCTACTGATCGAATCCTTTTTGACCCCCCGGTACCGCTCCCCTTAGCTTCGCGCCCAAGCGGGGTGGTTTCCAGCCGTTGTTGCTGAGCGCGACGGTAATTCCCGCACAAACTCGTCGTTACGACAGAACCTTAAGGGGGTTTTCCTATGTTCCATGCGGACCGCAAACGCGGTTTGATACCTGCCTTGCTTATGGGCACGGCATTTGCGGCAGTGGGCATCGCCCCGGCCTTCGCCGACGACCAGGTCGAGACCGTGGTCGTCACCGGTTCGCTGATCTCGAACAACTCGAACCTCGTGTCGCCAATTACCGTGATCGGCCAGAAAGAGCTCGATCAGCGCGGTATCAGCACGATCCAGGGCGCCATCCAGCAAAGCGTCGCGATCAACGGTCCGGCC
>DASZCC010000479.1:0-2141 GCA_035943485.1 Rhizomicrobium sp. | reverse complement strand
GCCCGACTGAACGGGAAACGGTAGCACGACATCCTTTGTCCTGAAGCGGTCGAGGATGAGGGCAAGACCGCACATCATCAGGCCCGCATGCGAGACCACGGCTTCGACACCGGGCGCGATGCGCTGGAAGCGGATGCCTCTTTGCGGCGCGGAGCGTTCATGGCCGTGCTTCTCGATCCATTCCGGCCAGCCCGGCACCTCCGGATCGTTCTTGTAGAAATCAAGATGCAGGAGCGGAAAACCTTCGAGACTGGCGTGCTTCTCTAGATGCCCGATGCGCTCGACGTTGTCGGGCGAACTGATCGGCACGATGTAGTCGTGGAATAGCACCACCGAATTCTCAGACTCGCGTGGTTCGCGGAAGTGCACTTCGACATCGCTTCGCCCCAATCGCAGCGGGACGTCACCTTCGCCATTGATGCAGAAGAGCGTATGCGGCTGCTGCTTGTGGTACTGCGCCAGCCGCGGCCGCAGCCAGAGATCGACCCAGTCGGAATCCGCTGCAATCTGGATCTCGTTGGTGCGCTGGAAGTCGAGTGCCTCAGCCGCATTGTTCAGTTCAAGAAAAGCGCGCTTCAGCGGGTCGAGCGCCTTCGCCAGAACCGGCGTCGGGCGCAGGCCTGAGCGTCCACGCACGATCAGGTCGTGACCCAGAAAGTCCTCCAGTCCCTTGATCCGCTGACCGACCGCCGCCGGTGTGATCCCGAGCAGATCGGCCGCGCCTTTCAGCGAACCGGTGCGGAGCGAAAGTTCAAGCGCCTGGAACGCGCGCAGGTGAGTGACGACGAGCATGTTTAAATCCTAAAGCTTTTCTTTAGGCATGCAAAGAAAGTTTACATTGCACACACAGTCGGCCTCTGACGATATGCGCCGGTCAACGGAGTGGAGCACGATGGCAAGTCTCAAGCGGTTTCTGGTTGAGCGCGACATCCCCGGCATCGGCGGCATGTCGCTGGTCGAATTGTGTGGAGCGGCGCGCGCGTCGAACCAGGCGATCGACAAGCTCAGCAACAGAGTCCACTGGCAGCACAGCTATGTGGGCGGCGACAAAACGTTCTGTGTCTATCTGGCGGAGAGCGAAGACGCGCTTCGTACGCATGCAGAGCTGAGTGGCTTTCCCATCACGCGGATCGTCGAAGTGCCCCAGATCATCGACCCGCTGACAGCCAACAACTGAAAACTTGGAGCAGGACAATGGAAACTCTCAATCACGACAAGCTGAACAATTTCGTCGGCAAGATGCTGGGCGATTTGGGCGGCGCCTTCAGTGTGCCGACGGTGCGCATCGGACTTCGCCTCGGACTGTTCGACGAACTCTATAAGGGCGGCCCAGCCACCAGCGCGGAGCTCGCGAAGCGCGCCGGCAATCTCGCCGAACGTTATGTGCGCGAGTGGGCGCTGGCCCAGGCCGCCGGCGGCTATCTCGAATACGATCCGGCGACGCGCCGCTTCAGCATCTCACCCGAGCAGGCGATGATTTTCGCCATCAAGGACAGCCCGGTCTACATGGCCGGTGCGTTCGATGTCGTCGCATCAATGATCGAAGGCGAGGCCAAGGTCGAGCAGGCGTTCCGCAAGGGCGGCGGCGTGCGCTGGGGCGATAGCGCCGGCTGCATGTTCTGCGCGGTCGGTGCGTTCTTCCGCCCGACCTATGTCAATTCCATCGTGCAAAGCTGGCTACCCTCGCTCAGCGGCGTCGAGGCCAAGCTGAAGGACGGCGCGAAGGTTGCCGATGTCGGCTGCGGTGTCGGCTTCTCGACGCTGATGATGGCTGAGGCCTATCCCAACAGCACCTTCGTCGGCTTCGACTTCCATGAGCCGTCGATCGTCGAGGCGCGTGCCCATGCCAAGGCGCACAAGGCCGGCAAGAACGTGCGTTTCGAGACCGCGACCGCCAAAGACATCAAGGAGCGCGACTTCGATCTCATCACGATGTTCGACTGCCTGCATGACATGGGCGATCCGCGCGGCGCTGCCCGCCATCTGCACGCGATCCTGAAGCCGGGCGGACAGTGGATGATCGTCGAGCCCAATGCCGGCGACACGGTCGAAGCGAACATGAACCCGGTCTCGCGGCTCTATTACAACGCCTCGACGATGATCTGCGTGCCGACCTCGCTCGACCAGGAAGTCGGCGAAGG
>DASZCC010000478.1:0-4436 GCA_035943485.1 Rhizomicrobium sp. | reverse complement strand
TCCATCCCCATCGTGGTGATGATGATGTCCCTTGTCGTTCGGCGGAGGAGTGCCCGCTGCCGGCGCTGGCGGCGCGACGGGCGCTGCCGGTGTTGCTGGTGCTGCTGGCGTCGTCGGGACTACCGGTTTCGGAGGTGCCGTCGCGGCCGGCGGATGTGTCGGCACCGTTGCAGCAGGCGCCGGTGTCGGAGGCACTGCCGCCGGACCGCGTGCGCCGCCTGCCGGAGGGCCACCGTCATCATGGCGGTCATGCCAGCGGTTGCCGTCATTTGGTCCCGCATCTCCGCGGTCGCGATTCCAGTCGCGGTGATCGCGATCGCCATGATCATCCGGCGGCGGGCCACCATGATCCCATCCGCCACGATCGTGGTCATGCGGCCTGTCGTCCGGCGGAGGTCCGCCATGGTCCCAGTCGCCACGATCGCGCGGTGGCGGGCCACGATCGTCGGACGAGGGTCCACCGCGATCACGATCCCAGTCGCGGCCTCGATGATCCCAATCGCGATGATCCTGCCACCAGCGATCGCGCCACTCGTTGCGCCAGCGAAAGCCGTGACTACGATAGAAATCATATCCGAGAGCAGGACCAAAACGTCCTACGCAGGCCCAGTCGGGACGGCGCCAGCGCCACTCATCACGATGCCAGTCGCCTCGCACCCAGAAATAATTCCGGCCGTGCGAATTTCGATAATACATCGGTCCACGATACCACTGGCCGCCGAAGAACACCGGGCAATAAGAGACTGGGTAGTTCCAGAATCCGTCCGGACAGCCTCTGCTGTCGCAATAACCGCCGCTGTCATAGGAGAATGTGACCGTGCTGCGCGGTCCCCGCCAGAAGTCATCGGCGCTGGCCGGCACGGTTGCCAATAACGACACGCCGAATGTCAGCGCACCGATCAATTTGAAATTTGAGTCCATCGTTTTCTGCTCCACCAGTTTGACGATGAGATTGTCCCCACTTCACAGAACGCGCGGCGCACGCAAAGGAGTCGGGGAAGGAGAAAAAATGCTCCGGTGCATCTGCGCCGGAGCATCTTCATCAGTTCGCGAGACGATTAGTGGTGATGCCCGCCGCCGTGACCGCCGTCGCCACCATTCCAGTGACCACCGCCGCCGTTCCAGTGACCGCCACCGCCGTTCCAGTGTCCGCCGCCACCGTTCCAGTGACCCCCACCGTTGTGGAAGCCGTTGCCATGCCAGCCGGAGCCGCCATGCCAACCACCATGCCAGTAGAACTCACGATGGCCGCCATACCAGCGTGACGGGAAACCGCCTGAGAGCCAGATGCCGTTCAGGAAGACCGGACCGTCGTAATAGTCGTAGTCGTCATAGGCATCGCAGCGATACGGGTCGTACCAGCGGCTATAGGGATCGCAGGCCGCGCCCGGGCCAGGTCCGTAATAGCGGGGGCCTGGTCCATAGTAGTAGCCCGGACCGACGCCAATACCGACCGAGATTCCGGCTTCCGCCGGCGCGGCTGTGGCGACCGCGGCACCGGCAATCGCCAGTGCGCCAATCGCGATTTTTGCAAGTCTTTTCATCTCGCACCTCATTGCAGTTCAACTCTGAGGCGGAGAATGCACCGCGCTGGCTGAACCCTGCATGAACGGTCTCGACAGCAAAAAGCCCTTTATGCGGAGCGTCCCCTGCCTTCGATGGGCCATATTTCGACCAGCGCGTCGCCTTTCACCACGTGATAGCGATCGTAGAGATTCACCGTCGGGTCGCAGTGCGGAACGACACAGGTGACAACGTCGCCGACGTTCATCCGCGCACCTTCCTTTGGATAGGTGATGCCGCCCTGTTCATCGCCGAAGAAGAAATACGCAGCGCCCGGTGGCGCGCCGCCGGCGAGCAATGGCGGACCGGCATCCGTCGCAAATGATTTGAAGCCCGCATCCGTGGTCGCGAGTCCGAGGCGATTGGCGCTGATCACGGTCGTCTGCACAGTCAGTGACGATTCGAATGGAATCCGATCACCTGGCTTCTCCCACACATCGTTGTACTGCTTGTCCATGAAAATGTAGGAGCCGACCTGAAGCTCGGTCAGCACATGCGCATCCGGATCGATGTCGAATGTGCCGGTGCCGCCGCCGGAGATGATCTTTGGCGCATGCCCCGCTTTCGCGATCTTGTCGCGCAGCTCGCCCAGTTCCTTCATCACCTGCAGCGAAAGCGCGCGGCGCTCGTTCGGTGACTCAAGGTGCATTACTTGCCCCGCATAGCATTGCAGTCCCATGTAGATGAGGCCTTTCGCTTCGGCGACCTGCGCGATCAATGCCGGTGCATCGGCCATGCGGATACCAGTGCGGCCAAGGTTTGGATCGATATCGACCAGAACCCTCAGCGGCTTTCCGGCAGCGAGCGCAGCAGAATCGAGTCGCGCAGCGACTGAACTGTTGTCCGTCACGATCATGAGATCCGGGATCTTCGCGTTCAGCGCCATCACGCGTGCGATGCCCGCATCGGTGACCACCGGCGATGTGAGCAGGATCGAGCCAACACCGCCCTCGCCCAGCGCTTCGCCCTCGCCAAGTTTGGCGCAGCACACGCCATTGGCGCCGGCTGCGATCTGACGCTTCGCGATCTCGACTGACTTGTGCGTCTTTGCGTGCGGTCGCAGACCGACGCCATGCCTCTTCGCATGTGCTGTCATGTGCGCCAGATTGCGCTCGAATATGTCAAGGTCGAGAACAAGCGCCGGCGTCTGAAGTTTCGCGCGACCACCGGGCTGGCCGAGCAGATTTTCGTTCAAGGATGTCATGCTTCCCCTGCTGTGGCGCGATGCTGCAGACAGTATTGCGCGACAACGCAAACCATCAAAGTGTTTCTTGCATTCGACCTTTCGCCGAATAAGGTCGTTGCGTGACCATCGCCCTCATTCTGATCTTCCTGTCCGCCGCCACGCATGCCGTCGTCAATGTGCTGACCAAGCGCGCTGACGACAAATACGCCATGCGCCTGCTGATCGGCGTGTTCTCTGCGCTGCTGGTCGCACCGGTTCTGTTCTTCCTGCCGCTTCCCAGCGGACGGGCGATCTGGTTCCTGATCGCCACCGGCCTGATACACGCCATCTATGAACTGCTGCTCGTGCGCTCCTACGAGAGTGCCGCATTTTCGGCCGTCTATCCGGTGGCCCGCGGCACTGGACCGCTGTTCACTGCACTTGGCGCGATCCTCGTACTTCGCGAACCCGCGCCGCTGATCGAGATTGCCGGAATCCTTCTGATCTGCGGCGGCGTCATAGCGATCGGCCTTTCGCATCGGGCGACCGAGGGCGCTCTGAAAGGACTCGCTTATGCGCTTGGCACCGGACTGACGATCGGCCTCTACACCTTGGTCGACGCGACAGGCGTCCGCAGCGTGACCAATCCATTCACTTACGTGCTGTGGTTCTTTTTTGTTCATGGCTTCTGCGTCCTGACGACCGCGCCGGGCATCCGGGGACGCGCCGTCGTCATCGAAGCGCGGAAGCAATGGCCCCTCGGGGTGCTGATGGCCGTCCTTTCGATCGCGTCATACGGTTCGGCGATGCTCGCATACCGCTTCGGCGCGACAGCCCAGCTTGCGGCCCTGCGTGAGACCAGCGTCCTTTTCGGCACCGCGTTGGCAATGACATTCCTGGGCGAGCACATGACAGTCCGGCGCTGGATCGCGGCAGGTGTGATCGCGAGCGGCGCAATCATGCTACAAATGGGCTCATGAAGACCTTCTACTCGCCAGTTCACACCGACCACGCGCCGCCGCAGGAGTTCGAGGGCGGTAAGTTTGCGCCGGCTGTCGAAGTGCCGGAACGCGCGCTTCGCGTGAAGGCCGAAATAGAGCGGCGCAAGCTTGGGCCGATCCTCGCACCGCGGGATTTCGGCTCTGCGCCCATTGCGCGCGTTCATGATGCGGGACTGGTCGCTTTCCTCGGTGAGGCCAATGCACTGTGGCGCAAGCATTATGGCGAGGACGCACCGCCTGCGATCCCCTCGGCATGGCCGGCGCGCGGTTTGCGGCCACGCTTCGAGGGCGATGTGGAATCGCGGCTCGGCACCTATGCGTTCGATACGGCGACGCCGATCGTCAAAGGAACCTGGGCTGCGACGCTGGCCGCAGCGAATGCGGCGCTGTCCGCCGCCGAGGCTGTGAAGAGCGGTGAACGGGCTGCGTTCGCTCTCGCCCGGCCTCCTGGACACCATGCGAGCAGCGATGTCTTTGGCGGCTATTGCTATCTCAACAACATCGCGATTGCGGCGCAGTGGCTGTCGGACCAGGGCATGAAGCCCGCCATTCTTGATGTCGACTACCACCACGGCAACGGCACGCAGAGCATCTTCTATCGCAGCGCCGATGTGTTCTTCGCCTCGATCCATGGCGATCCGGTGTTCGCCTATCCGCACTTCCTGGGCTTCGCGGACGAGAACGGTGAAGGCCGCGGAGAAGGCGCG
>DASZCC010000477.1:0-14594 GCA_035943485.1 Rhizomicrobium sp. | reverse complement strand
ATACTGAAGGGCATCAGTCGCCGGTCTATTTCGGTTCGGCGCTGAAGAATTTCGGCGTGCGTGATCTGCTTTCGGCCTTGGCCCGCAATGCGCCGCCGCCGGGACCAGCGACGACCAAGTCCAAGATCATCGAGCCGGCCGACAATGAAGTGACCGGCTTCGTCTTCAAGGTCCAGGCGAATATGGACCCGAACCATCGCGACCGCGTCGCCTTCCTGCGACTGGCGTCGGGGCGCTTCCGCCGCGGCATGAAGCTCACCCAGTCGGGGACGCAGAAGTCGATCGGCATCCACAACCCGATCCTGTTCTTCGCGCAGGAACGCGAGACGGTGGACGAGGCGTTCCCCGGCGACATCATCGGCATCCCCAACCATGGCGTGCTGCGTGTGGGCGACACGCTGTCGGAGTCGGGCAACATCATCTTCACGGGCATCCCGAACTTCGCGCCGGAAATCCTGTCGCGCGTGCGCCTCACCGATCCGATGAAGCAGAAGCATCTGGCGCGCGCACTCGAAAGTCTCGCGGAGGAAGGCGTGACACAGGTCTTCAAGCCCGAGATCGGCTCGCAATGGATCGTCGGCGTGGTCGGTCCGCTGCAGCTCGACGTGCTCAAGTCACGCCTGCGCGCGGAGTATGGCCTCGACGCCGATCTCGAGCCCGCGCCCTACGACACAGCCCGCTGGCTCAGCGGCAGCGACGCCGACATGGAAAAGCTGATCGCCGGCAACCGTGGCGGCATGGCCCGCGACCGCGACGGCGCCCCGGTGTTCCTCGCCAAGAGCAGCTGGGAGCTGGGGTATGTGTCGGACAAGTTTCCGAACGTGAAGTTTGCGAAGACGCGCGAACGTTCGGATGTGCATGTGGCGTGACGCTTAACCTCTCCCGCTATCGCGGGCGAGGTTAGCTATTACTTCAAAAACGTCATCACCAGATCCACCGTCGCGTCCGGGTTTTCTTCCATGACCCAGTGGCCCGAGTTCGGGATGATGCCGCCCTTTACATCCGTCGCGACGAATTCGAGTTCGGTCTTCATGCCCGCGCCGTAGGACTTCTCGCCGCCGAGCGCCAGCACCGGGATCGTCAGCTTGCCGCCCGTGGCCAGCGCCGCCTTGTTGTCGATGCCGTCCTGCGGGAAGGCGACGAATTGCTCGAACGCATCGTGGATCGCATGCGGTCTGGCATAGAGCGCGGCGTAGTGCCGGCGTGTCGCCTCGTCGATGCGCTTCGGATCATCCGAGAGTTCGTTCCAGAAGCGGTCGAGATAGATGCGTTCGCGGCCAGCAACGAGACGCTCCTCATCCGGGCCGTGGAAATTGAAGTGCCACGTCTTCGGGTTGGAGAGCTGCGCCGCCCAGTTGCCGAGACCCGGCAGCGGCGCATCGATCACCACCCACTTGGTGATCCGGTTGCGGTACTGCGCGGCAAGCTGATAGCCAACCATGTTGCCGATGTCGTGCGTCACCAGCATCGCCTTGTCGATCTTCAGCGCATCCATCACGCCGGCGATGTCCGCCGCCTCGTTCTTCTTCGTGTAACCGGTGTCGGGATGGGCTGAGAGGCCCATGCCGCGCAGGTCGGGTACAATGACCGTGTGATCGGCCACGAGCTTCGCGGCCAAGGGCGCCCACATATCGCCAGTGTCGCCGAAACCGTGGATCAGCACGACGGCCGGTCCCTTGCCGCCGACCCGCACGAACAGCGTCGTACCGTTGATCGCGATGTTCTGTGTGTGGAAGGATTTCGGAAATGGTTGGACAACGGCCGACGCCGGCGCCGCGATGCCCAACGCAAGCATCACACCCAGAAGAAAACGGATCATGGAATCCCCAACGCAAATTGCTCGCAGCACATTGGCGCGAACCGGCGAAGGTAGCTAGTGGGTCAGGCGGCGCGGACGATCGCTGGCTGGTCGCTGCGCGACTGCCAGTAGGCGATGAGATTGGCCGCGCCGTTCTCGGGCACGCGATCGTAGACCGACAGCATCGCGAAATTCTGATGCACGGCGCGGACCGGTCCGGCCAGGATCATGATCGCCGAGAAGGAGGCGCGGTTGATGCCGGCGCCGCGGCAGATGGCGGCTAGCGCGCGTCCCGAGCGGTCGGTCAGGATGCGTGTCACGAGCGCAAGTGGAATGGACAGCGCGCGTGAAAGCGCGGGCGCGAAATTGGCGGTGTTGCGCGCAGCCTCGAGCAGCGCATCTGAGTTTACGATCTGGCGGCGAACGCCGAGGACCGCATTGTTGCGCGCCAGCAGGGCGTCCTTCATGCCATCCGGTGCCACGAGAAAGAGTTCGTTGAGGAGCGAGAGCGGGAAGTCGTTGCGGCCTTCCAGGCGAAGGGCGAGCGCGGCCTGTGCAGGCTCGTCCATCTCGCGCACGATCTTCTCGAGCAGGGCAGCGAAAGTCGCGCGCGTCGTCGCGGGATATTCGGCCGGCCAGTCGAGCAGCAGATCCGCCACCTCGCCGGCCAACGCCGCGCGCTCGGCCGCACCTTGCGCGGCGAGTTCGAGCAGATGGCTCAGTCTTTCCTTCGGCGTCGGCATGAAGGCTCCCGGTAACAGGCCACGTTACCGGGCAAGGCGTTAACGGCGCGTTTGCCTAATTCCCGATGATCGCCCAGCTGTCCGGGAAGAAGCCGTTGAAGCTGGTGCGCACGGCCACCGAATACGCGCCCATCGTGTCGAAGATGATGAAATCGTTCGGCGCGATGTTCGCGGGCAGCATGACGGGGCGCGGCAGCACGTCGAGCGTGTCGCAAGTCGGGCCATACACGCGGAACGGCAGTGTGGCGCCGGGCAGGGTGAGAACGCGGCCCTTCGCATCCATCGTGAAGACGCGCACCGGGTAATCCGCAACCCAGCCGGGCAGCGTCAGTTCGTCGAACGAACCATAGACGCCATCATTGATGTAAAGCCGGTCGCCCTTGCGAAGGATGACCTGGGTGACGAGCGAAAGGCCTTCGGCGATCAGCGCCCGCCCCGGCTCGCACATCAGCGGCACCTTCGGATTGGGCAGCGTCTCGAGCGCTTCCTTGATGGTGTCGAAATACCAGTGATACGGCGGGACGTCGTTGCCGGAGTAGGGACCGGGGAAACCGCCGCCGATATCCAGCGCAGCGATTTCGACGCCCGCGATCTGCGCGGTGCGGCGCGCCATCTCGATGGCCTGGGCATAGGAGAACGGCGACAGGCACTGCGAACCGACATGGAAGGTGAGGCAGGGCGCAGCGCCGGACTCGGCAACCTTCTTCAGCAGCATGGCGGCGTCCGCCGGCGGCGTGCCGAACTTGCTGGACAGCTCCAGCACCGCGCCGCCGAGCGGCGTGGCGATGCGCACGAAGATCCGGAGCTTCTTGGGCTGTTTGGTCTCGGCCAGCAGCTTCTCGAGCTCGTAGTCGCAGTCGACGACATAGTCGGTTACGCCGTACTGCTCGAACGCCTTCTTCGCCGAACCGACGGCGCGCACCGGGGCCATGAAGTGACAATGCGCATCGGGAAAGCGGCTCTTGACGATCTCGATCTCGGGCAGGGAGGCGGTGTCGAAGTGCCGGATGCCCGCGGCCCAGACCTGGTCCAGCACATGCGGATGCGGATTGGCCTTGATCGCGTAGAGCGGATCGCCTGGGAACGCGTCCAGGAAGCGGCGCGCGGCCGTGCCGAATTTCTCCGGATGGATGCAGTACAGCGGCTCGCCCGGTTTGAGCGTGGCGATGGCTTTTTCGATTGTTCCGAAGCGGGGCAGCGCGTCGATACGCGTGGGTGCGTTCATCCGAAGACACCTCGTAATTTTTGCGCGGTCTCTTTGGGGCAAAGGGGGGTGGGGGTCAAGTATCTGCTCACGACCGGCTCCTTATCTCGATCATTGGCCCAAGGGCCATTTGGCCAGATGGCAAATATGTCCTAGCTTGATCTCGGGGCGCTTATGCTTGAGCGCGTTGGGAGACATTTCAATGACAGTCGTGCCGTCGGGTCTTTCACGGCCCCTCGACCTGCGCCGCATCGCGACCCATCCGGACTTCTGGTACCCGATGGCGTGGTCCGACGAGCTAAAGGCCGGCAAAACGCTGGCGCGACGCTTCGCGGGCGAGCCGATCGTGCTGTTCCGCGGGAAATCGGGTCAGGTCTTTGCGCTGGAGGACCGCTGCGCCCACCGCCAGGTGCCCCTTTCGCTCGGCGTGGTCGAAGGCGAAACGCTGAAGTGCGGCTATCACGGCTGGGCCTATAACTGCGCGGGCGCCTGCATCGACGTGCCCTATCTCGGCCGCGAGCGGCTGCCCAATGGCGTGAAGGCCTATCCGGCGCGCGAAGTCGACGGCCTCATTTTCATCTTCCCGGGCAACGCCGC
This sequence comes from Rhizomicrobium sp., assembly GCA_035943485.1. Lineage (GTDB taxonomy): Bacteria > Pseudomonadota > Alphaproteobacteria > Micropepsales > Micropepsaceae > Rhizomicrobium. The sequence continues at coordinate 10,252 of DASZCC010000477.1, read as the reverse complement.
GCTGGCTGATGAGCGTGCGCTCACGTCGCTCGGCTCCAAAGCCAACCCGAAATACAAGACGCGGCAGCTGAACCGCGAGGTGGCCTGCCACTACACGTTCATGCACGAGAACCTGTTCGACATGAACCATCAGTTCCTGCACCGCAGCCTGATGGGCTCGATCAAGGCGAAGTGTCTGGGTCGGCGTTCAGGCGAAGACTGGTGCGAGGTGGATTACACCTTCACCCGCACCGGCGGCAGCCAGTCGATCGGCGAGGCGGCAATCCTGAACGTCGTACGCTCCAAGGAAGCTGGCGAGAACGCCGACCTGATGACGATCCGCACGGGCTATCCGTACCAGAACCTGCGCGTGTGGGTGAACGGCGGCGAGCCGGTGCTGGACGTCTGGCTTGGCTACACGCCGCTGGACAAAGAGCAGAAGACCAACCGCACCTTCGGCTATCTCTCGGTGCGGAAGCCGCCGGTGCCGGGGCTGATCCATCTCGGCTGGCCGTTCATCACCTGGTTCACCGAAGGTATCTTCACCCAGGACAAGCACATCGTTGAGGCGGAGCAGCAGGCGCATGACGCGCAGGGCGCCGACTGGAACAACGAAGTGTTCCCGCCGATCCGCGACCTTCGCACCGTGCTCGCACGCTGCGGCGTTCCGATGGACGCCCCGGCCGCGGCGACTCCGATCGGAATTGCCGCAGCCGAGTAACGACGGTCAGTGCATCAGGTCGGCCGGCACCTTGCCGCCGTTTTCCGCCAGCTTGGTCATGACCTGCTTGTGCAACCAGATGTTCATCGTCGCGCTGTCATGAACGTCGCCGGTGTAGCCAAGCTCATGCGCAAGCGACGTGCGTGCTTCGCGGCTTGAGTCGAGGCCCAGCAGCGTCATCAGGTCGACGATCGACACGCGCCAGTTGTTCGGGCGGCCGAGCTTCGTCGCTTTATCCGCGAGGATAGCTTCGACATCGACGGGCGCGGCGGGTGCCGGTGCGGCATGAACCACGGGCTGCGCAGGTGCAGCCGCGGCGACTGTCTGTGTGGGAGCGGCGGGAGCGGCAGGCGCGGGCGCCGCGGGTGCATGGCCGAAGATTGCGTCTCTGATCGATCCAAAGATGCTCATGACGTGATCCTTCCGTTGGAAGAACTATCGTCCCGACATCTGCACTCAATCGAGTGACGTATTTGTTTGAGTTTTGTGGCGGTGGTGGAACTACGGGTTGATCAGCCCGACTGTGGGAAAGTATGCCCGCACGCGGCTTGGATCACGGGTCAGCAGGGAGGCGCGCTCAGCGGCGGCGTGCGCGCCTATGAAAAAGTCGGGCAGAACATTTACCTTTGTTCCACCTCGGCGGCGGTATCTCTGAAATGCCTTAGCCGCCAGGAATAGCGCCGACCGAGGCATTTCAAAATACTTCAACGGCAATTCCGCAATCACCGATTCCAAGTCGTCGATTGTGAGGTAATAGGCCGACAGCTCTGCGTAAATGATTGGGTTGATAACAAGGTCGTCCTGCGCCGACGCTTCGTCGAGCGCAGCTTGGGAAAGCTCCGCCCAGTGCGCGTCTCCAGTCAGGACGTCCAGCAAAACGCTGGTGTCGACGACAATCATGATCAGTCGCCGCGCAGCAGCTTCATGATCTCATCGGTTGTCGGCGTGCCTTTCAGGGTGCCCCGCACCTTGGCAAACGGGCTTTGCGGCTTTTTGCCGGCCGCTTCCAGAACTACCTTGCCCGCCTCGAAACGGACGTGAACTGGACGGCCAGGCTTTAGACCAGCGGCGTCGCGCACCTTCTTCGGGATCGTGACCTGTCCCTTGCTCGTCATGTTAGTGGTCATGGTATTACCGTTATCAGGAATGGTAATACTACTATGTCAGAGCTCCCGCCGCAATCGGGTTACTTCCCCGCCCGCAGATCCCGGATCGTCTTTTTGCCGTCGGCGCTTGGCTGGTAGACGTAGGTCATCTCTGAGAGGGCGCGGCGGAAATCATCGAGGGTGAAGTTGTCCTTCACCTCCCATGCATCGAAGCCGACGCGGTGCTGGTACGACACCTGGTCGTAGATGAAGTCGCCGGTCGCTCGTACCTGGCCCTTGAACCCAAGCCGCGTGCGCAGCATGCGCGCCCAGGAGAAGCCGCGGCCGTCGGCGAATTTTGGGAACTCGATCACGACGACAGACAGGCGATGCACGTCATCGCCCAGTTGCTCGGGTGACTCATCGGATTTCAGGCGCACGCCGATCGGCGAATTGCGCTCCAGCAGTGTGTCGCGATCCTTGCGGAAGCGCGTCAGCGAAACGATGGCGCCACCGGACTCCGGCAGCGCCGCATCGTCGGCCACCATCGTGAACGGGTCGTCGGCGAACGCGTCACCCGTTATAAGCGGCATTCAGCTGTTCCTGATAAGCGATGTTCTTGAACGGCTCCATGCCGATGCGGCGATAGGTGTCGAGGAAGCGTTCGCCGTCCTTGCGGGCCTTGAGGTAGTAGTCGACGACGCGCTCCACTGCCGGTCCGATTTCGTCGATCGGGAAACCCGGACCCATGATGTCGCCGATGCTCGCGTCTTCCGCGCCCGAACCGCCAAGCTGGAGCTGGTAGAACTCCACGCCCTTCTTGTCGACGCCGAGGATACCGATATGGCCGGCGTGATGGTGGCCGCAGGCATTGATGCAGCCTGAAATCTTGATCTTGAGTTCGCCAATGTCGTGCTGGCGATCGAGCTTCTCGAATCGCTTCGAGATGTCCTGTGCAATCGGGATCGAGCGCGCGTTCGCGAGATCGCAATAGTCGAGGCCGGGGCAGGCGATGATGTCGGTGATCAGGCCGGCGTTGGGCGTGCCAAGTCCGAGTTCGGACAGGCGCGCGAAGATCGTTGGCAGGTCGCGCTTGCGCACCTGCGGCAGAACCAGGTTCTGCTCATGGCTGACACGGATTTCCTCGATGCCGTATTGGTCCATCAGGTCGGCCAGCGCATCCATCTGTGCGTCGCTCGCATCACCCGGCACGCCACCGATCGGCTTCAGAGAGATCGTGACGATCGAATAGCCTGGCGCGCGGTGCTTGCTGAGATTGGTGGAGGCCCATTGCGTGAAGTCCGGGCTGCCTTGCGGCATGTCATCGGGCAAAGTCTCGAATGCCGGTGGCGCAAAATAGGCATCGATCCGCGCCAGTTCTTCAACCGGCACCTGCAATGTACCGCTGTGCCGGATCTCTTCGAACTCACGTTCGACCTGTGCGCGCAACTCCTGTTCGCCCAGCGCATTGGCGAGGATCTTAATGCGGGCCTTGTACTTGTTATCCCGCCGTCCCGACTGGTTGTAAACGCGCATGACGGCTTCGAGGAAGGAGAGGATGTCGGGCTTCCTCACGAAATCACCGACGGTATAGGCGATGTAGGGCGTTCGCCCCATGCCGCCGCCGACCAGAACGCGATAGCCGATCTCGCCAGCGTCGTTCCTGATGATCTCGACCGCCATGTCGTGGAATTTCAGCGCGGCACGGTCGTGGCTTGCGCCGCCGATGGCGATCTTGAACTTGCGCGGCAGGAAGACAAACTCGGGATGCAGGCTCGACCATTGCCGGATGATCTCGGCAAGCGGGCGCGGATCTTCCAGCTCGTCCGCAGCGGCGCCAGCGAAATGATCAGCGGTGACGTTGCGGATGCAGTTGCCGCTGGTCTGGATCGCGTGCATCTCGACGGTTGCGAGATCGGCCAGGATGTCCGGCACATCGACCAGCCGCGGCCAGTTGAACTGGATGTTCTGGCGCGTCGTGAAGTGGCCGTAGCCCTTGTCGTATTTGCGCGCGATGTGCGCGAGCATGCGCATCTGTTTGGCGCTCAGCGTGCCGTAAGGCACTGCGACGCGCAGCATGTAGGCGTGTAACTGGAGATAGAGCCCGTTCATCAGGCGCAGCGGCTTGAACTCTTCCTCGTTCAGCGCGCCGGACAGGCGCCGCGCGACCTGGCCGCGGAATTGCGCCACCCGCTCGGCCACGAACTGCGCATCGAACTCGTCGTACCTATACATTGACCTGGCCTGCCTGCTTGCCGAGATCGTCACGGACCGTGGGACCCGCGGCGCGGATCACTTCGCGCTCCTTCACGGGATGAATGCCCTTGGCATCTACCCGCACATCAAAGAGATAGGGCGCCACGACGACGTTGCCAGTCACATATTGCTGCGAGGCGGCAAGCGCCGCGTCGGCCGCCTTAGGATCGGTGAAAACATCGCCTTCCGCCAACGACAAAACCCATTTGCCGTCCTTCCAGTAAAGAACGTCGCCGTCCTTCAGCCGGTTGGCAGTCAGCATCTGAGGGTCCTGGGTCTTGGCCATCGCTGTTCATCCCACGCCGGAGCCCCGATTTCAACGCATCACAAGTCGCAGCTGTAAAATTCTGTAAATAACAAAATTTGCACGTTTTATGTATATATGTGTATATACATTCCTGCGACTGGAGGCTAAGCTATGAAAGCTATGAGAACCCGCGTCTTCAAATCCGGCAACAGTCAGGCGATCCGCATTCCCGCGGAACTCGCGTATGCCAACACGGATGTGGAGCTCGAGATACGCCGCGAAGGCGACATCATCACGATCGCTCCTGTCGCCAATACATTGAGAGAGGCGATCGAATATATCCGCGGCCTGCCGAAACTCGAACATCGGCCCGTTGAGCGGTTAGAACCCAGGCGAACGCTCTGGGACCCAGAAGACGACGAAGGCAAAAAATAGCGCATGCCATTTCTTCTGGATTCCAACATCGTGATTCACGCAGCCGATGGACACGCTTCGGTACTAGCTAAACTCGACGAACATGCCGGTAACGTCGTGACATCGGCGATCTGTCTCGTCGAATTGCGCCGAGGCCAATATCGCGATCACCCAGATGCTGCGGACGCGGCCAGACGGCTGGACGCTTTGCTTCCCGGCATCCCTACACTTTCGTTCGATGCCGATGCAGTCACAGCCTATGATCGAATCCTCGCTGCTCGCGGATGGATGAGGAGTCGTGACATCGACACGATGATCGCGGCGCATGCCCTCTCCAGCAATTCCACGCTCGTGACGGACAACACCGCCGACTTCGCCGGCATACCCGGCCTCAAGCTCGAGAACTGGGCTGCGGCTTAGGCGGATGGACTTCCCGCCTTGGGTTCGTGCAAGACTGTGGCACCGCTATTGTTGAGCTTGCCTTGCCCGATTTGACCAAAGCTGAACCGATCGAGATCGGCCGCCGCCATGTTGCCGCCGCGGTAATTGGCAATGCACTCGAATTCTATGATTTTACAGTCTTCACATTTTTTGCCGTGCAGATCGGCCACGCGTTCTTTCCGTCGGGTCCGCATGGCTTCGTGAACTCCGAATTCGGAAGCCTGATGGCGGCGCTCGGCACCTTCGGCGCGGGCTTCATCATGCGGCCGATCGGCGGGATCATCATCGGGTCGTATTCCGACCGTGCCGGCCGCCGTCCGGCGATGATGCTCAGCTTCTCGCTGATGGGCGCAGCGATCCTGGCGCTCGCATTTATCCCGTCCTATTCCGTCATCGGGGTCGGGGCGCCGGTACTCGCCGTACTGGCACGCCTCATCCAGGGTTTCGCACTGGGTGGCGAAGTGGGTCCCACCACGGCCTATCTCGTCGAGGCCGCTCCTGCCAACCGGCGCGGTCTCTACGCCAGCTGGCAAGGCGCAAGCCAGAGTGTGTCGGCGTTGGTCGGCGGCGCGGTCGGCGTGATCCTGGCGCAGATCATGGCGCCGGACGCGCTGGAAACGTGGGGCTGGCGGATCGCCTTCCTGATCGGATCGCTGACGCTTCCCTTCGGCATCATCCTGCGCCGCTCGCTGCCCGAGACACTGCACAAGGCAGATCATCTGCCGGACTATGAGCATCAGGGTTTCATCAAAGGCCTTCGCGATCATGCGCGGCCGATCGTTCTAGGTATCCTCGTACTCGCAGGCGGAACGATCGCGACCTATGTCCTTAACTACATGACGACCTTCGCGCGCAACACATTGCACATGGGCGCCTCGCAATCCTTCGCGGCGACCTTCGTGCTAGGCTTGTTCGGCATGATCTCGGGGCTGATAGGCGGCCTGCTGTCTGACCTCTACGGCCGACGCATGGTCATGGTGTGGCCGCGTCTCCTGTTCCTCGTCTCGATCTATCCGTTGTTTCTCTGGATCGTGAGCGCGCATTCGACATTCGCGCTGCTGGGCGGGACGGCGTTGCTGTCGGTCTTCTCCAACATCAGTTCGGCAGCGTTCTATGTCGCGTTTGTCGAATCGCTGCCGCGGCGCGTCCGCAGCGGAATTTTCTCGACTGTCTATGCCAGCTCGATTGCTGTGTTCGGCGGCACAACGCAGCTCTTCATCACGTGGCTGATTTATATCACCGGCAATCCGCTGGCACCCGCTCTCTATCTTATGGCCGCCACCGCCGTCAGCATCGTCGCCATGTGGATGATGGTGGAGAGCGCGCCTGTCCGCATCGCAAAGGAAACGGCGTGACCGTCGAACACGAAGCCAAGCCGCACGCGCTGTCTGCAACGCTCGGCCTTGAAAAGGTTGTCGATCATGGCGAGAGCGGCCGCGCGGTCGTCCACTATCGCGCGCGGACAGATCACTGCCACTCCGGCGGCATCGTACAGGGCGGCTTCGTCACCGGCTGGATCGATGCGGCGATGGCGCATCTCGTGATGGCGAGAACCAATTTCGAATTCTCGCCTCTCAGCCTCGAGATCAAGATCAGCTTCCTGCAGAGCGCCAATCCCGGCCTGATCGTCGCCGAAGCCTGGGTCGAACGGATGGGCCGCTCAACGGCGTTCCTGGAAGGGCATATCAAGAACGAGAAGGGCGAAGTGCTGGCGAAAGGCTCGTCAACCGTGCGCCTCGTTCCGATGAAGAAGCCGGGCTAGCTCGTTGCATTAAATATACGGAAAAGAAAAATCCGAACAAGACTGGCGGCCACAGTTTTTGATGCTCAATTTTCGTGCCCTTCACTTGGCAGGGAGCATCGTGATGGGCAGCACGAAGTCAGCACCGGAAGTTTTCAGAAGCGTGGCGGGGAGGGCCCGCTACTTCGAGGCATACGATGCTGCGCTACGCGAGTGGCCTGCGCCCTTCGAAGAGATCGACATTTCGACAAGCCTTGGAACCACGCACGTCATTGCGAACGGTTCACGTCAGGCGCCGCCGGTTGTTCTGCTGCCATCACTGGCTGCCAGCGCGATCATGTGGAAGCCAACCGTCGCGGCGTTGAGCATGCACTTCCGGACGTATGCTATCGACACGATTGGCCAGACGGGCAAGAGCGTCCCCAGCAAACACTTCCGGTCGCGCAGCGAGATGGCGCAATGGCTGACCGATCTGTTTGATGGGTTGGGCGTGGCGCGCGCCTCCATCGTCGGAAGCTCCTATGGCGCATTCCTTGCGCTCAATCAGGCTTCGCTGACACCGGATCGTGTCGACCGCATTGTGCTTATCGGTCCCGCCGCGACGTTCGTCGGGTTCAGCTGGAGGTTTTACTACGTCATGCTTGTGAAGATACCGATGCGGAAGCTCTTACGAGGCAAACGCACGTCTGATAGCACGACCTTGCCAGGAGGGACGCGACTTGCGCCCGATGGCTGGGGCAGACTGATGTCGGTCACCATGTCGGAGTCCGCACGACCGACGCTGGCACGGCCCATCGTGTTCAGCGGTCGCGAATTGCGGGCCGTCAAAGCACCGGTACTGCTTCTCGTCGGGGAGCGGGAAGTTCTGTACAAGCCTGAGCCAACTTTGCGGCTTGCAATGCAGCGGATGCCGGGGCTGACCGGTGCGGTCATACCCAATGCCGATCACCTGGCGTCGATCTCGGCGCCCGCAGAAGTGAACGCGCGCGTTCTTGAATTTCTGCAGAGCGGATAGCTCAGTTCTGGCGCTTCACGGCGCTCTCATGCCAGCGGTGGAGAAGGGCCCATTCCAGCGCCGTCATCGCGAACAGGACGGCAATGCCGAGGATTGACAGCAGCGCTAACGCCGCGAATTCCTGCGCCGTGTCGAGATTGCGGTTGGCCAGCGTTATCACCCAGCCGAGGCCAAGATCGTTGCCGGAGCCTGCGACGAACTCGGCCGTCACCGCGCCAATCAGCGACAGACCACCGGCGATCTTCATGCCGGCCAGCAGATAGGGCAGCGCACCCGGCAGCTGCAGGCGCCAGAGGATCTGCCAGCGCGACGCGCCGTAAAGCTTCATCAGGTCGATCAGGTTGTGATCGGCTGAGCGCAGTCCGGTGACGGTGTTAGACATCACGGTGAAGAACGCGATGATCCAGGCGAGGACCACCAGCACGACATTGACGTTGTCATAGCCCAGCCAGATCGTCATCAGGGGCGCGATGGCCACGACTGGCGTCACCTGCAGCATCACCGCGAACGGATAGAGCGCGTATTCGATGATGCGGCTCTGGCTGAACAGCACCGCGATCGCCACACCCGCGACCGTCGCCAGCACGAACGCCACGAGCGTGATCTTCACGGTGAACCAGAGCGCCGGCCCAAGCACGGACCAGTTGGCGATGAAGGAGCGCCAGATGTCGGACGGCGCCGCCAGCACCAGCGGCGAGACGCCGCTCGCGTGCACGCGCCACTCCCACAGGGCGATGGCGGCCACGCCGACGATCACCGGCACGATGTATTTGAGTGCGGTGTTCAGGCCCCGTCTCCGTTTCGCAAGGCGTCCACTCTGCCCGCAGCGGCGAAATTGACAAGCCCTCAAGCGGTCCGCCAAGAATTGCACTCAGGGGAGCGTGGCTTGGCCGATATCTTCATTTCCTACGCACATGCCGACAAGCCATGGGTCGATACGCTGGCCGCGGCACTGGAGGCGCGCGGATATTCCGTCTGGTGGGACCCGGCGCTTATCGTCGGAAGCCGCTATCGCGATGCGATCCGTGACGAACTCAAGGCCGCGAAAGCTGTGATCGTCGTCTGGTCGCAGACCTCGGTCGAATCCGACTGGGTGCGCGATGAAGCCGACGAGGCGAAGCTAAAGAAGAACCTTGTGCCGGTCAGGCGTTCCGGCGTGCGGCCGCCGCATGGGTTTGGACAGCTCCAGACCTGCGATCTGACAGGCTGGCCTGATGCCGGCGATTCCGACGCCTTTCCGCAGCTGCTGAAGGCACTGAACGTGCTGACCGGCCAGCAGGTGCCATTGCCGCCGCGTGCGCCACGCAATGCGTTCTCGCCCCTGACCTGGATCGCGAGCGTTGCGGGCATCGTTGCCCTGGCGGGGCTCTTCGTTTTCCTGCTGCCGCACCGAGCGGCGCATCTGAAGGCGCCGCCGCGGCCGGTGAAAGCGGTGTCGACGCTGGCAGCGTTGCGCCGGCCGTCACGCCAGAGCTTTCGCGACTGCGCGAATTGCCCAGAGCTGATCGCAGTGCCGTCGGGAAAATTCCGCATGGGTTCAGTCGATCCGCGATCAGGGACCGACGAGCATGACATCCACGAGGTCACGATCACGCGACCGTTCGCAGTCGGGAAGTTCGACGTGACGTTCGACGAGTGGATGGCCTGCGTCGCGGACGGCGCCTGCAATCGCTACAAGCCAGATGACGAGGGTTGGGGCCGCGATGACCGGCCGGTGATCAATGTGAACTGGGACGATGCGCAGGCCTTCCTGAAGTGGCTCAGTCTCAAGACCGGTCACACCTATCGGCTGCTCAGTGAAGCCGAGTACGAATATTCGGCGCGTGGTGGTACGACGACGCTCTACTATTGGGGCGGGGTGCCCGGCAACGGCAACGCCTTGTGCGGTGGCTGCATCATTCCCGCCCCCGCGAAGAAGACGATGCCCGTCGGCCGCTTCGCACCCAACCCGTTCGGTCTCTACGACATCGTCGGCAATGTGTGGTCGTGGACGCAGGACTGTTACGTCGAGACCTACAAATCTGCACCCGCCGACGGCAGCGCGTTGTCGATGCCGGATTGCACCCGGCGTGTCATCCGTGGCGGCGCATGGAGCGGCGACATCGGCGACATCCGAGTCTCGGATCGGAATGCCGCGACACCCGACACACGCAGCGCTGACATCGGGTTTCGGGTAGCCCGCGACCTGTAGCGGATCGGTCTGTCTAGTAATGCTTGACACATGGATCATGTGTCTTGTATCACTAGACACATGGTCCGTTCCTTCAGAAGCAAAGCCTTGGCAAGGTTCGCTGCGACGGGGAACGCCCGCGGTCTCAGCGTTCAGAAGCCGGATCGGATCATGCGTTTGTTG
>DASZCC010000476.1:0-6700 GCA_035943485.1 Rhizomicrobium sp. | reverse complement strand
CGACGCCGGGCCCGTTGTCGGCAACGGAGATCGTCACGAAGCCGCTGCAGGTCGTCTTCAACGTCACACGACCGCCGCGCGGCGTATAGGCCACCGCGTTGCTGAGCAGGTTGTTGATGATCTGCCCAAGCGCACCTTGGTCGGCATCCACGACATTGCCCGAGGCACAGCCTTCGGAGTCGATCGTGATCTCCTTGGCGGCCGCGCGCTCGCGCCACTGCTCGCCCGCGCTCCACATCGCGCCGCCGGCATCGACACGCGAGCGGGCGAGTTCGAACTTGCCGCCGGCGATCTTGGTGAGATCGAGGATCTGGTTGATCAGGCGCAGAAGGTTGTGGCCGCCGGAATGGATCAGCCCGGCATATTCCTTCACCTGCTCGGGACCGAAGCCGTCGGCGAATTGCTGCAGCAGGTCGGAGAATCCGATGATTGCATTCAGCGGCGTCTTGAGCTCATGGCTCATCGTGCGCAGCATCGTCTTCTTCGACGTGTCAGCTTCGGCCGCCGCCGCATCCATGCGCTGCGTCAGGTCCGCGAGATAGCGCGACTGCCGCGCAGCTTCGTCCTTGGAGCGGGCCAGCGCCTCGCGCGTGTTGGTGAGCGTGCTGGTCTGCTCGGCCAGGGCGCGTTCGGTGTGCCGTTCATTCGTGATGTCGGTCAGCACGCTGACGCGGCCACCATCCCGGGTCTTGCGGTCGCGCACCAGGTAAGCGGTGCCGTCATTGGTCTCCACCGTCATCGCACCGGCGGGCGTGTGATGCAGGCCGAGGCGGCGGGCGATCCACTTGTCGTCCTCGCCGCCGGTGTTGATGCGGCCCTGCCGCACGAGGCCGGTGACCAGCGCGTCGAAGGTGCAGCCGCGCATCTCGTCTACGCTGCGGCCGTAGATGTGGGCGAATTCCATGTTGCACATGACGAGCGCATCGTGCCGGTCGAAGAAGGCGAAGGCGTCGGCGGCCATCTCCATCGCGTTTTCGAGCCGCCAGATCGCGTGCCGTGCGGCGGTGACGTCGCTCCACAACGCGATCCAGCCGCCGGCTTTGATCGGGCGCGACTTGATCTCGATGATCCGGCCGTCGACCAGATGGACATCCATCGGACGGAAATCACTGGCGGTAAGTTGGCCACGGCGCTGTGCGACGAACGGATCGATGCCTGTTTCAAGTGCGGAAGGCGCGAGTTCACCGGCTTCTATTTCCAGCCGGACAATCTCGTCGTAGCGCAAACCGAGCAGCTGTGCGCGCGGCGGCATGGCGCGGAAAAGATAATCGAAATGCTGGTTCGCATAGGTGAGCTTCTCGTGCGCGTCGTACATCGTCACAGCGATTCGCAGGCAATCGAGCGCCGGGAGAAGGTCCGGCGTCAGATCATCCTGGACGCCCGGCTTCGCCGCCGCCCGCTGTGCATTCGCAAACCCCACGCCTGTTATTCCCCAGCGCTTATATTCGCGAAGTCTGGGGGAACCAGCGTTGCGGAATTGTTTAGGATTGCCCGGTCGCGCGCAATTCGAAGCACCAGCGCTAACAAGCGGTAAACGGGAAGGTTTTGGTCACTTGCATTGCGATTTCGACAACGGGCGCGGACGTTTTAAAGGGTTCGTTAAGCCTGTCGGGAACAGAGTACCTTTGTTGAGAGCCGTTCCTGAGTCGCCCATCGAGTGAAACGCCTAATGCGCCTTACCGCCGACAGTGCTCAGGCCGTCAACGATCCCCGCGCCATGCGCCGCCTGTTCATTTCGGTACAGGCCACCAAAGCCATCGTCGGCGCGATTCTCTGCGGCGGCTTCCTGGTGCTGGTCGGCCGCCCTGACCAGGGCGAGACCATCGCGATGGTGGGCCTGCTGGCACCGGCGGTGCTTGCGCTCCTGGCTTACACCGCGATCCCATTGCCATGGCTGGAGCAGGCGAGTCTCGCCGTGTTCGCCGGCCTGATCGGATTCCTGGCGCTCATCACAGGTGGCGTCGCATCCCCGCTGATCGTGTGGCTGGCACTTGTGCCCGCCGAAGCCGCGCTGGCAGGCGGCCGGCCGATCGTGTTGCGCTCCGCCGCTGCTGCCGCGCTCGCGCTCGCCGCGGTGGCGCTGGTTCAGGGACTCGGAAAGCTTCCGATTTCGCGCCTGCCGGATCAGACGTGGGAGATCTACGCCGCCTCGATTTTCGCCGCGATCGTGCAAGCCGCCCTGATCGCGGCCGCCGCGCAGGATCGCCAGCGCGCGGCCGACCAGGCCGCTGCACAAGGCGCCGCGATGTATCGCTTCCTCGCCGACAACGCGATGGACCTGATCACACGCCACTCTGCCGACGGCCGCATCCGGTTTGCGAGCCCCTCGGCGCAGGCCCTTCTGGATCGTACGCCGCAGGAACTGATCGGCGCGGCGCCCTCGGCGCTGGTGCATCCCGATGACCTGAAGGTGACGCAAACCGCTTTTGTCGAAGCGTCGTATTTCGCGCGCTCCTCATCGGCCGAAGTCCGCATGAAGAAGCGCGATGGCACTTATGTCTGGGTGGAGATCCGGTGCCGGCCCGCCTCGCCGGTGCAGGGCGTCGCCGCCGACATCGTGGCCGTCACGCGCGATATCTCCGAGCGCAAGATCCACGAGCAGGCGCTAATCGAGGCGCGCGATGCAGCGGAAGAAGCCAGCAGCGCGAAGTCGCGCTTCCTTGCCAATATGAGCCACGAGCTGCGCACGCCGCTGAACGCCATCATCGGCTTCTCCGAGGTGATGACGCATGAGATGTTCGGGCCGGTCGGCTCGGCGCGCTATCTGGAATATTCTCGGCTGATCCATGAATCCGGCGGCCATCTGCTGGAGCTGATCAACGGCATCCTCGACATGTCGAAGATCGAGGCCGGCAAATTCGAGCTGTTCGAGGAGATGTTCGACCTCGAGGAGACCGCCGAGATCGCCATCCGCTTCGTGAAGCTGCAGGCGGAACGTTCGGGCGTCGCGCTGAAACTCTCCGTCGCACCGGGCGCACGGCACGCTTTCGCCGACAAGCGCGCGATCAAGCAGGTGCTGATCAACTTGCTCACGAATGGCGTGAAGTTCACGCCGCGCGGCGGCACGGTGACGGTGCGTGCGGCGCGTGCGGCGCGCGGTCTTGAGGTCACGGTGGCCGATACCGGCGTCGGCATCTCGGCCAAGGATATGGAACGCCTCGGCAAGCCGTTCGAACAGGTGGAGGGCGAGCATGTCCGCTCCAAGGAAGGCACTGGTCTTGGGCTGGCGCTGGTGAATGCGCTGTCGCAGATGCATGGCGGCGAGGCCGAGCTGCACTCGACGCTCGGCGAAGGCACGACGGTGGTCGTTCGTCTGCCCTTTGCGGCCGTTGGCGAAAACGGCGAGCGCATGGCCCGCCGCGACGCGCAGATCATCCCGTTCAAGGGTGCTGCATAGGTCGATGACATCGGTTTGTCATGGTTGCGTGTTCGGCCCGCGTTGACCGGCACACCGCGCGCGGCGCATACCGGCACCATGACGCCACGCCTCAAAGCCGGAATATTTGTCCGCGCCCTGATACGCCGCGCCGAGGTCTCGGGCGCGATGGCCGCGGTGCTGCGCAAGGGCGCGGAGGAATCGGGCGCGGTGTTCCTGCAAATCCGCCGCGGCGACGGCACCTATATGGTGCTGGACCAGGCGCGGCGCGGCGATGGCGATCTCGTCTGGGTGAAGCCGCTGGGCGACTCGGCGGACGACGAGAAAGTGCGCGCCTATTTTGAGAAGCAGGTCCGCTTCGATCCCGACATCTGGATCCTGGAAATCGACGACCGAGAGGGCCGCGCCTTTGTCGACGAGCCGATCGTCTGAGGCGCTGGACTAGCGCCGCCGCGCTTGCTACCCCAGCGAGTGCGATGCGCATCTACAATCATATAGCAGGCCGCAGCAAGGAGCGCCTGGCCGCTCTGTCCGACGGCGTCTTCGCTTTCGCGATGACGGTGCTGGTTCTCGACATCCGGCCGCCAGAGCTGAAGGACATTCACAGCGAGCAGGAACTGATCCATGCGCTGCTCGCGCTGGCGCCGCGCTTCGTACCCTTTGTGATGAGCTTCATGACGCTCGGAATCTTCTGGGTGGGACAACAGACGCAGCACAACGCGCTGTCGCACACCGACCGCTCCTACACATGGCTGCATATCGGCTTCCTGATGACGATCTGCCTGCTGCCGTTTTCGACCGCGTTGCTGGCGGAGTTTATCGAGTATCGTCCGGCGCTTCTGATCTACTGGTTCAACATCCTGCTGCAGGGCGTTTTCCTGCTGGCAAGCTGGTATCGCGCCAAATGGTCGGGCTTGGTCGACAAGGACATGCCCGAAGGCATCGACGATGCCTTCGTCCAGCGTGTGATAAGGGCGCAGACGCTTTATGCGATCGGCGCGGCGCTATGCGTGTTCTCGACGTGGTGGAGTATCGGCTTCATCGTTGCCGTGCAGCTCAACTACGTGATCGCGCCGCGCTTCTGGCCGTTCGATCGGCTGTAATGCTATTCGCCGGTAGCGGAGAACGTGCCCGAGATATCTGTCTTGTACTTGGGCACGCAGAAATGAACCTTGCCTGAGATGGTCTTGCCCCGGCGCGGGCCGAGTTCGACGCGCAGCGTGGCCGCTTCATCCACGAAGTTGGCTGAGACATCGCCGGCCGTGAGATCCCATCCCTGTATCTCCGGCACGCCAGGACCAATCGCTGGCTGATCGCCGGAGCCGCCGGTCACGCGAAAGGTCCGGCCGTCGAGCTTGGTGCCGGCGCGCACCGCGAGCACTATCTTGATCTGCGTCGACTGGTCGTCGCTTGCGAAGGACAGGTTGTATTCGTCGAGCTTGATGTCGTTCAGCGTCATCTGCCCGGGTGAGGTGTCGATGGTGTTGTAGGTCGGCGCGAAGGCGTGACCCGACACAGTGCCTTTGAGCGGGGTCGCCGGGATCGGGCCGTTGCTGCAATCCACCGGCGCGGCGGAAGCGTCAGCCGCGAGCATGACGAGTGCGGCGGCCGCTCCGGCAATCCTGACGATCATCGCTAGTCCCCCTTCGATGGTCCGTGAATTGTCGCGGTGAATGCCCCCATGATCTCGGCCTTCACGCTTGGTACGCAGTAGTAGATCTTGCCGTCTATGCTGTCCGCCTTGCGCTTGCCCCAGATCACGCGGATCGACGCGATGGTCTGCGTGAAGTTCGTGTCGACATGCGCCGATTGCAGCTCGATGTCCCAGCCCTGGACTTCTGGCGTGCCGGGCGCGGCGGCGGGCTGAGCGGAGATCTGGTCGAAGGGCAGCACACGATAGGTCCGCCCGTCGATCGGCTTGCCCAGCGGCACCAGCATGTCGAGCGTCGCCTCGTTGAAGATGCCGTCGGTGATCAGCGATAACGCAAATTTGTCGAACTTCGCATCGTCGATCTCCATGCCGTCGGCCGTGATGTCGATGCGGATTTCCTTCGGGACAAAGGGCTGACCGTTCACGGTGCCACGCACTGGCGTATCTGGTATCGGCGCCTTGCTGCAATCGACGGGCGCGGCCTGCGCCGACACCATGGTGAGAAACAACGCAGCTACTGCGCCGCGAATGAGCTTGGACATTTGGCACCCCTAGCCGACCTTACGCGGCCCCAGAACCTTGCGAAAGCCCACGACGCGCTCGGTCTCCTCGAAACCCAGCGCGCCATGCATGCGGTGGCTGTCGACATTGTCGAGCAGCGCGTCGGACGCGAGTTCGCTGCAGCCGCGATCCCGCGTCCATTTCTCCACCGCTAGCGAAAGTGCACGGGCGACACCCTCCTGGCGGCGCCTTGGATCCGTATAGATGCCTTCAAGGAATCCGACAGGCGAAGTCTCGCAACCATTGACGTAGTCGTGCCGCAAAGATGCCTCCGCGAAACCGATGGGCTTGCCGCCATCCCTGGCGATGAACGCACCGTAGCGGACCGAGTCGGATGCGATACGGGCGATGTCGGCACGGTGGTCAGCGTCTGGCGCCTCGGGCCACAACGCGCGGCGGAGTGCGAACCAGTCCTCGGCGTCCTGCAGCGTTGCGACCGTGACCTTCATGATGCCCGGAAGCTTAGCCGAAATTTGCGAGGTTTATGCGGTGGATGCGGGCAGGGATGACAGAAGCCCGGCAATTGTGTATCCGCCGCCCATGACCCACGCGCTCTCCCATGAAGCCGGACGGCGGCGGACCTTTGCGATCATCTCGCATCCCGACGCCGGCAAGACCACGCTGACCGAGCATCTGCTGCTGCTCGGCGGTGCGATCCATGCTGCCGGCCGGGTGAAGGCGCGCGGCGAGGCCAGGCGCGCGAAATCCGACTGGATGAAGATCGAGCAGGAGCGCGGCATCTCCGTTACCTCCGCGGTGATGACATTCGAGTTCGAGGACGCGGTGTTCAATCTCCTCGATACGCCGGGCCACGAAGACTTCTCGGAAGATACCTATCGCACGCTGACAGCCGCGGACTCGGCGGTCATGGTGATCGACGCCGCCAAGGGCATCGAGGCGCAGACCCGCAAGTTGTTCGAGGTCTGCCGCCTGCGCGATATCCCGATCATGACCTTCGTCAACAAGATGGACCGCGAGGCGCGCGATCCGCTGGAACTGCTGGATGAGATCTCGGACCAGCTTCAGCTCGAATGCGCCCCGATGGTCTGGCCGGTCGGCATGGGGCTGAACTTCCGCGGCACGGTCGATCTCTACACCGAGGAATTCTCGCC
>DASZCC010000475.1:0-5396 GCA_035943485.1 Rhizomicrobium sp. | reverse complement strand
AGGATGTCGTACCAGCCATTGTCGCGCTGCTCCTTCGTCGGGCCTTCGCCCGGCTTCGGAAGATCGCCGGCGAACGAGAAGCCGCCGGTGCCCGCACCGCCGGAGGTCGGTGGGCCATCGAGCATCTGCATCTCGTCATACTGAAAGTCCTTGCCCCAGCGATTGCCGAGCAGGAAGTTCGTGCGATGCACCGCCTTGGTGTTGATGCCGGCCATCATGAACGGCCCGACCCAGGAGCCGGTGACCTTGTCTTCGTGCGGCGTGTCGCCATCCGGCTGCTTCACGCCGGTGAAGCCAGGCGTCAGTGCGAACGGATTGCCCAGCACAGCCGCGATCGACGGATCCTTGGCCATCGCCATCATCGTCGTCTGGCCGCTTGCGACTGTTCCGCCGGAGACGCCTCCGGCCATGCCGCGCAGGCGTCCGCGCACGCGCGACACATAATGGCCGAACTTCTTCTTCGCCTCCTCCTCAGCGAAATAGACACCGAGATCGAACGGAATGGAGTCGAAGCCGCAGGAGAACACGAGACGTGCGCCGGTCTTCTTCGCTTCGGCGTCATGCGCCGCCATCATCTGCGCGATCCAGTGTGACTCGCCGGTGAGGTCCACATAGTCCGTGCCGGCTGCAGCACAAGCCGCCACGACGGGCGAACCGTAGAGCTGATACGGCCCCGCGGTAGTGATCAGCACCTTGGTCCGCTTCACCATCGCGTCGAGCGACGCCTTGTCGTTCACGTCCGCCACGACGAGCGGCAGCGATGCCGGCGCTCCGATCTCGGCGCGCACTTCGGCAAGCTTGTCCTTGCTGCGTCCGGCCATCGCCCACTTCACGCCGCTGCTTTTCAGCAGGTGTTCGGCGACCAGGCGCCCGGTGTAGCCGGTTGCGCCGAATACGATGACGTCGAATTCCCGTTCGCTCATTTTCCGCTCCCTGTTTTGCCGGACCTTAGCGCAATCGCGGGGTTCCGTAACGGCACGGCTTGCCGCCGCGCGCGCGGCCACGCACGATGGCGAAAACAGGAGGGATCATGGGCAAGGCGAACGGGCGGAAAGGCATCTTCATCACGGGTGCCGCATCGGGCATGGGCCGCGAGACGGCGAAGCTGTTCGCGGGCAAGGGCTGGTTCATCGGCGCCTATGACGTGAACGCCAGCGGACTCCAGGCGCTCGAGCAGGAGATCGGGACGCAGAACTGCGTCATCCGCAAGCTCGATGTGACCGACCGCAAGGACTACGCGGCCGCGCTCGCCGACTTCGTGGCGCACACCGACGGCAAGCTCGACATCCTCTACAACAATGCCGGTATCGGCCGCGGCGGTCCGTTCGAGGCGCAGCCGTTCGAAGATGTCATGGCGGTGGTGAACACCAATTTCGTCGGCGTACTCATCGGCACCCATGAAGGCATCAAATATCTGAAGGCCACGCCAGGCTCGATGTGCTTCACCACGTCGTCTTCGTCCGCGACCTACGGCATGCCCGGCATCGCGGTGTATTCGGCGACCAAGCATGCGGTGAAGGGATTCACCGAAGCGATGGCGATCGAACTCAAGCCCTATGGCATCCGCGTCGCCGACGTGTTGCCAGGCCTGATCGACACGCCGATCCTGCCGCCCGGCATCGCCGCCAATGCGCCGAAGGAGGGCATGTTCCGCGCCATCCCGCCGATCGAGATCGCGAAGGTGGTGTGGGAGGCCTACACGACCGACAAGCTGCACTGGTACGTGCCGCCGGAAATCTACGACCTCGACAAGGCCGCGACGCTCGCGCCGGAAGCCACGCGCGACAACATCGCAAGCGGCGCGCTCTTCGCGCAACTCGGGACGGTCACGGCGAAAGAGTAGGGCGTCGCCAAAACGGACGTTCAATATGTACCTGGCGGCGCGGTTCTGGTTTGCGCGCTGCTGGTCGTGTCCGGTGTTGGGTCTGCGATGCACGTCTGCCTCCTGTTTCAGAGACAGATAGAGATGGTGACTAGGATTTCAAGTCTATCATAGGTGATAATTCCGAGAGGCTCATGAGAGCGCAACCAAATTACTTCCGTCATGGGCGGGCTTGACCCGCCCATCCATCAGACACGCGTCGGCGCGTCGAAATCATTGTGCTCGCGGACGCTCGCTAGATGGGTGGGCGGGTCAAGCCCGCCCATGACGATGAGCGTAACAGTCACCCGCGCACCACCCGCGGCGGTGTCCATGATCCGTCGGTCACCGCAGCCTTCGGCCAGTACGTGCGCAGGTACAGTGAGAAATCTCCCTTCGGCGCCGGCAACCAGTTGGCGCGTTGATCGGCGTCAGCCGGCGCGTCGGACTGGACGTAGACCGTCAGCGAACCGTCGGCCGCGATCTTCAGGTCCTTGTTCTTCGTGCCGAGCGAGAAGCGGTTGATCGGGTTGGCGACGAAGAAGTGATGCTCGTTATAGATCGAGAGCGACCAGAAGCCGTTGACCGGCGGCGTCGCGCCTTTCGGAAAGGTCACGGTGTAGCGTCCGGTGCTGGTGAGGCGTGCGCCCTTCTCATCGAGGTCCTGATAGAAATACTTCGTCTCGTTCGGCGAGTTGACGAGGATGTTCGATTTCGCAACCGCGGTGCGCGTGAAGTAGTCCGTGCCGAAGGCAGACTCGTTCGCGATCGTGCTCCAGTTGTGCGGGAGCTGGATGCCGTAATTGCGGAACTGGAACAGCGGCGTCACAAGCGTCTCGTCCGCGTCCTTCGCGCCGTCCGTCATCGCCTGCTTGATCTTCGGGTCGGCCTTGGCGGCGGCAAGCACCGCGCGGAGCTGGGCATAGCGCGCTTCCTCGCCCGGCAGCGGTGGCGCATCGGCTAATATCAGCGGCAATTCATCGACGAACTTCTCAGGCGAGACCCACTGCGTCTCTTCTTCACTTGCTGGCGGGACAGGCGCTTCCAGCAGTTTCGACCAGTCTATGGATTTCATCGTGCCGTCGAACTGCGCGAGCGGATACATCGCGATTCCGCGCAACGCCGGCTGGATGGCCTGTCTGTCTTCCGCCGTGTCGTCCTGGAAGACGCGGGGCGCGATCATGCCGGTGTTGGTCGGGCAGCGGAAAACTTGCGTGATGCCTTTCGGCACCTCACCGCTCCACGCCGGTCCGACAAGCAGATAGAATCCAGGCATCGTGCCGTACGGTTTTCCAATCTGTACGAAGCTATCCGTGCGTACATCGACGATCTGATAGACCCAGAAGCGGCTTCCGAAATCCGGCACCTGAACTACGACAGGCGAGACGTCGAGCGCGAGCGAACCCATGCCGTACACGACATCCTGGTTCGGGCAGGCGACGGAGCGTTCTTCCGGGCTGACATAGTCGGTGAGCATCGCAAGCTGATTTATCGGCGCCTGGATCAGCGGACCGGCCTTCACCGGCTGCTTGATGGGCCCGAAATGAAGGCGGCGGTTGTAGATGTTCACCATCGGCCACGCCCAGAAATAGGCGTCGCGTCCGACGTGCCGCGCATACGCCTCGGTGATCTTCACGCGGGCGTCCGGTGCCGGGGGCATGTGACCGGCCCATGCGGAAGAGAGAGCAATCTTTTCGAGTGACATGGCCGCGTTCCTGGTGAGGGTGAGTCACCTTCGGACGGGCGTCGCGCGCGTGAAATTGGACCAAGGGCCAATTTTCATCGAAGCCACTTTCCTCCCCCGTTTGCAGGGGAGGGGGACCGCTCTTGCGGTGGAGGGGGCGACGCTAGGCGATAGCCCGCAAGAACGCGTCGCTGTCGTGCCGCGTCCCCCCTCCGTCTCGTCGCTCCGCGACGATCCACCTCCCCCGTAAACGGGGGAGGAAAGGGCGGCCTTATTAACCGCTTGTTAACCCAGATATCCGCTGAGTCGCATGGCTGTTGGAGGGGTGTGCAAATGCAAAACGAAGTGGACGTCCTGAGCATTCCGGCGCCGGGTTCGAACCGGCTTTTCTTCGCGATCTGGATCGTCTTTTCAATTCTGGCGACGCTCGCCGCGGCGGCCACGATCGATCCGGGATTGTTCGGATTCTCGCAGGTCGCCGGCATCGTGGCCGCAGCGCCGCCCGAGCATCCGCACGGTTCGTGATGTGACGCTTACCAGCTCGGACGCCAGCTTACCTGCAGGCCGACCGTGTCGACATACGCCGTGGTGTCGCCGATGAGCACACCGCGCGCCGCATTGCCAAGCTTCGTCGGATCCTGCGCAACACTCTCGTGCGGCGTGAACAGGTGAGCGGCACTCACGCTGATATCGGTGCTGTCGTTCCACGCATAGCGCACACCAAACGCAAGCCAGATGCGGCTGGTGTCGGGAATGCGCGGCTCGCGCTGGATATCGTTCGACGGGCTCTCGTCGTAACCGACGCCGCCGCGGAACAGCCAGGTGTCGCTTGGCCGATACTCCGCGCCGACCGAACCGAACAACGTGTTGTGCCATCGGGCGTCGGTGATATCCGGCGGCTGCGCGGGATTCTCCGATGTGATCGTGAGGTTGTGGAAGCGGCTCCAGTTGATCCAGTCGAGTTCGGCAAGGCCGGTCCACTCATCGGAAAACTTGAAGCGCGCGCCCACATTCACATTGTCAGGCATTACGACCGGTGCGGTGCCGTGCGTGTTCGCGAATGCGCCGGTCAGCGCGTTAATGGTCGCACCGATGCCGGAACTGTCGAGATGGAAAATCTCCCGGCCGCTGAGATCCTGTTGCATGGAAGAGTGATAGGCGATGCCGATCGTGACGTTGGGCGTAATGCTCTCGATGGCGCCGATCGTATATCCCTCGGTCCAGTTGTTGCCGCTGAGGCTGGCGAAGCTGTCCTGCTTGCCGGGAATGGATCCCGGGATGCCCGCGGCGAAGCCGAGCGTGCCCGTGTCGATCGCGCTGGTGAGCGTGCCCTTGGCAAATTCGACCTGCATTCCCGCGCCGAGGATCAGGCCGGGAACCGGCTCATAGGAAACGGTCGGCGTCATGTCGATCGTCAGAAGCTCGGTCTTCTCGGCGTAGTAGCGGCCGGCCCAGGTCCTGGGATAATCCGTACGCAGAC
This sequence comes from Rhizomicrobium sp., assembly GCA_035943485.1. GTDB lineage: Bacteria > Pseudomonadota > Alphaproteobacteria > Micropepsales > Micropepsaceae > Rhizomicrobium. The sequence continues at coordinate 371 of DASZCC010000475.1, read as the reverse complement.
CATCTGGCGCGTTGACCGCGACGCCGACGACCCATTGATCGTTCAACCGGTAGCGCAGCGCGAACGCCGGCACGATGGCGTCGCTGACATAACCGGAGGGGTTCATCCCGCCACCGGTTGGCGTCCCGACAGACGTCAGCGCCGTGCCGTAGTGTCCGCGCGAACCCGGAAGGATGCCGATGCCGCTGACCGACACGTCGAAGTCCTGCACCTGGCCAAGCGCGGCAGGGTTGTAGGCGAGATAGCTGGCGTCAGGCCCGCCGGCCGCGGATCCGGCATAGGCCGCGCCCATGGCGTCGGCGCTTTCTTCCTTCAGACCGTATCCCGCCGCGAGGGCGGGCGACGTTCCCAATAAGATGAAAATCAAGGCC
>DASZCC010000474.1:0-3432 GCA_035943485.1 Rhizomicrobium sp. | reverse complement strand
CTCGTGGACAGACCTGTTTCACAGTGCAGGGCCGCAGCTAGCTTCCCAGCAGCACGTCCTTCGCTTCGTTGATCTTCGACGCCAGATAATCCGAGCCGCCCTTGTCCGGATGGTTCTGCAGGATCAGGCGGCGATGCGCGGTGCGGATTTCGTCGTCCGTTGCGCCCTCTTCGAGGCCCAGCACCTTGAGCGCCTCTGTCCGTGTCATCTTTGCGCCCGACGGCGCGGCCGTTTCATGCGACCCGCCGTAATGCGGCCAGCCACCCGGCCATACGCGCCCGCCGGTGAACAATCCCCATGCCATGCTGGCGACAAAGACCGCGCCGCCGATGCGTTCCGTCGCGAACAAGCCGGCCGCGACCACGCCTAGCGCGATGGCGCCCGCAATGCGCAACGCTTTCGCCAGCGCCGACGGCGGCGCCTGAAGGAAGCCGCGCAGAAGCAACAGGACGAGGACAAGGGCCGCTGCGCCAAGAAGCACTTCACCCATGCGTCGTCCTTCAGCTTGAGGTCAGCAGCGCCGCATTGCCGCCTGCGGCCGCCGTGTTGACCGTATAAGTCCGTTCGAGGCCGAAGCGCAGCAGATAGTTCGGCCCGCCGGCCTTGGGCCCGGTGCCCGACAGGCCTTCGCCACCGAACGGCTGCACGCCGACCACGGCGCCGATCTGGTTGCGGTTCACATAGATATTGCCCGCGCGCACGCGCGAGCGCACCAGCGCCGCGGTTTCCTCGATGCGACTGTGCACGCCGAGCGTCAGGCCGTAGCCCGTGGCGTTGATCGCATCGCACACCTTGTCGAGCCGGCCGGCGGCAAAGCGCACGACGTGCAGCACCGGCCCGAACACCTCGCGTGGCAGCCGCGCAATCGAGTCGATCTCGAACGCATGCGGCGCGAAGAAGGTGCCGTTGGCGCATTCTGGCGGAAGGGGTAGCGCACGCAGCAGCTTCGCTTCCCGCGTCATGCGTGCCGCATGCTCGGCCAGCACGGCGCGCGCCGCTTCGTCGATCACCGGGCCGACATCGGTATCCAGCCGCATCGGATCGCCGAGCTTCAGCTCGTCCATCGCACCGAGAATGATGTCGAGCATCTTGTCGGCGACATCGTCCTGCACGAATAGGACGCGCAGCGCCGAGCAGCGTTGGCCGGCACTGTCGAACGCCGACGAGACCGCATCCTTCGCCACCTGTTCCGGAAGTGCGGTGGAATCCACAATCATCGCGTTCTGGCCACCCGTTTCGGCGATGAGCGCGGCGATCGGACCAGTTCGGGCGGCGAGGGCGCGGTTGATCGCCGTCGCGGCATCGGTCGAACCGGTGAAGGCGACGCCTGACAGCCTGGGATCGCCGAACAGCGCACTGCCAATCTTCGGACCATCGCCGGGCAGCAAGCCCAGCACCGTGCCCGGAACGCCGGCCTCGTGAAGCAGCTTCACGGCGGCGGCTGCAATCAGCGGCGTCTGCTCTGCTGGCTTGGCCAGCACGGAGTTACCGGCGGCCAGCGCGCCCGCGACCTGACCTGTGAAGATCGACAGCGGAAAATTCCACGGGCTGATACAGGCGAAGACGCCGCGGCCATGCAGCTTCAGTTCGTTCGACTCGCCGGTTGGTCCCGGCAGCGGCGTGCCGTGTTCGTAGAGCCGTGTGCCTTGCTCCGCGTAGTAGCGCAGGAAGTCGACGGCCTCGCGGACTTCACCGAGCGCGTTCGGCAATGTCTTGCCGGCCTCCCGGACTGCCAGCGCCATCAGCAGCGCGCGATTGGTCTCAAACAGGTCAGCAGCGCGGTTGAGGACGTCGCCCCGCGCCTTGCCGCCGAGTTCGTCCCATTCCGGTTGCGCCTTGTCGGCGACGGTCAGCGCCTCGCTCGCAATGCGCTCGTCGGCTTCGCGCACCGTGCCGACGACACGCCGGCGGTCGGATGGATCGCGGACGCTCACGCCCTCTCCCGTCATCGAAGCGCCGCCCAGCATTGGCGCCGCGTGATGCGGACGGGCGGCTTCGGTTACCATCGCGGCATGGATCGGGTTGGCGACCGTATCGTCGCTCCACAGGAAGCCCGACGAGTTCTTGCGATCGCCGAGAATGTCTGCCGGCAGCGCTATGCGCGGATTGCGGCGCGGATGACAGGCGGCGATAACATCCACCGGATCGGCCACGATGTCCTCGATGGGTGCCTCCTCGTCCGCGAGGCGATTGACGAACGACGTGTTCGCGCCATTCTCCAGCAGCCGCCGCACGAGATAAGCCAGCAGGTCCTCATGCGTGCCGACCGGCGCATAGATGCGGGTCGGGACGCCGCCCATCTCGCGATGGATCTCGTGCAGCGCCTCGCCCATGCCGTGCAGGCGCTGGTATTCGAAGTCCCGCCGACCGGCAGCCAGCATATCGATCGCAGCCAGCGTGTGCGCGTTGTGGGTGGCGAATTGCGGGTAGATCGCATCTCTCGCCGCCAGCATCGCGCGGGCGCAGGCGAGATAGGATGTATCGGTGGCCGCCTTGCGTGTGAATACGGGATAGTCGACGAGCCCCTGCTCCTGTGCCCGCTTCACTTCCGTGTCCCAGTACGCGCCCTTAACAAGCCGGACCGGAATGCGGCGCTGCTGCCGCCGCGCGAGGTCGGTCAGCCATGCCAGCACCGGCACGGCGCGCTTCTGATAGGCCTGCACAGCCAGACCAAGACCGTCCCAGCCGCGCAGCTCTTTGGTATCGCCGAGACGCTCGAACAATTCGAGCATCAGCTCGAGCCGATCGGCCTCCTCTGCGTCTATCGTCAGCGCGACATTGGTCTCCCGCGCGCGCTGGCCGAGCGACGTCATGACCGGAATGAGTTCAGCGAACACGCGCTCGCGGTTCAGCCATTCATAGCGCGGGTGCAGCGCCGACAGTTTCACCGAGATGCTGTTGCGCGCGAAGATCGTGGCGTCGCTGGATGCGCCGTGCGCCGCGATAGTTTCCAGCGCCGCGCGATAGGCCTGCGCATAGCGCGCTGCGTCCTTCTCGGTGTAGGCCGCCTCGCCCAGCATGTCGAAAGAGAAGCGATAGCCGTTGGCGGCGAGCGGCCGCGCTTCCTTGAGCGCTTCATCGATCGTGCGGCCCAGCACGAACTGACCACCGAGGACCCGCATCGCATAGGTGAGCGCCTGGCGGATCACCGGCTCGCCGGAGCGCGCGACAAGACGACGGAAGATGCTGTCGAAATTCCACCGCGCCGTCTCGTCGAAGCTCACGATCTTGCCCGTCAGCATCAGCGCCCAGGTCGAGGCGTTCACGAACAGCGAGTCCGATTTGGCGCGATGCTTGTCCCATTGCGCACCGCCGATCTTGTCGCGGATGAGCCGGTCGGCCGTCTCGGCGTCCGGCACGCGCAACAACGCCTCGGCGAGACACATCAGCGCGACGCCTTCCTGGCTCGATAGCGCATACTCCTGCATGAAC
>DASZCC010000473.1:0-12803 GCA_035943485.1 Rhizomicrobium sp. | reverse complement strand
AGCGGCAGGCGACCAAGAAGGTCCTCGATATCGGGCCGCGCCGAGTCCGACCACATCCCCTGCTCGAAGCCGCCATTGGAATTGTCGATCAATCCAGCGGCCGGACCATCGACGATAGTCAGGTCAGTCGATGAGACGGAGTCGGTACCCGGCTTGCCGAACATGCCGGGCTTGAAGTCGGCAGGCGGCGGCTCAGCGGGCGTCGGTGTTGCGCCATCCGGCGGTGCGAGCGGCGCAGATTGCACAGGCCCTGTGCCACCCGCATCGGCAGGAGGTGGGCCTGAATCAGCCGGCGGTGGTGGCGCAGTATCCGACGGCGCCTTCTCTGGCACGTCTGATACCGGCGGCTCGTCTTTGTCCGCGGGCGGCGTATCCGAATCGTAAGGTTGGGTGCTTGGCTGACCCAGTTTTGTCGGCGCGCCGTCCGCCGGCGGCGAATCACTTGTCTGTGCCGCAGCGTTTCCTGCGGTCAGGAGTGCCGCCAGCAGGATACCTGCGAGGCTAGGTCGGCAGGCGATCATTCGGCACGACCTGTTCGATCGGATGCTGTGCGGGCGCGACATGTCCGCCATAGATCGTCAGGCCGATGCCGCCCGCGACAAGCAGCACAACAATGCCGATCAGAAATCTTACGCCCCAACCCATCGAATCCTCGTTCCGTCTGCGCATAGCCTTGCGCCTGTTTGTGGCGGAATTGAAGGCGGTCATGCAAGTCCCGCTGGGCAAACCCGCCCTTTTGCGTGTAAGCGGACGGCATGAAACTCAATCGCACCGTCGCGCTTGTGGGAATGATGGGAGCCGGAAAAAGCTCCGTGGGTCGCAGACTGGCCTCGCGGCTCGGCGTGCCATTCAAGGACGCGGACAGCGAGATCGAACACGCCGCGGGCTGTTCCATCGCCGAGATATTCGAACGCTATGGCGAGCCCGCCTTTCGGGACGGTGAAAAGAAAGTCATCGCGCGGCTTCTTGGCGAAGCGCCCCATGTTCTTGCAACCGGTGGCGGCGCTTTCATGGACGAGACGACCCGTGGACTCATCAAGGACTCCGCTGTCAGCGTCTGGCTTCAGGCGCCGATCGAACTTCTGCTGGCCCGGACACAGCGGCGCGACACGCGGCCGCTCCTTCGCGACGGCGATCCGCGCGAGACGATGGAGCGCCTGCTCGGCGAGCGCGAACCAATCTATGCGCAGGCCGACCTGACGATATCGAGCGAGGACGGTCCACACTCGGCCGCGGTCGAGCGCGTGATCGCGGTCCTGACCGAACGTGGGGCGCTGGAACCATGAGCCAGGTCATCAAGGTCGCGCTCGACGCACGCAGCTACGATATCCATGTCGGGCCGGGCCTTCTCGACCGTGCCGGCACACTGCTCAACCCGCTGGCCAAAGGTGTCGTGCCTGTCGTCACCGACCGTCATGTCGCGGCGATGCATCTTGATCGTCTCGTCGCATCGCTCAAGGCGGCCGGATTCAACCCGCTCCCCATCGTGCTGGAGCCCGGTGAAGGCACGAAGAGCTTTGCGAACCTTTCGACGCTCTCGAGTGAATTGCTCAAGAGCGGCGTCGATCGGAATGGCCTCGTCATCGCGCTGGGCGGTGGTGTTATCGGCGACCTCACGGGATTTGCAGCCGGCATCCTCAAACGCGGCGTTGCCTTCGCGCAGATCCCGACAACCTTGCTGGCGCAGGTGGATTCCTCGGTCGGCGGCAAGACTGCGATCAACACGCCGGAAGGCAAGAATCTCGTCGGACTTTTCCACCAGCCGCACATCGTGTTGGCCGACACGGACGTTCTGAAGACACTTCCGAAGCGCGAACTGCTCGCCGGTTACGCTGAAGTGGCCAAGTACGGCGCCCTCGGCGATCGCGCCTTCTTCGAATGGCTGGAAGTCAATGCCGCTAAGGCGCTGGCGGGGGACAGCGATGCGCTTGTGCATGCCGTGGCGCACTCCTGCAGGATGAAGGCCGAGATTGTTGCACGCGATGAGCGCGAAACCGGCGACCGCGCCCTTCTCAATCTGGGGCATACCTTCGGGCATGCCCTGGAAGCGGCCACAGGTTACTCCGACCGGTTGCTGCACGGCGAAGGTGTTGCCATCGGCATGGCGCTCGCTTTCCAGCTGTCGGTGAAACTCGGCCTGTGTCCGGGTCAGGACAGCGAGCGTTTTGCGCGGCATCTGAAGGTCGTCGGTCTGCCCAACGCAATCGCCGACATTCCCGGCCTGCGTGCCAGTGCAGAAGTGCTGCTCGAGCACATGGGGCACGACAAGAAGGTCAAGGATGGCAAGCTGACCTTTGTGCTCGTGCGCGGCATTGGTCAGGCGTTTACTACAAGCGACGTGCCGCGCGCCGCTGTTGAGGCATTGCTGAACAGCTAGCCGCCATCGCCGGCAAATGACATTCTGGCAATCTTGTCTGTCAGGATTCTGCGATGGGTTACGTTCTGCTTTCCTTTGGTCCGATATTGCTCCTCCTTGGGATATCGGCGTTCTTCTCGGGCTCGGAGACCGCGCTGACCGCTGTCTCGCGCGGGCGCATGCACCAGCTCGAGAAAGAAGGCTCCCGCTCCGCTAGGCTCGTCAACCGTCTGCAAAGCGAGCGCGAGCGCGTGATCGGCGCCCTGCTGATGGGCAACACCTTTATCAACATCCTGGCGTCGTCGCTGGCGACGTATGTGTTCGAGGCGAGCTACGGACCACGCGCCGTCGCGGTGGCGACCGCATTCATGACAGTGCTGGTTCTGATCTTCGCCGAAGTGCTGCCCAAGACGCTGGCGATCGCGCGTACCGACCGCTTCGCGCTGTTCGTGGCGCGCCCGGTGACAGCTGTCGTGTGGTTCATCGCGCCGATCGTCAATGCCGTGCAATACGTCGTGTGGCGTGTGCTTGCCGTCTTCGGCGTGCGCGAGGAAGACGAGTCCGAGGTCGAAGCCCACGAGGAAATTCGCGGCACGGTGAACCTTCATCACGAGGAAGGCACCGTAGAGCGCGAGCACAAGAACATGATCGGCGGCATCCTCGACCTGCGCGAACTGACCGTCAGCGATGTCATGGTCCACCGCAAAAACATGGAGATGATCGACGCCAAGCACCCGCCCGCCGAGATCATCCGCGACATCCTCGATGCCAATCACACGCGCGTGCCGGTCTGGCGCGACCAGCCGGAGAACATCATCGGCATCCTCCACACCAGCGACATCGTGCGTGCTGCGCTTGAGGCGAAATGCACGGTGGATCAGCTCGACCCTGTGTCGCTCGCGACGCCGCCCTGGTTCGTGCCGGAGACGACGACCCTCGAAGAACAGCTCGATGCGTTCCGCGAGCGGCGTTCGCACTTCGCGCTGGTGGTCGATGAGTATGGCGCGCTGCAAGGCTTGATCACGCTCGAGGATATTCTCGACGAGATCTTCGGCGACATTCCAGATCAACACGAAGAACGCGAGCGCCCTGACGTTCGGCGCCGTCCGGATGGCTCCTATCTTGTCGACGGCACCGTGCCGATCCGCGACCTCAATCGCGAGTTCGACTGGAACCTGCCAGATGAGGAAGCGACCACGATCGCCGGGCTGGTCATCCACGAGGCGGGCGCGATTCCCGATCCCGGGCAGCGCTTCGCGTTCTTCGGTTATCAGTTCGAAATTCTGCGCCGTCAGCGCAACCAGATCACCGCCCTGCGCGTGATCCCGCCGACGAAGCCTCTGGCGGAGGATATGGAAGCGTCGGGATAATCGAACGCTGTCATTCCCGGCCGAGCGACAGCGAGGGGAAGGGAATCCATGGTTGGCACAAACCTAGTCGTGGGTCCCCTTCCTTCGCATCGCTGCGCGACGCTCGCCGGGGATGACAAGTTTTTAGTGCTCTTGCCACACCTCGGCAGGTGTCAGCGTAATCAGCGACAGCGCGTGGACTTGCTGCTTGAGTTCCGCGGCAAGCGCTGCATAGACGCGGCGCTGGCGCTCCACCCGTGACAGTCCGTCGAATGCGTCCGACACGATGCGAACACTGAAATGGGTTTCGCCACCCGGTCGTGCGCCTGAATGGCCCGCATGTTTGGCGCTGTCGTCCTCGACAACCAGCTCCTTCGGCGCGAACGAAGCGGTCAATTTTTCACGAATTGTGTCCGAAACACTCATGCAATCAGCGTGTCATCCGTCCGCCAAGGTAAGTCAAGCAATACGTTTTCTTGTTTTTTTACGCTCCGACACCATAATCCGCTCATGGCTGCGAAGCAGACATCCCGATTCAAGTCCGACATCCGCATCAAGAAGCCCGGTGGGCCAAAGGTTCAGGCGGAAGCCGCGACTTTGCGCCCTTGTGCGCGCGCCGGCTGCGAGGAACAGGGCGGCTACAAAGTTGCGCGGAGCCGTGAGGCGCTCGGCGACTATGTCTGGCTCTGTCTCGCGCACGCGCGTGAGCACAACGAGTCATGGGACTTCTTCCGCGGCATGGACGAGAAGGACATCCAAACCTTCCGTGAGGACGCTCTTACAGGCCATCGTCCAACCTGGCCGCTCGGCAAGCGCGCAGCTCGCATGCACAATCCGTATGGCCGTACATTCGCGGTCGACGACAATCTCGGAACCTTTGAAAAGGACGCAGACAATTCAGGGCCCCGTCGCCCTGAGCGCACGTTGACGCGGCTGCAGTTGATGGCTCTCGATACGCTGCACCTAGCGCACAACGCCACCTTGATCGAGATTAAGGCGCGGTATAAGGAACTTGTGAAGCGGTTTCATCCCGACGCGAACGGCGGCGATCGGGGCGCCGAGGAGCGTCTGAAACAGGTTATCAAAGCCTATGGCGTGTTACGCGCCTCCGGCCTGACCTAGCGGGTGCTTTGACAGCGCCCTTCCCTCATCCGGCGGTCATCCGCAACTGAAGTTTTGAGCCGGATAGGATCAATGACAGAGCAGCAAGAAAGCCTCGATCCCAACAACGCGCCCGACACGACGGTCGATGCTTCGACTGTGTTCGGCATCGAGACGAAGCTGAAGGTGCCGGCGTTCAAGCACGGCAGCTCCTATGTGCCCGATCGCGATTCCGCTTATCGCTTCGATCGCGAGACGACGCTCGCCATTCTCGCCGGCTTCGCATTCAACCGCCGCGTGATGATCCAGGGCTATCACGGCACCGGCAAGTCGACGCACATCGAACAGGTCGCGTCGCGCCTCAACTGGCCGTGTATCCGCATCAACCTCGACAGCCACATCAGCCGTATCGATCTGATCGGCAAGGATGCGATCGTGCTAAAAGACGGCAAGCAGATCACGGAATTCCGTGAAGGCCTGCTACCGTGGTGCCTGCAGCGTCCCGTTGCGCTGACCTTCGACGAATACGACGCCGGTCGTCCGGACGTGATGTTCGTGATCCAGCGCGTGCTGGAAGTGTCGGGCAAGCTCACCCTGCTCGACCAGAACAAGGTCATCCGTCCGCACAGCGCGTTCCGCCTGTTCTCGACGACGAACACGATCGGTCTGGGAGACACGACCGGCCTCTATCACGGCACGCAGCAGATCAACCAGGGCCAGATGGACCGCTGGAGCATCGTCACCACGCTCAACTATCTGAGCCATGACGCTGAGGTCGAGATCGTGCTGGCCAAGGTGCCGTCCTACGGCGCGACGGCAGAGAAGAAGAAGCAGATCAACGCGATGGTCCGCGTCGCCGACATGACACGCAATGCGTTCATCAATGGCGACCTGTCGACGGTGATGAGCCCGCGTACCGTCATCACCTGGGCCGAGAATGCCGAGATCTTCCAGGACGTCGGTTTCGCGTTCCGTCTCACCTTCCTGAACAAGTGCGACGAGCTTGAGCGCGCCAGCGTGGCCGAATTCTACCAGCGCTGCTTCGGCGAAGACCTGCCGGAAAGCGCGGCCAAGGTGCTGGTGACGTGAGTGTCCAAGCCTGAGAATCCCTCGGAGCCGTTTAAGCGCGCCGTAACTGCCGCGGTTCGCGCGTTGTCGGGCGAGCCTGAGCTGGAGGTTACCTACTCGGCTGAGCCGCCGGCGCTGCGTGGACTGAAAGCGCGCCTGCCGTTGCCGTCGCGCAATCTGCCACCCGGCGAAGTCGCTGTCGTGCGCGGCGCGGGCGACGCCTACGCGCTGCGGCGTGCCCATCACGAAGACAAGGTCCACGATCAGTTCCGCCCGCAATCGACGGACGCAGCCGCCGCTTTCGAGGCGGCCGAGCAGGCACGTGTCGAGGCCATCGGTGCGCTCGCCATGCAGGGCGTCGCGAGCAATCTGTCCGCCAGTCTGGAACAGCGCCTCGTCAATCGCGGTCTCGCCAAGGCGCGCGTGAAGGCGGATGCGCCGATCGCAGACGTGCTGGGCCTGATGGTGCGCGAGAAGCTGACCGGTGAGCCGCCGCCGGAGTCGCTCAAATACGCCGTCGAGCTGTGGCGTCCCTTCATCGAGCAGAACGCCGGCAAGGAACTGGACAAGCTCGGCGAAACGCTGCGCGACCAGGCCGCTTTCGCCAAACTCACCCGCACGATCATGAAGGATCTGAAACTCACCGATGAGTTCGATGCCGACGAAGCATCGGACGACACGGGCGAAGGCGACGACTCCGAAAGCCAGGACCAGGAAGGCGAAGACCAGGACTCGGATCAGCAGGCCGAATCCAGCGAAGCCGACATGGAGGAAGCCGAAGGCGAGGAGAGCGACGAGAGCTCCGCCGAGATGCGGCCGGAGATGTCGGACGAGCTCTCGGACGCGGAAGAACCCGAAGAAGGAATGAAGCCGAACCGGCCCGAGCAGCCGTTCAGCCATTCCGACGAATGGGGCTACAAGGTCCACACGCTGCAGTTCGACGAAGAGATCGGCGCGGCAGATCTGTGCGACGCCGAGGAACTCTCGCGTCTACGCAGCTTCCTCGACCAGCAGCTGCAGGCGATGTCGGGCGTCGTCTCGCGTCTCGCCAACAAGCTTCAGCGACTGCTGATGGCGCAGCAGAACCGCACCTGGGAGTTCGACATCGAGGAAGGCATGCTCGACACGTCGCGCCTGCCCCGCATCATCATCGACCCGATGTACCCGCTTTCGTTCAAGCGCGAGAAGGACATGACCTTCCGCGATACGGTGGTGACGCTGCTGCTCGACAATTCCGGCTCGATGCGCGGCCGTCCGATCATGGTGGCGGCGATGTGCGCCGATATCCTGGCCCGAACGCTCGAGCGCTGCGCCGTGAAGACGGAGATCCTCGGTTTCACGACGCGCGCCTGGAAGGGCGGTCAGAGCCGTGAGAAGTGGATCGCGGACGGCAAGCCGCCCCATCCCGGTCGCCTCAACGACCTGCGCCATATCATCTACAAGGCCGCCGACGAGCCATGGCGCCGCGCGCGCAAGAACCTCGGTCTGATGATGCGCGAGGGGCTGCTTAAGGAGAACATCGACGGCGAAGCTCTAATGTGGGCGCATAACCGGATGATCGGCCGTCCCGAGCAGCGCAAGATTCTCATGGTGATCTCAGATGGCGCGCCGGTGGATGATTCGACCTTGTCGGTGAACGCCGGGAACTATCTGGAGCGCCATCTGCGCCGGGTGATCGAGGAGATCGAGGAGAACTCGGCCGTAGAGCTCACTGCCATCGGCATCGGCCACGACGTCACCCGCTACTACCGCAAGGCCGTCACGATCGTGGACGCCGAGCAGCTGGGCGGCGCGATGACCGAGCAGCTCATCGGCCTCTTCCACGAAGAGAAGGGCCACGAAGGCCATATGCGCGGTCCACGCCGGATCGCCGGGCCCAAGCACGCGCCGCGCCACGCCGCTCGCTAGAGCCCAAAACAAAACCGGCAGCGGTGTCTGCCGCTGCCGGTCGATATTCACGTCAACAAAGAGACTTAGGCGCGCTTCTTAAGCCGCGATCTTAGCCGTCTTCTTGGCGATCGCGCGCTTCAGGCGCAGCGCCTTGGGCGACAGCAGGCCGTCCTTGGCCTTGAGCAGGAACGGGTCCAGGCCGCCCTGGCGGTCGACCGTGCGCAGCGCATTCATGCTGATCTTCAGCACATAGGAGTTGCCGAGAACCTCCGAGGCTAGCGAGACATGCTGGAGATTCGGACGATAGATCCGCTTGGTCTTGTTGTTGGCATGGCTGACATTGTTGCCAACCAAGGTGCCTTTTCCGGTCAATTCGCAGCGGCGAGCCATAGTATTCCCACGTCAAAAAAGAGGCGCTCTCTTAGGGACAAGCCCCGCTCCGGTCAAGACTGACGATGGCCTTGTGGGCCAAGCCCCTCAAACCCCATATATTTAGGCATGCCCCCCAAGTCCAAATCCGCCCCCATGACAGATCGCCAGTTCGCCCGGATCGCCCGGGCCCTGGCCGAACCCCGCCGCTACCAGATCCTCAAGCAGATCGGGGAGTGCGAGGAGTCGTCTCTGACCTGCACTGCGCTCCAGGAAACCCACAAAGTCAGCAAGGCCACCCTGTCCCATCACATGAAAGAGCTGGAGACCGCCGGCCTGATCAAGAAGACCAAGGAAGGCAAGTTCGCCAATCTGAGCATCGAGCGCGACACCCTGCAGGCCTATCTCGACCGCCTCGCCAAAATCTGACAGCAGCGATTTCAGCTCCCCTTGCGGTCAACAGTTAGACGCTTATCTAACTGTCGAACCATCGCAAGGAGAGGATTTTCCCATGAGCAAGCTTCAAGGAAAAGTCGCCGTCGTCACCGGCGCATCCAAGGGAATTGGCGCCGGCATCGCGGAGGCGCTGGGCAAAGAAGGCGCCAGTGTCGTCGTGAACTATTCGTCGGATCGCGACGGCGCGTCGCGCGTCGTGGCCGCGATCAAGGATCACGGCGGCAAGGCTGTCGCAGTACAGGCGGACGTTTCGAAGGCCGAAGACGTCAAGCGCCTGTTCGCCGAAGCCGACAAGGCATTCGGCGGCAAGATCGACGTGCTGGTCAACAATGCCGGTGTGTTCAAATTCCTGCCAGTTGAGGAAACGGACGAGGCGGAATTCCACCGTCAGTTCAATACCAACGTCCTCGGCCTGCTTCTCGCCACGAAGGAAGCTTCATCGCGCTTCCCGAAGGAAGGCGGCAGCATCATCAACATCAGCTCCACCGTGACGACGTCACTGTTCCCGAACACGTCGATTTATACTGCGACCAAAGGCGCTGTTGATGCGATCACCGGCGTGTTGTCCAAGGAGCTCGGCCCGCGCAACATCCGCGTCAGCGCGATCAACCCGGGTGGCACCGTCACCGAAGGCCTGGTCTCGATGGGCGTGCCCGGAAGCGATCTCGAGAAGCAGATGATCGCCAGCACGCCGCTTGGACGTCTTGGCACGCCCGCTGACATGGGCGCGGTTGCCGTATTCCTCGCCTCGCCGGAGTCAGGCTGGATTTCGGGCGAGACCATTCGAACCGCCGGCGGCATGCGCTGACGGCCGGTGAAGATGCGTCCTCCGCGGTCCCCCAACAGCGGAGGACGCATTGACCTTTCAGCGGATCATGCCTGAGAGAAGTGATTGCGCCGCAGCAGGCGCAAGCGCACGACCGCTCAGGACATCGGCCTCCAGCGCCGCCATGCGCGCTGCGATATGCGGATCGCCGAGGATGCGCTCACTGAGTGCCGCCTGAACCTCCGACAGGAACCAACGCCGGTTCTGCTCGGCCCGCAGCGATTTTAGCTGGCCACTGTTTGCCAGCACGTCATGGATCGCCGCCATCTCCGCCCAGGACTCGTCGATCCGCACACCCTCGATGGACGAAACAGTCAGGACTTTCGGAAACAGCCCGGAGTGCTTCGGCCGCATCAGATGCAGCGCGCCGTGGTAGTCGGCGGCTGCGCGGTTCGCCGCAGCCAGCAAATCGCCGTCTGCCTTCGTTACAATCAACAGATCAGCCAATTCCATCACGCCGCGCTTGATGCCCTGCAGGTCATCGCCACCGCCCGGCGCTGCAAGCAGCACGAACAGGTCAGTCATGTCGGCGACGGCGGTCTCCGACTGGCCGACGCCAACTGTCTCGACCAGAACGACATCAAACCGTGCAGCCTCGGCCAGCAGCATTGACTCCCGCGTTCGCCGTGCCACGCCGCCGAGCGTCGTGCCCGCGGGCGACGGACGGATGTAGGCATCCGGATCGCGCGCGAGTTTCTCCATGCGTGTCTTGTCGCCAAGGATCGAGCCGCCGGACCGGCGCGATGACGGATCGATTGCGAACACGGCGACGCGCTTGCCCTGCCCGGTGAGATACTTGCCAAACGCCTCGATGAAGGTCGACTTGCCGGCACCCGGTGCGCCGGAGATTCCGATGCGGACGGCGCCGCCCGTGTGCGGCAACAGCGCCGTGAGCAGCGCATCCGCCGGCGCACGGTCCTGATGCCGGGTGGATTCCACCAGCGTTATCGCGCGTGCCAGTGCACGCCTGTCGCCCTGCGTCACACTGGCCGCCAGATTGTTCCCGGGATTTTCCGTTGCGATCGAGTCACGCGATGTCATAATTGAACCATAGTGGTTTTGGAGCGTCGGCGCCGCAGTTTTGCGGGCGCACGCCCCGCACACCCTTCGGAGCCTTCATAGATGAACACGCGCCACGCCCTGATTGCGCTTGCCTCTGTCTTTGCCCTCGCCTCGCCCGCCATTGCCGCCGGCGGCGCCGGTGGCGAAGCCACGGCCGTCACGGGCTCGCAGCTGCAGATGGCGATGACCCTCTATGCCGGCGGCGTCACGCTCGGCAAGGTCGATCTCGATGCCACGATCCGCGGCGATCAGTATCACGCGGTCTCCAATCTCGAGACCGGCGGCATGGTCAACGCTTTCTGGCAGGCCCAGATCCAGGCGACGTCGACCGGCACGGTCGCGCCAAAGAACTTTCACCCGGCGCTCTACGATTCTTTCTACACGGGCCGCGCCGACAAGAAGCAGGAAGTGTCGCTCACCTATGACGCGACCGGGCCCGCTAAACTCTATGCCGAGCCGAGCTACCCGCTTACCGGTTACGAGGTCCCGCCGGAGCAGAAGAAGGCCACCTTCGATCCGCTGAGCGCGATCACCTATTTCGTCTCAGGCGTCGGCGCGACGGGCGAGAGCCCATGCGACGTGAAGCTGCCGGTCTATGACGGCCGCCGCCGCTACGACGTGAACTTCGTGAAGGTGAAGGACACGTCGATCTCGATGGACAACGGCCTCTACAAGGGCAAGGCCCTGCTCTGCCAGATCAAGTACAAGCAGATCTCCGGCTACAAGCCGCGCGTCCTGAAGGACGGCGTGAACTTCCCCGAGATCAATGTCTGGGTGGGCGTGTTTCCAAGCGCGATCACCGGCCGCAACTATGTCGTGCCGCTGCGCGTCTGGGCGAGCACCGACTACGGCGTGATCGCGGCGGTGGCAACGACGATCAAAATCGACGGTGCCGCGATCAAACCGCAGGGGTAGCACTTGAACTGTCATCCCCGGCCGAGCGACAGCGAGGGGAAGGGGAACCACGACGGGGCACTGAACCCAGTCGTGGATCCCTTTCCCTCACCGCGCTTTGCGCGGCTCGCCGGGGATGACAGTTAAGGTAAGCTGGTGAGATCCACCGCGAAGGCAGCGAACAATGCTATCTGGACAAATTGCCCTCATCGCTGCCGCCTTATTCAGCGGGGCGGCCATTTATATCAATGTCGCTGAACAGCCAGCGCGGCTTGGTCTGGGCGATCAACCTCTGTTGGATGAGTGGAAGCCCGCCTACAAGCGTGGAACGCTGATGCAGGCTCCACTGGCTGTCATCGGCTTCCTGGCGGGGACGTGGGCGTGGTGGCAGTCGGGTAATGCATTATGGCTCATAGGTGGCTTGTTCATGCTCGCCAACCTGCCAGTGACCCTGATCGTCATCTTGCCGACTAACAACCGGCTGATGGCCATGGCAACGGCTACCAGCGAGAGTCGGAGCCTGATTGTGAAGTGGGGACTGCTGCACGGCATCCGCACCTGTTTAGGATTCGCGGCGGTCGCGACTTTCCTGCTCGCCTCGCTTTAGTCCCCGCTCAGCGCCTTAAGCAAAGGCACGATCACGTCGGCGACCGGGGTTGCAATCCCGTGTTTCCGGCCAATCCGCTGCACGACGCCGTTGCGCGCATCCCATTCCATCGGCTTGCCGTCGCGCCGGTCGTAGTACATCGAGTTGCCACGCGCCACACCGGGGCGTGTCTGCATCGCGATGAGCTGCGGCGCGAAGCCGTCGGCGAAACGCGCGCCCTCTGCGCGGCCGACTGTCATCGCTTCCTCGATCAGCTTGAGGCCAAGCGCGGTCATCTCTGGCGACGAAGCGAGCGCGCCGGGCTTTAGCGTAAGTGCGGAGAGTGCCCCACCCGCGCAGTTGAGACAAAGCTTCTCCCACTCCCGCGTTTTGAAGTCAGCGTCGGTGACGGCTTTGACAAACGTGCCGTCGAACAGTGCCGCAAAGGCGCGCCCGTCAGCGTCATCCGGTACGGTGAGCATCGACGCGCCGAACGTCGTGATCTCGCCCGGTGAAGTCCGCTCGGCTGGCAACATGACGACGACAGGTACGATCGCAGTGTCCGCGGGCACGAGACCTGTCAGACGCGATTTGTGCTCCACGCCATTCTGCAACATCGCAACACGTGTCTTCGGCCCGACGGCGCCCTTCAGCCAGCCTGCGATCGACGGCGTCTGATGCGACTTGACTGCGACCAGCACCCAATCTGCCGGTTTGAGCTCAGCTGGCGACGTCACCACGTTGACCGGCACGGCTTGACGCTCACCACTGT
This sequence comes from Rhizomicrobium sp., assembly GCA_035943485.1. GTDB lineage: Bacteria > Pseudomonadota > Alphaproteobacteria > Micropepsales > Micropepsaceae > Rhizomicrobium. The sequence continues at coordinate 74 of DASZCC010000473.1, read as the reverse complement.
CGGCGCGCGTCAGCGCCAGCGTCTCGAATTTCTGGTTCGCCGCGATGACGAGATCGTGCTTGCCGGCGAGCGGA
>DASZCC010000472.1:0-4384 GCA_035943485.1 Rhizomicrobium sp. | reverse complement strand
CGGACAAGCCGGGCCGCTATCTGCTCGGCATCGAATGCGACGGCGCGCAGTATCATGCGGCGCGGTCCGCACGCGATCGCGACAGGCTGCGCCAGTCGGTGCTGGAAGATCACGACTGGATCATCCATCGCATCTGGAGCACCGACTGGTATCTCCGGCCCGAGGATGAGTTGGGCAAGGTGGAAGATGCGATAGTCGCCGCCAAAAGCGTCTGGCGCGATCGCGATCAAATGCGCGCAAAGCCAACGCGGCTTCCACCGACCCCGCTGGAAACGGAAGCACCGACGGACGAGGCGGTGAGCCCGTCCGAAGACGATACGATCTCAGTGCCCTACAAAGAAGCGAACTTTGTCGTAAATCGTGACGTAGAACCGCACGACGTACCGCTGACGCAGATGGCCAACATCGTCACGCGCATCGTTGCCGAAGAAGGCCCGATCCACCTCGACGAAATCGTGCAACGTGTGCGGACACTCTGGGAACTGGGCCGTGCGGGATCGCGGATTCGTGGCGCGGTCGTGCAGGCGGTCGAAGCGGCGCGCGCGCAAGGACAGATCGCCGGCAAGACATTCCTCGTAAAGCCCGGCGCTCCCGTCGTTGTGCGCAGCCGTGCAGACGTTCTGTTGCCGACCCTGCGAAAGCCCGAAAGCCTGCCGCCGCAGGAAGTCGATGCTGCGGTTATGCAGCTGGTCGCGGCCAATTATGGCGCCGGCCGCGAAGGTCTTATCACCGGCCTCGCGCGCGCCTTCGGCTTTGGAGTCACCAGCGCTGCTCTCCGGGAGGTGTTCGACGGGCGCATCACGGCCCTGATCCAGGATTCGCAGCTGCTTGAAGCAAACGGACTGATTTCCGCGAAGCCCGATTCTCAGTCCGGTTGAATCTCGTCGCAGACATTGCAGACGACGATCGGGTTGTCCTTGTCGATGCCCAGGCGACCGACTTCTGCGTGAAATCCGTCAGAGACACTCACAAGGGCACGGGAAGAACCACGATCGCGGTTGCCGCCGTCACTCTCAGCCCACACGACGTCTCCCGTCTGACCGCAATGCGGGCATTTGAGCGGAAGGGCGAAGCGCTTCGACATCACAAATCTTATGCCTGAAACTTCCGGATCGCCTAGCGCGCCGGGAGCAACACCGGCAGAGGGCCGCTATCATCCTTGAGATCGACGCCGGAGCGTCCGAGTCGCAAGGAACCTTGCATGAGCCAGGCAAGCCGGCGCGCCGCGGTCTCGTAGTCCAGCCCACCGAAACGAATGTTGGAGATGCAGTTCCGCTCGGCATCGGTCCGACCGACTTCCGGTGCAAAGGTCAGATAGATTCCCAGGCTCTCAGGCGATGACAGGCCTGGTCTCTCGCCGATGAGGACGATGCTCATGCGCGCGTGCAGCAACGCGCCGATCTCGTCTCCGAGCGCCACCCGGGCCTGCTCCGCGATGACAACCGGTGCGATCGAGAAGGTAGTGAGATGCGGTTTCAATGCCGCAAGCATGTCAGGCGCGTGAGACTGGACACCGGAGCCGGCCAGCCCGTCCGCAACGATGATCGCGAGATCGAATTGCCCATCCCTTGCCCGAAGCGCCGCGGCATCGTCGTGGTTCAGCCTGCGACCGAGATCGGGCCGCCGCAGGTAAATGCCGCGATCGCGAGCGGCGCTGCGAACATGTACTGTGTCGAAGCCGAGGGCGCGACACGACTTCTCGATCGCGCCGGGGTCGAAGGTGCTGTGCACCGCGTCACGCGCCCGGGCATGGGCGAGCGCCAGATTGAGGACTTCCGTCGTCGGTAGGGAATTCCCAGCGCGTCCCAGCGCCACGCGTGCTGGCGTCAAGCGCCTCAGATTTGCCCACACATCAGGGGACGTCATCGGAGCAACAGCGGATGGTTGGCTGCCGGCGGCAGCACTGCGCCGTCTGCGTTCATGATATTCATGCCCTTAAGCCAGGCCTCGAACTCCGGCGCAGGCCTGAGACCAAGCAGCTTGCGCACATAGAGCGCGTCATGGAACGACGTCGACTGATAGTTCAGCATGACATCGTCCGCGCCCGGCACACCCATGATGTAAGTCACGCCGGCGTTCGCAAGCAGGGTGAGCAAAACGTCCATGTCGTCCTGATCCGCTTCCGCATGATTGGTGTAGCAGACGTCGCAACCCATCGGCAGGCCGAGAAGCTTGCCGCAGAAGTGATCCTCCAGCCCGGCGCGTGTGATCTGCTTGCCGTCATAGAGGTATTCCGGCCCGATAAATCCAACCACAGTGTTGACGAGAAGTGGTGAGAAAGCGCGCGCAACTGCATAGGCGCGCGCTTCCAGTGTCTGTTGGTCGATCCCATGATGCGCCTGAGCGGACAGCGGCGTTCCCTGGCCGGTCTCGAAATACATCACTTCGTTGCCGACAGTGCCGCGCTTCAGGCTGCGCGCGGCATCGACGCCCTCCTGCAGTATGTTGAGCGAAACACCGAACGAGGTGTTCGCATCCTGCGTGCCCGCGATGGACTGGAAGACGAGATCGACGGGCATGCCGCGGTTGATCAGTTCGATCGTGTTCGTCACATGGGTCAGGACGCAGGCCTGGGTCGGAATGGCGAAGCGGCCGATCAGTTCGTCCAGCGCCCGCAACAGATCGCCGAGTGCGGTGAGATTGTCCGTTACAGGATTGACGCCGATGACGGCGTCGCCACAACCGTAAAGCAGACCGTCCACGATCGATGCGAAGATGCCGGCAATGTCATCCGTCGGATGGTTCGGCTGCAGGCGAACCGACAACCGATCCGGCAAGCCTATGGTGTTGCGAAAGCGCGTCATCACGCGGCATTTCCGGGCCGCGACGATCAGGTCCTGGTTCCGCATGATCTTGCTGACGGCAGCCGCCATCTCGGGCGTCACGCCGGGCGCGATCGTAGCCAGCACATCGGATGTCGCGGCATCGGAAAGAAGCCAGTCGCGAAATCCGCCAACCGTCAGATGCGCGACCGGTGCAAAGGCCGCCGCATCGTGCCTGTCGAGAATGAGACGTGTGACGTCGTCTTTCTCGTAGGGCACCAACGCATCGGTGAGCAGATCTTTCAGCGGAAGGTCGGCCAGACGCCATTGCGCGGCCACCCGTTCCTCTGCGCTTCCGGCTGCGATCCCGGCGAGTACGTCACCTGACCGCAGTGGCGTCGCCTTCGCCAGCAACGCCTTCAGGTCAGGGAATACATAGTGCTGTGCGCCGAAGGACTGCCGGTATTCCATGGCTGAAAGACTATGACGAGGTCTTGAGCGGCGATAGGCCGTCAAAGCCTTCAGCGACAACCACATCGCGCGCGGCGGAGACGCAGGCGAGGGCGTGTTTCATAATATGCGGCGAGCAATGCACGTTCATCGGAAACAGCTTGAGCGCATAGACGACCGCATCCGCATCCTTGCCGTCGCGGTTGTACTCAGCGACGCGGAAGCCCGTGCTGAAGCTTAGATAAGGCGTGTACTGACCATCGATCTTGTGTCCGGCGCGGAACCAGTCCCACAGCTTGTCACCGATGGCGCGGGTGAGCCGGTTGTTGCGGACGAGTTCGTCGCGGGCGTCAGGATCGGTCAGCTCACGGGCGAACTGCTTGTCGCCGTTGACGCCTTTGGGATACGCCCGCATCAGCGTGACAAGGCCATAGTCATCGCGATTGGCGCAGACCAGTTCGTCTTCGGCATCCAGCAGGTGGCGCAGATACGCCTTGTTCTCGAGGATGCCGCCAAGCACGGCCTGGAAACCCTCATAGCCGAAGAATTTCAGGCTGGCCCATCCCGCCATAGCGCCCGTCGCGCTGCGCGAAACCTCCAGCGTGTAGTCGAGCGGGTTATAGGGCGACCGCGGTTGCAGATAGGCCGAACCCGGACGCTTCAGGAGCGTCTCGAACTCGTCGGCGTTTTTGTAGAGGAAGCAGCTGCTGGCATAAGGCGACCAGCCTGTCTTGTGGAAGTCGATGCCCACGGCGTCGGCATATTCCATGCCTTTGACGAGATTGTAGTTCTCCTTCAGGTGCGGCAGCACCTCGGTGGAGAAGCCGAGAGGATTGTTCGCGAAATCATATTTGCCGAAGGTCAGCCACGACCAGCCGATCACGGCGTCGCAATAGAGCAGCGCCTTGCCGTATGGCGCAGCATTGGGATAGCGATCGAGCAATTCCCGTGCGCCGGCAACGGGATCGATCGCGTTGGCATCGGTCGTGCCCATCGTGCAGACGATGGAAGCGACAGGAATGCCCTTCGCGTGGCAATCCTTCAGCACCTGCTCAAGATGTTTCAGGTCCATGCCGTTGTTGTTCACATCGGTCTCGATGCGCACGATGTTGTCCATGCCGAGCCCGGTCCAGTCCGAGCTGTTGAGCATGGTGTAATGCGCCTGCTGCGAG
>DASZCC010000471.1:0-15481 GCA_035943485.1 Rhizomicrobium sp. | reverse complement strand
CGCTGGGCGCGCTGTAGTAGCTGTGGGTACGCGCCCCGGACATCAGTAGACCACGACACTGCGGATCGACTTGCCTTCCTCCATCAGGTGGAAGGCGTCATTGATCTTCTCGAGCGGCAGGATATGGGTGATCATCGGATCAATCTGGATCATGCCCTTCATGTACCAGTCGACGATCTTCGGTGTGTCGGTGCGGCCCTTGGCGCCGCCGAACGCCGTGCCGCGCCACACGCGCCCGGTGACGAGCTGGAATGGCCGCGTCGCGATCTCGGCTCCTGATGGCGCTACACCGATGATCACACTCTCGCCCCAGCCACGATGGCACGCCTCCAGCGCCTGGCGCATCACGGTGACATTGCCGGTGCAGTCGAAGGTGTAGTCCGCGCCGCCGTCGGTCAGGGCGACGAGATGGGCAACCAGATCACCCTGCACCTTCTTCGGATTCACAAAGTCCGTCATGCCGAAGCGCTCGCCCCAGGCCTTGCGCTCGTCGTTGATGTCAACGCCGACGATCATCTGCGCGCCGACGAGCTTCAGGCCCTGGATCACGTTCAGCCCGATGCCGCCGAGGCCGAACACGATGGCGTTCGAGCCGGGCTTCACCTTGGCAGTGTTGATCACGGCGCCGACGCCGGTGGTCACGCCGCAGCCGCAGTAGCAGGCCTTGTCGAACGGTGCGTCCTCGCGGATTTTCGCCACCGCGATCTCCGGCAGCACGGTGTAGTTCGAGAACGTCGAGCAGCCCATGTAGTGATGGACCATCTTGCCCTTGTAGGAGAAGCGCGAGGTGCCGTCCGGCATCAGGCCCTTGCCCTGCGTCGCGCGGATCGCGGTGCACAGGTTGGTCTTGCCCGAGAGGCACGACTTACATTGCCGGCACTCCGGCGTGTAGAGCGGGATGACGTGATCGCCTGGCTTGACGCTGGTCACGCCGGCGCCGACTTGGCGCACGATGCCTGCGCCTTCGTGGCCGAGGATCGACGGAAACAGCCCTTCCGAATCGAGTCCCGAAAGCGTGTAGGCATCGGTGTGACAGATGCCGGTCGCCTTGATCTCCACCAGCACTTCGCCGGCTTTGGGCCCCTCGAGATCGAGTTCGACAACTTCCAAGGGCTTCTTCGCTTCGAAGGCGACGGCTGCTCGTGTTTTCACAGGATCCTCATCAGATGCGGAAATTTAATGCCGTTATTTAATGCGACGGTTCCCGGTGCTGTGCGTTTAACGGGAACCATTGGAGGGAACGATTCCATGCATATCGATATCATTGCCATACAGCCGCTGATCGCGCTGGTCTTCGGCATACTAATTCTGATCCTGCCGCGCATCCTGAATTATCTGATCGCCATCTACCTGATTATCATAGGTCTTACCGGGCTTTTCCCAGGTGCGCTCTCCCGGCTGATGCACTGAGCCGCAACCAATGACCGTTCCGCCAGTTTCCTAATCCACGCGGCGGATTGCCGCCCTGACGCAACGGAGGACACCCATGTCCGACATCAAAGACAAGAAGACCCCCGAGCAGAAGAAACAGATTCTGGACGAGAAAGTCGACCAGCAGATGGAAGACACCTTTCCCGCCAGCGACCCGCCATCCTTCTCGGGCGGCAAGCACATCATCGGCGCGCCTGAAGACCGCGAGAGCGACGCCGCGACCGCCGATCACCCGGAAGTCGTGAAGGCGGAGAAGAAAGTCAAAAAGGGTGAAGCGCCAGTCCCGCACACGTACTAACCATCATCACCAAGCAAAGCGTCATGGCCGGGCTTGTCCCGGCCACCCATACGCACAACTGAATCACGGAGCGTATGGGTCGCCGGGACAAGCCCGGCGATGACGGCGGTGCTAAATGCACGACCCGTAATAGCTCCCCTCGACACGCGTGATCCGCTGATAGTCGTCGGCAACCCAGGTGATGCTCACCTTCCGCTCGCAAGCGAAATCGCGCCAGAGATAGACCGCGCTGGTCGAGCTTAGAAATTCGAAGCCCTGCGACTCCAGGATGCTGCGCAACGCGCCATCCGACGAACCCACCGGAAACTGCCGCTTCAGCGCGTTTGAAAACTGCACGCTGATGCCGAGGAAGTCCTGATCATGCTCGGTCTCAAGCTGCGGCGCGAAGATGGGAGGCGCATCGTGCCGGCCCACGCAGCCTGACAGCAGCGCGAGCCCGATCACACATAGGGGAAGCAACCAGCCCGACTTCATGCGCGCAGGCTAACGGCCCGCGCGCACGGGCGCTACTCGGCGGCCTTTGTTGCGGACTTGGCGCCACGGGCGATCCGCTCGCGCGCCATTGTATCGGCCACGACGCTGGTGGGCGCCTTGTCGGCATCGGCGCGATGGAAGATGCGCGTCAGCGTGTCGGCGATCCCAAGCACGCGGCGCTCAACCTCGGCGTCGGTCCAGTTCTCGATCTGCGCCGCGACGCGGATGATGCCCCCGCCATTGATGATATAGTCCGGCGCATAGAGGATACCGCGGTCGCGCAGCATCGAACCATGCTGATCGCGCGCAAGCTGGTTGTTCGCACCGCCGGCGACGACCTTGGCGTGGAGGGTGGGCACGGTCTTGTCATTCAGGATCGCGCCCAGCGCGTTGGGCGAGATCACGTCACACTCAACGCCCATGATCTCGTCCACGGTCACCGCCTTCGCGCCCAACGTATCGACGGCGGTCTTGACCGCGGCCGGATTGACGTCGGCGACAGTCAGCCTCGCGCCCTCAGCGTGCAGGCGCTTTGCGACGCCCATGCCCACTTTGCCGAGACCCTGGATCGCGACGCGCATGTCCTTAGTGGTGTCCGTCTTGAGGCGATATTTCACCGCCGCCTTCAGGCCGGAGAAAACGCCCAAGGCCGTCGCCGGTCCGGAGTCTCCGCCGGCCTTGCCGGGCTGATCGAAGCCGGCGGCATATTTCGTGTAGCGCGCGATCACCGGCATGTCGGCCGGCACGACGCCGACATCCATCGCCGTGATGTAGCGGCCGCCCAGCGTGTTCACCGCATTGGCATAAGCCGCGAAGAGCGCCTCGCTCTTGTCCTTCGCCGGATCGCCGATGATCACCGCCTTGCCGCCGCCTAGCGGCAGATCCGCGATCGCATTCTTGTAGGACATGCCACGCGACAGGCGCAGCACATCGGTCAGCGCCGCATCCGGCGTCGCATAGGGATACATGCGCGTGCCGCCACAGGCCGGACCCATGACTGTCGAGTGAATCGCGATCAACGCGCGCAAGCCGGTCTTCTCGTCGTTGAAGAACGCAACGGTCTCGTGATGGTCGAAATCGGGAGAGTCGAAGACGTTCATTATTCTGCAGCCTCTGTGACCGGTTGCGTGATGCGCTCGGCATCTGTCATGCGAAGGCGACGGACGAGCACGGCCTCGCGCTCCTTCGCCTTCTCGTAATTGCCGTCCTTGATGTAGCCATAGCCCTTGATGTCCATCGGCACGCCAGCCAGTGCTACGGCCGTTGCATGATTGGCCGGCGTCAGCACAGGCGCGATCTCGGCAAGCAGCGCCTCATAGTCGGCAATCATCTTCACTTCGAGCTTGCGATCGGCATTGCGGCCGAACGGATCGAAGAACGTACCGCGCAGGCCTTTCATGGCGGCGAGCACGCGGAAGGCGCTCATCATCCACGAACCGAACTCCGTCTTGCGCGGACGGCCCGTGTTGGGATCCTTGGCGCCCAGGCTTGGCGGCGCAAGGTGGAACGAGAGCTTGAAGTTGCCCTCGAACTCCTGGTTCAGCTTCTTGCGGAATTCGCCATTCGTATAAAGCCGCGCGACTTCGTACTCGTCCTTGTAAGCCATCAGCTTGAACAGCGATCGCGCTACTGCAATCGCAAGGCCGTTCTTGCCGGGCGTCCTCGTCAGCTCGGCATTGCGGATGCGTTCGACGATGGCGCGATAGCGTTCGGCATAGGCCTTATTCTGATAGTCGGTCAGGAACGTCACGCGCTTGGCGACAATCTCGTCGAACGTCTCGGCCAGCTTCGGCGCGTCCGATTTGTCTAGCCCCGCCATCTTGAGGACGGCAGCGCGATCATGCACCGCCAGGCGGCCAAGCTGGAACGCCCGCTGGTTAGCTTTCACCGCGGCGCCATTCAGCTCGATCGCCTTCAGGATCGCCTCTTCGCCGATCGGGATCTCGCCAAGCTGGAAGGCATAGCCGGTCAGCAGCATGTTGGCGTAGATCGTGTCGCCCAGCAGACGCAGCGCCAGCTCTTCGGCATCGATGCTCTCGAGCCGGCGCGAGGCGCGCGCGATGCGGGCCCGCATCGCCGCCATGTCGTAGTTGATCGTGTTGTCGGTGACGAAGGCCGCAGTCGGCGTCAGGCCGTCATTGATGACGGAGACCGTACGATCGCCGTCGAGGTAGCCGAACGTATCCGGCTTGGCGGACATCACGATATCGCAGCCGATCAGCACGTCGGCCTCGCCGGTCGGGACGCGCGGGCCGTTGATCCGCGCCTTCTCTGCTGCGACGCGCACGAAGCTCGTTACCGCGCCGCCCTTCTGTGCCAGACCCATCATGTCGAGCGTGGCGGCAGACTTGCCTTCCATATGAGCGGCGGTGCCGAGGATCGCACCGATCGACGTCACGCCAGTGCCGCCAATGCCGCCGATCACGATATTAAACGGCTCACGGCCGACATCGGGCAGCTTCGGCAGCGGAATATCGAACGCCACATTTGCCGAGCCGTTCTTGGCGCGCGTCTTCAGGCCACCGCCATGCACGGTGACAAAGCTGGGGCAAAAGCCGTCGACGCAGGAGAAATCCTTGTTGCAGGACGACTGGTTGATCTTCCGCTTGCGGCCGAACTCGGTCTCCACCGGCTCGACCGAGACGCAGTTCGACGTCTTGGAGCAGTCGCCACAGCCTTCGCACACCAGCTCGTTGATAAACGCGCGCTTCGGCGGATCTTCCATCAGGCCGCGCTTGCGGCGGCGGCGCTTCTCGGCGGCGCAAGTCTGGTCATAGATCATGACCGTGACGCCCTGCTCCTCGCGCAGCTGCTTTTGCACGGCGTCGAGGTCGCGGCGATGTTCGATCTTGGTACCAGGCGGGAAGCTTGCCTGTGCGTGCTTCTCCGGCTCGTCACTCATGATGACGAGGCGTGAGATGCCTTCGGCGTAAACCTGCGCGGCCATTTCGGGCACGGTCAGCTCGCCGTCCACATGCTGGCCGCCGGTCATGGCGACAGCGTCGTTATAGAGCAGCTTGTAGGTGATGTTCACCTTGCCGGCGACCGCGGCGCGGATCGCCAGCAGGCCGGAGTGGAAATAGGTGCCGTCGCCCATGTTTGCGAATACGTGCTGGCGCTCGGTGAACGGCGCGGCGCCGATCCACGGCGTGCCCTCGCCGCCCATCTGGGTGAACAGCGCGGTGTTACGCGTCGGCTGCCAGGTCACCATGTAGTGGCAACCGATGCCGGCCAGACCGATCGAGCCTTCCGGTACCTGGGTCGACGTGTTGTGCGGGCAGCCCGAGCAGTAGAACGGCGCACGCTCATAGAGCGCCGCCATGCCGTCCTGCTCGCGATGCTTCTGCTCCAGCCGGCCGACCAGCGCGCGGATGCGCGGCGTCCACTTGTCCTCGCCGATTATCTTCGCGATCGCCAGCGCGACCTGACCGGAATCGAGATCGAGGATGGAGCGGATAAATGGCTTGCCGTCACGGCCAAGCTTGCCGAACACGCGCGGGCGCTTCTCGGCGTTCATGTTGAACAGGATCGACTTGATCTGGCCTTCGATCAGGTCGCGCTTCTCCTCGATGACGAAGACTTCAGACAGGCCGTAGGCGAAGCGCTGGATTTGGGTCGGCTCGATCGGCCAGGTCATGCCGATCTTGAGGACGCGCAAGCCAAGCGCCGCGGCTTCACGGTCGCCGATGCCGAGATCATCGAGCGCCTGGCGCAGGTCGAGATAGGATTTGCCGGCAGTCACGATGCCGATGCGCGGCTCCTCGCTGTCCATCACCACGCGGTTCAGCACGTTGGTGTGGGCGAAGGCGATGACGGCCGGGATCTTGTGATCGCGCAGGCGGCGTTCCTGTGCCTGCGGATTGTCGCCGAGGCGGATGCTGAGGCCGTCCTTCGGCAGCGGAAAGCCCATCGGGCGGACGATCGGCACGCGGTGCGGATGAACCTCGACCGTGGCGCTGGCGTCCATCGTCTCGGCCAGCGCGATCATGGAGACCCAGGTGCCGGTCCAGCGCGACAGCGCCCAGCCATAGATGCCGAAGTCGAGCACTTCCTGGATACCGGCCGGGTTCAGCACCGGGATCTCGGCGTCGACCATCGCGAACTCGCTCTGGCTCGGCAGTGTTGAGCTTTTGCAGGCGTGGTCGTCGCCCAGAATGGCAAGTACGCCGCCCTTGTTCCACGTGCCGGCGGCGTTGGCGTGCTTGAACACGTCGCCCGAGCGATCGACGCCTGGCGCCTTGCCGTAACACATGCCGGTCACGCCATCGTATTTGGCGCCGGGATAGAGGTTGGCCTGCTGGCTGCCCCAGACCGCCGTCGCCGCCAGATCCTCGTTCAGGCCCGGCTTGAAGACGATGTTGTGGCGGTCGAGATATTTCTGCGCCTTCCAGAGCTGCTGATCGAACATGCCGACCGGCGAGCCGCGATAGCCGGAGATAAAAGTCGCTGTGTTCAGCCCCGCCCGCCGGTCAAGTTCGTGCTGCATCATCGGCAGACGCACGAGCGCCTGAATACCGGTGAGGAACACGCGGCCGGTTTCGACCTCGTATTTGTCGTCAAGCGAGACTGGCATCACGGTCATGGCTGGCCTTGATATGGGGGACGCGTGAGTCGAAAGAAAGTTGTCCGACCATAGCTGTTGAAGATCGCAATGGGGTTGCGTTTTTGAAGGCTCCGCCCGCAACGGAAGTTGCAAATGGCGTCGCCGCCAGCAATAAATTCATGGTCAGGCGTGTCGCTTTACAGCCTCATTTGTCCGTTCTCTATTCGGCACATGCCCAACCTCGACACCCTTCGCGCAAAGCACCCCGAGATCAGGTCCGATTTCACCATCGACCAGCATTGGGAACGCTACGATGCAGCGCAGCACGGTGTCTGGAAGGCGTTGTACGAGCGTCAGGCGAAGGTTCTGCCCGACCGTGCCTGTGACGAGTTCCTGACAGGCCTGAAGACGCTCGATCTCGTCGCCGACGGCATCCCCGATTTCGCACGCCTGTCCGACCAGCTGGAGAAGCTCACCGGCTGGCGCGTCGTGGCGGTGCCCTCGCTGGTGCCGGACGAGATCTTCTTCGACCACCTCGCCCACCGCCGGTTCCCCGCCGGGCAGTTCATCCGGCAACCCAGCGAGCTCGACTATATCGAGGAGCCGGACGTCTTCCACGATGTGTTCGGCCATGTGCCGATGCTGGCCCATCCGGTGTTCGCCGAATACATGCAGGCGTATGGTAAGGGCGGCGTCCGCGCCATGAACGAATTCGCGTCCCTGAAGAACCTGGCGCGGCTGTACTGGTACACGGTCGAGTTCGGCCTGATCGCCAAGCCGGAAGGCCTCCGGATTTACGGCTCGGGCATAGTCTCCAGCCGGACCGAGTCCATCTATGCGGTCGAGAGTCCGTCGCCCAATCGCATCGGATTCAATCTCGAGCGCGTGATGCGCACGGAGTATCGCATCGACGATTTCCAGGAGAGCTATTTCGTCATCGATTCCTTTGAGGACCTGTTCGCGCAGACCTACAAGGATTTCGCGCCGCTCTACTCAAAGCTCACTGCGGGATCGACCTACAAGCCCGGCGACATACTTGCCACCGATCGCGTCCATCACCGCGGCACCCACACCTACGTGGGTGGCAGTCACGCGGCGTAGTTGCCTGGTTGCGTAATGCGTCAACCATCCATCAAAGGACGACCCACATGCGCATTCCAGCCGCCGCCCTCTGCCTTGCCCTGCTTGCTACGTCAGCCGGCGCCGAAACCATCGACGCGAAAGCCGCCGCCACGCATATCGGACAGAAGGTCACGGTAGTCGGCGTTCTCACCAACGTGCATCAGAGTGAAAGCAAGACCATCTTCCTCGATGTCGGCGGCACGTTCCCCGACAACGCCTTCACGGCTGTGATCTTCGCGCGTGACGCGGCGAAGTTTTCAAATCTGGCGTCGTTCGTCGGCAAGAAGATCGCCATCACCGGCAGGATCAAGACCTATGGCGACAAGCCGGAGATCGTGCTGAGCGCGCCGGATCATCTGAAACTGGTCAAGTAACCGTCCCACGGCGAAACAGGGCTGATCCACGGCGGCACGTTTACCATTTCGTCACGGTGGCATCCGGATTGCACCGTGCACGGATGAAACGCCAGTTGTGTGTGGTCATGGCACGCCTGAACTTGAATCCTGAGACAGCCACCGTGTCGATCGCCGGCGCGCGCGCGGACTATCGCGCCTCCGACTACTTCTTCCAGCGCACCCAGTCGCCCGCGACCCGCGAGGCCGAATGGGAAAGCCGCATCAAGCCACTCAAGCCGTGGAACGAGATCCTGACGCTTAGCCTGCTCGGCGCCGCCGGCATGGCCACCGCGATCGCCGTCTTCGCCTAGACGCCGTCATAGGCGTTCTGCAGGGCCGCGATATCGAATTTCGACATCTTCAGCATCGCTTCCGTCACCCGCTTGCGCCGCACCGGGTCCTTGTCGGTCGACATCTCGCGGAAACAGGTCGGCACGATCTGCCAGGACAGTCCATAACGATCCTTGAGCCAGCCGCAGGGCTCGGCCTTGCCACCTTCCGTCAGCGCCGACCACAGCCGATCGATCTCCGCCTGGTCGTCGCACTGGATCACGAACGAGACCGCATGGTTGAACGCGTCGAGCGGACCGGCGCTGATCGCCATGAAGGGCTGACCGGCCAGCGTGAAGTCCACGATCGTGACCGAGCCGGCCGGCCCGCTGGGTGTGTCGGCGTTGAGCGGGATCACACTATCGACACGCGAATTGGGGATGAGGGATGCGTAGAAGCGCGCGGCTTCCTCCGCATCCTTCGTGTACCAGAGATGCGGAACGATCTTTGACATGGCGCTCTCCCTTATGGCTTGCCCAGTACTCCGAGCACTTCACCTTCGGTGAGAATTTGCGGAAGGACAACCGGTTCCGGGTTCCCTGGCGCATAGTATAGATAGAGTGGTACGCCGGAGCGCCCGTGACTGGCCAGAAGCGCGGTGATGGCCGGGTCACGGCGCGTCCAGTCGGCGATCAGATAGGCGATGTGCTTGTCTGTGAAAGTTTTGCGAACAGTTGCACTCGACAGAGCGGTTTCGTCGTTGACGAGGCAGGTGATGCACCACGCCGCTGTCGCGTTGACGAAGACCGGCCTGTTCTCGGCGCGCAAGCTCGCGAGCCGCGCTTCAGAGTAAGGCTCCGATGGAATGCCCGTGACGTTGATATTGGACGCGGCGGCCGGTGGCGCGGACTTGAGGAACCACAAACACGACAGCGCAAGCGCAAGCGCGACCAGAGTCACCAACGCGCCGATGCCGCGTCCGCGCGGCGACAGATGCCTCGTCGCGCCCCATATCCACCCGCCGAATCCTGCGACAACCATCGCTGCCAAAACGGCAGCGACAGCATTCGCGCCGGCCTGCTGTGCCAGCACCCACACAAGCCACGCTGCCGTGCCGTACATGGCGAAAGCGAGCGCCTGCTTGAGGTAGTTCATCCACACGCCAGGCTTCGGCAGCGCGCGCATCAGCGCCGGCGACAAGCCGATCAACACGAAGGGCAGCGCGAAGCCGATGCCCAGCGCGAGGAATATGCCAAGCGCGATCATCGCCGACTGCGTCAGCGCATAGCCGAGCGCCGCCGCCATGAACGGCGCTGTGCAGGGCGCGGCCACGGCGACCGCGAGAACACCGGTAAAGAACGAGCCAGACGTGCCCCCGGAACGCGTCAGGCTTTCACCACCGCCGAAACCAGCGATCTCGAACACACCGGAGAGATTGAGCCCAACCCCGAACATCAGAAGCGCGAAGGCCGCGACGACCACCGGCTCCTGCAGCTGGAAGCCCCAGCCGATTGCCGCGCCGCCACTGCGCAGTGCGAGAAGCAGCCCACCAAGCGCTACGAAGCTGAGGATCGCGCCGATGCCGTAAGCAAGACTCTCACGCACCGCCTCGCGACGGTCGCGTCCGGCGAGGGAGGAGAGCGCGAACGCCTTCATGGCCAGGATCGGCAACACACACGGCATCAGGTTGAGAATCAGGCCGCCGAGAAACGCGAAGGCCAGCGACAACAGAAGTCCGGTGTCGGCGTGGTCAGTGGCGCCGCTCGCGAAACTTGCGACAGGCACGGGGCCTGGCAACGCATGCACGGCAAGCGCCTGCACCGATCCGTCGGATGACGTCAGGACCAGCACGCCATCGAGTGCGCCGCCTTTCTTCGCGATCGCCTTGCCGGGCGTCAGCTGCAGCACAAGTCCGTCGGGCGCGAAGCCTACTGTCTGCGGCGCGGTGTTCTTCACCATGCCGTCGACTAGCGGAAAGAACTGCACGTCCCTCGGATGGGCCGTCGTAAGCGCTTTCGCCGCGACGTAAAGATCAAGCGACGACCCCAGCGCATAACGGATGCTCCACGGCGACGTCACCGGCATCAGCGCGCGCGCATGATCAAACAAAGTCGTCTGCGGCATCTCGGCACCATTGCCGCCGATCATCAGCTGGACGCTGACAGGCGCATCCTGGGGAATGCAGACCTCGCGGCAGACGAGAAAGCTTGCCGTCGCCTTCAGCGTGACGACCTGTCCATCCTTCGCGGCCGTAGGCGCCGTCAGGCTGGCGAGGATGACCGGATTACCCTCGTAGCCGTAGTCCATGAACGGCCCGACCGGCAGCCGCTTCGGATAGGGCCATTGCAGAGCGCCGGCCTTCCAGCCTGCCGGCAAAGTCCATGTCAGCACCGTGGGCTGACCGACATCGCCGGGATTGATCCAGTAGGTGTGCCAGCCAGGCGCGATCTTCTGTTCCAGCGCGATCGCGACGGTACTGCCAGCGCGCACGGTGGCGTCCTCCGCGACGAGACGCGCGGTCACCTTGGGTGTGTCGTCAATCTGCGCCGTCGCCGGCAACGCCCAGCACAGTGCGATCAGAGCAAAAACCAGCCGCTTCATGCCCAGCGTCATAGCTTCTGTGCGCCCTCGCCGCCAGCGCCCTCGCGGGGCCGTGATCGGCTATTGTGACGCTGTATTCCTTAAGGGAGCGCTTCTTGAAACTCGCACTGGAGGCCGATGCGGACGGAGAAGTATTGAAGACCCTGATGGCGGGTATGAAAACCTTCAACAATGCCGCCGTGCAGAGCCTCAACTCTCACAAGATCGTGGCGACCGTCCGCGACGACGAGGCGCAAATCGTCGCCGGTGTCATCGGCGGCCTTGCCGGGGATTCCATGTATCTGGAAGTCGTCTGGACCGCCTCTTCGGCGCGCGGCAAAGGGTTCGGGCGCAAACTGATGCAGATGGCCGAGACCGAGGCGAAACGTCTGGGCGCGCGCGAGGTCTGGCTCTATACGATGAGCTTTCAGGCCAAGCCGTTCTACGAGAAGCTCGGCTATCATCAATTCGCCGAACTCAAATGGCTGGATGGAGCCCGGCACTTCATGCGGAAAGACCTGTGAGGATCACCGGCGGAGATTTGCGCGGCCGTGCGCTGAAGGAGCCGCCAGACAATCGCGTGCGGCCGACAAGCGACAAGGTGCGCCAAGCGATCTTCAACATCCTCGCGCATGGCGATTTCGCCGCGTCGCTCGAGGGCGCGAAGGTCATCGATCTGTTCGCCGGCACGGGCGCGCTCGGCCTGGAAGCGATCAGCCGCGGCGCTGCGTATGCGTTGTTCGTGGACGAAAGTGCCGACAGCCGCGCATTGATCCGCGAGAATGTCGAGGCACTCGCCCTCACGGGTGTCACCAAGATCTGGCGGCGCGACGCCACCGATCTCGGCCCGCTAGGCGCAGGCGCGGGTGGCCCGTTCACGCTGGCGCTCCTCGACGCGCCCTATCGCAAAAACCTGACGTCAGCCGCCCTCGCGAGCTTGCGTCAGGGCGGCTGGTTGGCTGCGGACGCGATCGCTGTCGCGGAGACAGCGGCGGACGAGAGCATCGTTGTGCCCGAAGGCTATGCGCTGCTCGACGAACGGTCTTACGGGGAAACTAAGATTCATATCTTCGCATCTTCCGGCTGAACCAGTGCCGTATCGACCACCACGAATGGATTGGCCGCGTAATAGCGCTGCAACAGGAAGAAGACCGAGGTCGCACCGCCCATCGACAGCAGAATTGCCCAGGCGATCGGATAGCCGGCCCAGACGATCGCGGCAGCCACCGCAAGTCCGGTCGAGACACCAACATCCCAGCCACCTTCGGCCGCGATGTGGAATCGCATCACACAGGGCGAACGCTTCGCCTGGTTGTAAACCGCCGTCATGATCGTAGGCACATAGAGACAGCCGACAAGCGCACCCAGCGCATTGGCGGTGATCGCCAGCGCCGGGTTGTGCAGTACGGCCGCCCGCATCGCGATCACCATCGCGAGCAGACCGACCGAGTACCACACGGCGCGCCCTCCCCCACCTGTGTCGATCAGGCGTCCGAGAAATAACCCGCCCACCGCGCCGACCAGCGCCGCAATCGCGAGCGCACCGCCATAGGCCATCAGGTCCTGACCGAGCGACAGGAACAGCGCGATCTGCCACGTGATGAAATAGCCGGCCGCCACCACGCCATCGCTGACGAACAGCATCGCGCCCGAAAGCGCCGCACGATAAGCGCCGGGCTTCGACGGCGCGACGGCGATGTCCGGTGTCCAGAGAATCGGGATCGCTGACAGCGCCTGTATCGCGCCGGTGCTGTAGAACGCGGCGCGTGGTCCGTAGTTCACCAGCAGCCAAGCCGCCACGAGCGGACTGACGACGCCGACGAGTGCGGTGACGCCTTCGCGGATGCCAAGCTGCTGGCCGCGATGCTCCTCGTCGCCCAGCGCCGCGAAGTACGCGTGATAGCTCGGCCAGTAGATGCAGTCCGCCGCGGCCGACACGAACACCAGCCAGAACAGGCTCCAATCCACGCCCGTGACCTCGGCGAGGAAGACATACGTCGTGCCCATTGCGATTGCCCCGACGAAGACTGTCCAGCGCAGACCAATGCGAATTGCCATCGGCAGCAGGAAGATGCGGATCACAAGACGCGATGCGAACAACACTGAAAGAGAAAGCAGCGCACCCCACACAGGCACGCCGGCCTTCAGCAGATAGACACCATAGAATGCACCGCCGCCGCCCGAGGCGATCGAGCTGATGACGTAATGCAGATTGAGAAGATTGACGGTTCGATTATGGAAGAAGGCCATGGGTATGTCCCGGAACGGAAGTGGATGGGTCGGAGAAGGCGTGCATCATCGTCCGGGCGGGCCACGTGAGCCTGCGCTGTTCGGACGGAGTTACCTTCTGGTTCGACCGGCAAACACTTCGGGGACAATCTCCGATTGGCCTTCGAAAGCTAGGCCGCTTCGGGGGCACCTGCAATGCGGTGCGGGCAAAAATGAAATACTGTGGGCCGATGAGCACAATCTTCCGCCCCGCGACCAGCGGCGACGCCCGTTTTCTCGGCTGGGTCATGGTGATGGCAGCGCGCGGCCACCTCACGCGCGGCTGGTTCGACATTGTTCTGCAACGGCCCGAAGCCTTCTGTATCGACTTCGCCGCCAGGCTAGCCAATGCGAAGGCCAGATCATGGTGGCACTACAGCTTCTTCACAGTGGCGGAAATCGACGGCAAACCGGCCGCCGCCGCCTGCGCTTTTCCCGATCCGTCGCCTTACTACGTATCGGGTGACGCGATGACGGAGGCCAGTGAAGCAACAGGCATCGGCGAAGCGGAACAGGACGAACTCTGGCCGCGCGGCCGCTTCATGATGAGCGCCACGACCGGCGAAGACGATTGCTGGACGATCGAGAACGTCGCGACCTGGCCCGACTACCGCGGCCGTGGCGTGGCGCGTGCCCTCGTCGCGCACCAGCTGGAGACGATGAAGGACCGCGGACCGAAGCGCGCGCAGATCAGCTTCCTCCTCGGAAATGCACCTGCCGAGGCTGCCTATCGCGCCTGCGGGTTCACGTTCGCCGAAGACAAGACCGCGAAGGATTTCGAGGACGCCATGGGCGTCCCCGGAATCCGTCGCCTGACTCGCGATCTCTAGTACGCGCGATCGAAGTCCCGTATCTCGCCGCTGTCGTTATCCACGGCGCAGCGATAGCGCGGGCCACCCCGATTGTCGCGCACGATGAAGATGGAGCGCCTGCCATTCGCCGAGTCGAAATAGCCCTGGATGTAGCGATGCGGCACGCCGATGAAATCGGAGGCGCGGTCCCTGCAAGCCCGCAGCATCGCGTCGCGATCGACGCCATAGTCAGGCCCCGGACCATAGTCCGGTCCATAACCGGGACGGCCTTCGCGGAAGAAATTCACGACCTGCCCGCTGCCCTGATCGATCATGCATCGATAGACCAGCGCGCCGGTCTGGTTCTGGAGTCTGATCGAGACGTTGCCGTTCCTGAAGCCGTCCCATTGCGCGATCACATATTTGATGTTGATGCCCATCTCGCGGCTGGCCTGCTGGCGGCAGATGCGGATCAGCGCTTCGTTGGTTAGGCCGCCATAGGTCGGCGGTCCATAGCGGTCGGCTGATGCCACGGAAGGAACGGAAAGGATCGCGCAGGCAAGCGCGATGATCAGGCGCAAACGCATGGAATTCTCCCCAAATCTCCGCGAACGCGGATACCAAGAATGGAGAGTTTGTAATGCGGTGTGGGCGTCGTCAACTAATGGAGACCAATGGACAGTTGCGAGCATACCGGTTAATAGACAGTAATGTCCATAACAAAACTTGCGGCCCGGCGAGCTCGATTCAAGCACTGGCAGTCGCTCTTGACCAATTGGGGCTATGCTTTGATGGGCGCAGCAGGTCTCCAGACTGTTTTGGCCGACCCACCGGTGCCGCCGGGCAGCTTCAAAGTACTCGTTTTTGCTCTTGGTGTTATATTGCAGCTGTGTGCGAACATCATCGCACCGTATGGAGAATGAGATGCAAGGAGACTATGGGCTACTGGTCTTTGCTGTTCCATTGTTTGTTATCGGGTTGATCGTGACGCTAACGGCTGTTCTCGGCGATCGCGCTGAACGGCGCCGCTCCTCCAAGTCGCATCCGGCCGAATAATTAGCGCCGACCAAACAGCCGCTCGATATCCGACAGCTTGAGCTCAACATAAGTCGGACGGCCGTGGTTGCATTGGCCTGAGTGCGGCGTCGCTTCCATCTCGCGCAGCAGAGCGTTCATCTCCTCCGCGTTGAGGCGCCGGCCGGCACGCACCGAGGTGTGGCAGGCGAGTGTGCCGGCGACCTCTTCGAGCCTCTCCTTCAGGGAGAGCGCGTTGCCGGTCTCGGCAATGTCATCGGCGAGATCGCGGATC
>DASZCC010000470.1:0-4342 GCA_035943485.1 Rhizomicrobium sp. | reverse complement strand
GTGTTGGGGTTGGCGCCGGGAAACTGAGCCTTGACGACCACGGACGGCGGCACGACCTCGGGGTACTCCGAGATCGGCAGCTGTGTCATCGCGATCAGGCCCGCCAGAAAGATGACGATCGAGATCACGCCGGCAAAGATTGGCCGGTCGATGAAGAAGCGGGACAGATTCACGGCGCTCTCTTTTTGTTCTTATTATACGACGCGTGACCGACGAGGCCTCAGCGCCTTGCGAATTTCCGGTTGTCGTCGGCGCGAAAGGCGACCTGATCGCCAGGCATCACACGCTGCAGACCGTCAAGGATCACGCGCTCGCCCGGCTTGAGGCCAGATGTGACGACACGCTTGCCGTTGACGGACTGACCCAGCGTGATCTCACGAAACACAGCCTTGCTGCCCGGGCCGACAACGTAGACGAACCGCTTGCTCTGATCGCTGCCGACAGCATCTTCCGCAACGAGGAGAACCTTGCTGTTGACCGCGCTCGCGAGCCTGACAGTGACGAACATGCCGGGAACCAGCGCGCCGTCGGTGTTCGCGAAGCGCGCGCGGGCACGGATTGTGCCGGTGGACGTATCGATTTTGTTGTCGAAGCTTTCAATCGTGCCGGAATAGACCCGATTGTCGCCCTGAATCGTCAGTTGAACAGGAATGTTCTGCTGCTGGCCCGTGGTCGAGGCATGATCATGGATGCTGCGAAGATAAGTCTGCTCGTCCACATCGAAGTCGGCATAGATGCCGTTGTCGGACACGATGCTGGTGAGCAAAGGCGCATTCGCACCAGCCTGCACCAGATTGCCGACTGTGATTTCGGCACGACTGACGCGTCCGCTGATTGGCGCCTTCACGTAGGCATGGTCGACATCAAGCTGTGCCTGCGCGAGTTCCGCCTGAGCCGACTTGATGGACGCAGCAGCAACACCCTGCGCATTGTCGCGCTGGTCATAAAGATCGCGGGCCACGGCCTGTGCCGCCATCAGACGTTGCGCACGCACGAACTCGACATTGGCGAGCTTGGCATTCGTGTTGGCGGTGGCGAGATCGGCTTCGGCCTTCTGGACAGCTGCAACATAGGGGCGCGGATCGATCACCATCAGAATGTCGCCGGCATGCACCGTCTGCCCGTCCCTGAAACGGATCTCCGTGATGCGGCCCGAAACCTCCGGCCGGATGTCGGCGGAGTCGACAGCATTCATGCGCCCTGAGAAGTCCGACCAGATGCGGACCGACTGGGTGTTCATGGCTGTAACCGTGACGGGAACGGGGCTGTTTGTTGCGACCGCTGTCGTATCGGCGCCGGCAACATGCCAGATGCCAAGCCCGAGGCCTGCCAGCGCGACCAGCGCCAAAGCCCCGACGGCAGGGCGGTTGTGCAGGAATTTCTGGGCATTCGAAGGGTTTTTGGCGGCCTGGAAGCTGTTGGTGCGGACAAGTTCGGCAATGTGAGACACGGCAAACCCCTCATATCTGTAACGATCGGTACGGATATAGGGTCTGGACGACGGCCTGCAAGGTCATTATGTGTCATACGATACAAAAATAAAAACGGGAGGCTGCTATGCGTAAAGGGAGACCTCGCAATTTCTGCGTGGAGGACTCGCTTGACCTCGCCATGGATGTGTTCTGGCGCAAGGGATATGAGGGCGCGTCGCTTGCCGATCTGACGGCCGCGATGAACATCAACTCTCCTAGTCTCTACGCGTGCTTCGGCAGCAAGGAAGGACTCTTCCGCGCCGTGCTCGATCGTTACGAAGAGGGCCGCAAGGGTTTCCTTGCCGAAGTGCTCGATGCACCAACGGCGCGTTCGTCTGCGACGTTGTTCCTCAACGGCGTTGTCGACATGGCGACGGATCCCAACAGTCATCCGCCAGGTTGCCTTCTGCTGCAGAGCGGATTGGCCGGTGACGACCAGGTGATCCCCAAGGAACTTGCGCGCCATCGGGCAGAGAAGGAACTCGCGTTGCGGGAGCGCTTCGAATGCGCGAAGCGGGAAGGCGATCTTCCGAAAACCGCTGATGCTGCTGCGCTGGCGCGATATCTTGTGACGGTGGCGAACGGCCTTTGCGTGCAGGCGTCGTCCGGCGCGAGCGCGAAGGAACTCAAGATTGTTGCCGATCTGGCGCTCGGTTCTTTCCCCGGCGCTGACGTGAAGCCCGTTAAGAAGAAGCGCCTCGTCACATCTTGAGTGTGGCCAGCAGGATTGATGTCTCGGTTGAGGCGATGCCTTCGATCATGCGAATCTGATCCAGCGCACGGCTGAAGCTGGCGAGTGTGTCGGTGTCCAGCTCCACGACGAGGTCCCAACGGCCGTTGGTCGTGTGAATTTTCTCGACCTCCGCGAAGCCTTTCAACGACCGTGTGACTTTCGCGGATCGCTCGCCCTCGATCGCAATGCACATCACGGCGCGGACACGGTTCGCCTCCAGCTCCGGGCGCGTGCGCACGGTGAAGCCCTGTATGACACCGTCTTTCTGCATGCGGGCGATGCGGTTCATCACCGTCCCACGCGATAATTTCAGCGTTTTCGCGAGCGCCGCCGCGGGGGTTCGGGCGTCCTGACGAAGGAGGGCAAGAAGGCTGCGGTCGGTCTCATCCATGACGATATGCCATCCATGTCTGCCGATATGCCAAGATATCATACATATCTTAGCACACTGTGAGCTTTTCGATAACAGCGGCGGCGGGCACGCTTAGGGTGAGATTCGCGAGAGGACCTGACATGCCGGCCACCTATCTGATGACCGACCCGGCCCATTTCGACGTCAGCTACCAGATCAATCCCTGGATGAAGCCAGATGCGTGGAGCGCCGACCCCAAGGCCGCGCATGCGTCGGCACTCAAGGCGTCGCAAGCGCTGATGAGGGCAATCCGTGCTGTTGGCGGCGAGATTGAAACGGTCGGCGCTGTCAAAGGTCTTCCCGATCTCGTCTTCCCGGCAAATGCCGCGATCGTGCTCGACCGCCGCGTGCTGGTCGCTCGCTTCGCGCATCCTGAGCGGCAGGGCGAGGAGGCGGTCTTCCGCGCCGCATTCGAGGACTTGAAGCGTCGTGGGTTTGTCGACGAGATTCACGCGCTGCCGGAAGGCGTGTTCCAGGAAGGCGCTGGTGACGGCATCTGGGATGCCGATCGCGGCTTCTTCTGGGTCGGCTATGGCCAGCGTTCCACTGAAAGCTCGATCGCCGTCATCGAGCAAGTGTTCGGCGAGAAGACTGTGGCGCTCGAGCTTGCGAGCCCGCGCTTCTACCACCTCGACACCTGCTTCTGTCCGCTGACCGGCGGTCACGTTCTCTACTATCCGGCCGCGTTCACGCCGGCATCGCTGGCCGCGATCCGCGCGCATGTGCCGGAGCACCTGCGCATCGAGGCGACCGATGAGGATGCGGCGGCGTTCTGCGTCAACGCCATCAACCTCGGCTCGCAGATCATCATGGCGAAGGCACCGGCCGCGCTGAAGGCGCGGCTTGAAGGGCGTGGCTATCACGTCCATGAGGTCGACCTCGCGCCGTTCATTCTCTCAGGCGGTGCCGCGTATTGCATGACGCTGCGCCTGGATCGCGTGAGCACCGCAGAGGCGGTGCGCGCGGCGGAGTAACGCCGATGAACCACATCACACCGGAACGCACTGCGGACTTCATAGCGCGCGAAGCGTTGTACGGCGCGATGAACTACAAGCCTCTCGATGTCGTGCTGACGCGCGGGCAGGGTGTGTATGTGTGGGATGTCGACGGCAAGCGTTATCTCGATTGCCTGTCGGCCTATTCGGCCGTCAATCAGGGGCACTGCCATCCGAAGATTCTGGCCGCGATGACGGAGCAGGCAGGACGCCTGACGCTGACGTCGCGCGCGTTCCGCAACGACCAGCTCGTGCCGTTCTACGAAGAGCTTTGTGCGCTGACACATTCGCACAAGGTGCTGCCGATGAACTCCGGCGCCGAAGCAGTCGAGAGTGCGCTGAAGCTGGCGCGCAAATGGGGTTACGAGGTCAAGGGCGTGCCGGCGGGTCAGGCGGAGATCATCGTCTGCTCCAACAATTTCCACGGCCGCACGATCGCGATCGTCGGGTTTTCCACCGACGACGGATCGCGCCGCGGTTTCGGCCCGTTCGCACCGGGCTTCAAGGTCGTGCCGTTCGGCGATGCGGCGGCGCTCGAAGCGGCGATCACGCCCAACACGGTCGCCTTCATGGTCGAGCCGATTCAGGGCGAGGCGGGTGTGATCATTCCGCCCGAAGGCTATCTCAAGACAGCGCGCGCGCTGTGCACCAAGCACAACATCCAGCTGATCCTCGATGAGATCCAGACGGGTCTTGGCCGCACCGGCAAGCTGCTGGCGGAAGAGCACGA
>DASZCC010000469.1:0-7341 GCA_035943485.1 Rhizomicrobium sp. | reverse complement strand
GAGCACGACGCCGAACAGCCCTGACGCGCCGGTGAAGTCGCGCTTCCAGATCGCGTGCCCCGGATCACTGTCGAGAGCGGGGTAAAGCACACGCGCGACCTCCGGCCGGTCCTTCAGCCAGAGCGCGAGCCGAAGGGCCGTCTCTTCATGTCGTTTAAGGCGGACGGCGAGGGTGCGCAGGCCGCGCAGCGCGAGGAATGCATCATCGCCACTCACATAAAGCCCGAACTGGCGGTGGAAGTCCGCGATGCGCTGGGCGTGGCTTTCGTTTGCCGCGACGTAGCCCATCATCACATCGGCGTGGCCGCCGATGTACTTCGTCACAGCCTGGATCGAGAGATCCGCACCGTGTGCCAACGCGTTGAAGAACAACGGCGTCGCCCAGGTGTTGTCGAGCAGCACGGACACGCCGTGCGCGTGGGCGGCTGCCGCGATGGCGGGCACGTCCTGGACCTCGAAGGTGAGGGACCCCGGGCTCTCGCAGAACACAGCCTTGGTGTTCGGCTTGAACAGCGCAGCGATGCCGGCGCCGATCAGCGGGTCGTAGAAGGTGGTCTGGACGCCCATGCGTTTCAGCAGCTTGTCGCAGAAGATGCGTGTCGGCGCGTAGCAGGTGTCGACCATGAGCAAATGATCGCCGGCGCTGCACACCGACAGGATCGCGGACGTCACGGCGCCTAGCCCTGACGGCACGAGCGAGACGGCCGCCGCGCCTTCCAGCTGGGCAATCGCCTCTTCGAGGCTCTGGGTTGTTGGATTGCCATGCCGGCCGTAGGTGAACGGCATCGCATGCGCATCAAGCGCGGCGAGATCGGGATAGAGGATCGTCGACGCGCGGTAGACCGGCGTGTTCACGACGCCGACATGCGCCCTGGTCTTGCGGCCTGCGCTTGTGAGCGTCGTGTCTTTCTTCTCGTCCCGTGACATCGCCTAGCCCGGCGGTTCGACCACATGCGGTGAGGCCATCGGATTGCCGTTCTCGATCGCACGCCGCTTCGCAAGAATGCGCTCGATCGGCGCGCGGAACGCATAGATCACAGGTACGGTCGCTCCGATGATTGCCGCGATCATTAGGAAGAACGAGACCTTGTCCATTCCCGTCCAGTACGTGCCGAGGATGCCGGCCATGAAATTGCCGGGGCTCGACGTCGCAAGGAACACAGCCATCATGAAGCCTGCGATCTGCGGCGGCGCGGCCTTGGCGTAGAGCGAGAGGCCGACCGGAGAGAAGTAGAGTTCGCCGACCGTCAGAATGAAGAAGTAGGCAACAGCGAACACCCAGCTCACATGCTGGCCTCCGTAGAAGTGCTGCACGGCTGCCAGAAACACGTATGACAAGGCCACTAACCCACAGCCCAGTGCCATTTTGGTGACAGCAGACGGTTCACTGCCCTTAAGCTCCTGCCGCCGCCAGTAGATCAGGATCAGCGGTGTGAGCGTGAAGATGAAGAACGGATTGACGTTCTGCAGCATCGTCACAGGGATCGTGAAACTCGTGAAGCCGAGATTGACGCTGCGATCGACATAGTCGCGCGTCCAGATCTCGATTGTGTTGCCGGACTGCTCGTAAGTCGCCCAGAAAAGGCAGCCTGGGATGAACAGAAGAATGAGAATGGCCATCGCGATCCAGTCGTCCCGCATGAACGGCGCGCGGGCGGGCACGGGGGTCTTGTCGGTCTTGGCTCGAACCGTCTCACGCGGCAGTTCGCGCATCGCGAAGAGATAGATCACGGTCCCGATCAGCATGCCGACGCCGGCGGCCGCGAAGCCGTAGTGCCAGTTCACCTTTTCGCCCAGCGTGCCGCAGACGATCTGGCCCAGCAGCGAGCCAACGTTGATACCGACATAGAAGATGGAGTAGGCGCGGTCGATGCGGTGATCACCGGGCTTGTAGAGGCCGCCAACCTGGGTCGAGATATTCGGCTTGAACGCGCCATTGCCGACGATCATGAAGCCGAGCGCGATGTAGAAATAGGCATCAACTGTCATCATGAACTGGCCGATCGCCATCAAGATGCCACCGACCACCACGGTGTAGCGCCGCCCGAAGAAGCGGTCCGCGAGAAAGCCGCCGATCAGCGGCGTGAAATAGACTAGCGCCGTGTAGGTGCCGTAAATCGCCGATTGCAGCGGCTGGATGCCCAGGCTGTGCCCGAACAGCCACTCGAAGAAGCTTTTGATCGCCTGCGAGCCGATGACGTGTTCGGCACGGCCCGGAAGCAGCAGATAGCCGGTAAGGAAGATCGGCAGCAGGACGCGGTTGCCGTAATAGGAGAACCGCTCCCACATTTCGGTGCCGAACAGATAGGTCAGCCCGCTGGGATGTCCGAACCAGGTCTTTTCAGCCTTTGCGTCCGGAGCGACGTCAATTGTGCTCATGCAATGTTCTGCCTATCGGCCCCGCTGCAAATCAGCATGACAGTCGGATGAAAGCAAATGCCGGGTCAGGGCAGTTCGATGTAACGGTCTTCGCGCGAATAGGGGACGAAGCCAAGCCGCTGATAGAGGGGCAGCGCGCGCGGATGATCCAGCGTGCAGGTGTTCACGAGCAGCCGCGAGATCGGACGTATCCAGGCATTCATCACGGCATGGTAGAGAAAGAAATATCCTAATCGTTTTCCTATGGCATCCGGCATCAATCCGAAATATGCGAGCTGTCCCGTGGTTGGATCGCGCATGTCGAGCTCTGCCATGCCGGCCGGGCTGCCGTCGGAATAAAGGACAAAAAGTTCATTGTCCGGATGGGTGATGATCGTCTTCAACGCTTCGGCGTTCAATTTCCTGCGATCGACCCAATAATAGTCGTCGCCGATCGTGTCGTAGAGATAGCGATAGAAATGGTTTGGCGGTTCCGTGGCCTTCAGGATTGCAACCTTGCCGCGCGGCGTGGGCGGCGGCAGTGCCGACGGTTTGGCCTTCATGTCCAGGAAGGTCACGACCATCGGGATGCGGCGGCCGCTTTCTCCCTTCATGGGCCGGTCTCCACCGGTGCGTCGGACGCGCCCCATTCCGCCCACGACCCGTCATAGAGCGCGACATCGGAGGCACCTGCGACGTCGAGCGCCAGCATCAGGATCGAGGCAGTGATACCCGAGCCGCAGCTGGTGACGATCGGCTTCGTCAGGTCGACCTTGTGACTTGCGAAAACGGCCTTGAGGGCGTCGGCGGATTTGAGCGTCCCGTCCGCTTCCGTCAGCTCCGTATACGGAACATTGAGGCTGCTGGGGATATGGCCACCGCGCACGCCGGGCCGCGGCTCCGGTTCGATCGCGCGGAACCGGGGGATACCCCGCGCGTCGATGACCTGCGCCACACGCGAGTCGAGATTGGCCTTCATCTGCCGGATGTCGCGGATCAGCGCGTTGTTGGGTCTCGCGGTGAAATGGCGCGCGAACGGCGTGGCGGACATGTCCTCCAGCGGGCGCTTCTCGCGCTGCCATTTGGGCAGGCCGCCATCGAGCACCACGACGTCCTCATGTCCCATGGCGCGAAGCATCCACCAGGCGCGCGGTGAGGCGTAGACGCCGGCGGTGTCGTAGACGACGATCAGGTTTCCATCACCCAGACCAAGCTTGCGCATGCGGCTGGCGAATTTCGGCGCCGGCGCCAGCATGTGGGGCAGGTCCACCTTCTCGTCGGAGAGGTCCTCGATGTCGAAGAACACGGCGCGCGGGATGTGGGCGGCAGCGTATTCGGCGCGCGGATCGCGATTGGCCTGGGGCAGATACCAAGATGCATCGGCGACGCGGATATCAGGTGCGTTGATGCGGCTGGCGAGCCATTCGGTCGATACAAGCGGGTAGGGCGTGGTCATTTCTGGAACGGCACCTTGATCGGTGGTCTTGTTGCGGCCAGCCATTCCGGCACCGGCAGATCTTTGGAGCGCAGGAATGCCGGATTGAACAGCTTGCTCTGGTAACGCGTACCATAGTCACAAAGGATAGTGACGATGGTGTGGCCGCGGCCCATCTCCCTCGCCATGCGGATAGCACCGGCGACGTTGATACCCGTCGATCCGCCCATGCACAGGCCTTCGTGCTGCAGCAGGTCAAAGATCAACGGCAAGGCCTCCGCGTCCGAAATCTCATAGGCGTCGTCGATCGGGGCGCCTTCCAGATTGGCCGTGACCCGGTTCTGCCCTATGCCTTCGGTAATTGAACTTCCGTGTGACGTGAGTTCGCCGGTCTTGATCAAGGAATAGATCGCAGCTCCCAGCGGATCCGCCGCTGCGATCTTGACGTTCGGCGTCTTCTGCTTGAGCGCAATCGCGACACCGCCGAGTGTGCCACCCGTTCCGACCGAGCAAGTGAATCCGTCGACGCGGCCGTTCGTCTGGTGCCAGATTTCCGGACCGGTACCTTCGATGTGGGCCTGGCGGTTCGCGACATTGTCGAACTGGTTGGCCCAGATCGCGCCATGCGGCTCGGTCCTCGCCAGTTCCTCGGCGATGCGGCCGGACACCTTCACGTAGTTGTTCGGATCGCGATATGGCACCGCGGGCACTTCGATCAGCTCAGCACCCAGGAGCCGCAGCGCGTCCTTTTTCTCCTGACTCTGGGTATCGGGGATTACGATCACGCTGCGAAATCCCAGTGCATTGCCAACCACAGCCAGACCTATGCCAGTGTTTCCAGCAGTGCCATCTACAATCACGCCGCCGGGGCGAAGCACGCCGCGCCGGATGGCGTCTTGAACAATGAACAACGCTGCCCGGTCCTTCACCGACTGGCCAGGGTTCATGAACTCGGCCTTGCCGAGGATCTCGCAGCCGGTGAGGTCGCTTGCCCGGTTGAGCCGGATCAGCGGGGTGTGGCCGATCGCGGCGATAACGTCGTTCTTTATGTCCATCGGCCTGGAGAGTGGGTCAGCCCATTGAACCTAGAGGCGCGGCCGGAGGGCTTCAAGGTTGGTGTATTTGCAGGCGTTGTGCGGCTTTCCGATGGCGCACGGCTGCCTTCTACAACCATTCTGATTCGCTCACGTTTGGGATCAAAGGGTTAATGGGAACGGCCGTGACAGTCCCGCGTTGTCCATCACCAGGAGTACCCGGGGCAGACATGTCCAGCGCACACGATTACCCGCAAGAGAATTCGAGGCCTGTCGCCTCGCTTGCGCTTGAGCGTCTGGTGCGTTCGCCGACCGCCCTGATCGAATGTCTGCCGCTGGGCGTCCACACCTGCGATCACAAGGGCATTCTGATCCAGTTCAACAGCCGCGCCGCTCAGCTCTGGGGCCATAAGCCAGCTCTTGGCGACGCATCGACACGCTTTTGCGGCGCGTATCGGATGTACGAACCGGACGGCACGCGTCTCGATTTCTCACGTGGACCCGTGGCGACTGCGATTTCGAGCGCGGCGCCTGTGCGCGATCGCGAAGTGATCGTCGAGCGCCCGGACGGAACGCGCCTCAATGTCCTCGCCAATGTCGAGCCGCTGTTTGACGAAGCCGGCAATCTTGTCGGCGCGCTCAGCTGCATTCAGGACATCTCAGAACTGACGATCGCCCAGCGCCAGCAGCGATCGTTGGTGGATGAGTTGAATCATCGCGTGAAGAATACACTGGCAACCGTTCAGTCTCTGGCCTCCCAGACGCTTGGAAGCACGGCCGGCGTTGCCGCGCGCGCCTTCGAATTGCGCCTTCTGGCCTTGAGCCGTACGCACGACCTTCTAACGCGCACGCAATGGGAATCGGCAGATCTGCTGGATATCGCGCGCGTGATCTGCACACCCGATCACAAACACGTCCGGATCGACGGTCCATCGACGTCTCTGCCGCCGCGGATTGCGCTTTCGCTTGCGATGGTTTTGCACGAATTGCTGACGAACGCCGTGCAGCATGGCGCGCTGTCGGTCTCGGAAGGCTCCGTCGACCTGTACTGGCAGGTTTTTGACGGGCGCCTGCATCTGGACTGGCGCGAACAGGGCGGACCTGCGGTGACCGAACTGTCGCGCCGCGGCTTTGGCACACGTCTCTTCGAGCGCACTGTCGTCAATGAGCTACGGGGGGCTGCTTCGCTGGACTTCAATCCTTCGGGCGTTCATTGCACGATGGATATCGCGCTGCCGCAGTAGTACGCAGCACCATGGTGAGCGAGTCCGCCGGTCTACTTCTCAACGGAAAAACCGTACTGATCGTCGAGGATGAGGCGATCATCTCCTTCATGCTTGAAGACATGATGGATGAGCTCGGCGCGATGAACATTGCCCACGCCGCGACGATCGCCGAAGCGCTGACGGCGATAGACGTACGATCCCCGCAAATCGCCATCCTGGATTTGAATCTCGGCGGCGAACTTTCGTATCCCGTGGCAGAGCGGCTCGAGAGCCTCGGCATCCCGTTTCTGTTCACCACCGGTTATGGGCGCGTGGAGGCCCGCTGGTCTTCCCGCAGCATCGTGCAGAAGCCGTTCGAGATCGCCGCCATCGAAGGCGCGCTGCGCAAAGCGCTGGCAGCCTAGGGAACCTTGTTCCTGCGGTGTCGTTCTCAACCCAACTCTAACGGGGGAACGCACATGCGCTCGATACTTCTCTGGGTCATCGGAATCCCGATCCCGCTCATCATCATTCTCTGGCTTCTCACCGGTCACGCATGACCATGACTGACACGCTCGTAGTCGCCGGCAACGGCGAAGAGAATACGGGGTACCGCTTCTCGTGGGGCCTCGTCATCGCAGGCGGCATGATCGCGACAGCGGTCACGTTCGCTCTTCTTGTGCTCGGTGCAGGCTTCGGTCTGCTTCTGGTCAACCCTGTCACGCACGCCGGACCAACGCTTCCCACCTTTCTGACGGGCGGCGCGATCTACTTCGTCGTTGCGCAGGCCTTCGGTCTGGCTGTCGGCGGTCATGTCGTCGGACGCATTCTCGGCCGCTTGTATGAAAGCAAGACGCAGGAAGAATTCCGGGCCGAAGCGCATGGCTTTGCGGTGTGGGCTGCCACCGCGCTGATCACGCTCGCTATCGTCGGCATTGCCGGCGCAACCGCGACGACAACGGGAGCGGCCACCGCCGCTCTTTATGGCAACACGGGAAAGTCAGCCACCGCCGAGCCGACCGCCTATATCGTCGACAAGCTGTATCGTCCTGTCGGCGCATCGTTCGGAGTTGTGGCGGACGTTCCTGCGCGTGATGAGGCAAGCCGCATTGTGGACGCGAGCCTGCTGACGATGAGCACGGCGCCTGACGATCAGGTTCGCCTGGCCGCGCTGGTCTCACGTGAGACAGGCCTCTCGCATGCCGACGCAATGGATCGTGTGAACGCGGTGCTCGGCGCTGCCGAGACCCGTGTCAAGCAAGCTGCCAATGTCGCGCGCAAGGCAGCAAGCTATGCCAGTCTCTGGACG
>DASZCC010000468.1:0-1815 GCA_035943485.1 Rhizomicrobium sp. | reverse complement strand
GAAGCGGGCGTTGGTGAGCTTGGTCAGGACGGCGAGGAAGGCGCCCTGCTCCGGCGCGATCTGCATCATCGCCATCGGCATCTTCGCGGTTTCTTCGCGGCAGCGGATCTGCGCCGGCGTCTCGCGCGCGCCGGTCTTCGTCAGGTAGTCCATCAGCGCGTCGGTGGCTTTTACGAAACGGCCCATCAAATTCCTCCGGTCCGGTGTTCCGTCACTATAATCAACAAATCATCAAAATCAACTCAAGCGTTGAGCTTCCGGATATTCGCGCCCATCTGGCCGAACAAACCGCCGATCGCGCCGGTGAGCGTGGTGACGGCCGTAGCGACTGGGATGGCGATCAGCGGCTCGTCCTGAAGGATGTTCGCGACACACACCGCGATCAGGCCGGCCGTGCCGCCCACGATCGCGCCGCCGAGCGCGCCCTTCGCATAACCCTTCGCAAAATCACGCGCATAGAACAGGCCGGCGAGTCCGGAGATCATCATGCCGCCGAATTCCCACGCGTTCGCGCGCACCCAGGCGATGTAGTGGCCGATGACGATCATCGCTATCTGAAGAACGATGCCGGTGACCGCCGCGCGCTGGATCAGCTTTCCATCAAACATCACAACTCCGGGAACATCATCAACGTCCCGCCATGATAGCGAGGCATCCGCCCGTAACAAACACGCTGACGGCGAATCGTGTTCCCCTCTCTGAAAGGAAGCTAACTTGCAGGCGGGGAATGAATTCTCTAAGCAAATCGGGGCTCATTCTGCGCCGGATTCCATGATTGAAATCGAAGGACTGACCAGGCGGTTCGGGCCTTTCACCGCTGTTTCCAATCTTTCCCTTTCCGTCCGGAAGGGCGAGGTGCTGGGGTTCCTGGGGCCGAATGGCGCCGGCAAATCCACAACCATGAAAATGATTACAGGTTATCTCGCGCCGACATCGGGACGTGTGCGCGTCTGCGGCCACGACATCGAGACCGAGGAACGCGCCGCGCAATCCGCGATCGGATATCTCCCCGAGGGCGCGCCTGCCTATGGCGACATGACGGCCCAGCAATTCCTGCGCTTCATCGCCGAGGTGCGTGGCTTCTCCGGCGCCGAGGCGAAATTGCGCGTCGATGCTGCCATCGCCAAGACGGAACTCAGCGGCGTGCTGGATCAGCCGATCGAGACGCTGTCGAAAGGTTTCAAACGGCGCGTCGGTCTTGCGCAGGCGATCCTGCACGATCCGCCGGTCCTCATCATGGACGAGCCGACGGACGGGCTTGATCCCAACCAGAAGCACGCGGTGCGAACGCTGATCCGCGGCATGGCGGCCGAGAAGGCGATCATCGTCTCGACGCATCTTCTGGAAGAGGTGGAAGCGATCTGCACTCGCGCCGTCATCATCGATCGTGGACAGATCGTGGCGGACGGGACGCCCGGCGAGTTGCTTGCACGATCGCGCTTCCACAACGCGGTCACGCTTGTTCTTCCGGCGGCGCAGGCGGATGCGGCAGCCGCAAGGCTCCGATCCCTGCCGAGCGTCGCCAGTGTCGAAGTCTCCACGGCGGGTGCGCTCGCCACGCTGACGGCATTCCCGCGCAAGGGGTCGCTTCCGGTCGAGGATGTAAGCGTGCTGGCGGTGCAGGAGAAGTGGGACGTCAAGGAGCTCTACGCCGAAGCGGGACGGCTCGACGAGGTGTTCCGCGCCATCACCACGCATGACGCGAAGCGGGCGAGCGCGGCATGAGGATGATCTGGCCGATCTTCAAGCGTGAGTTCGCGGCCTATTTCGCGACGCCGCTGGCTTATGTGTTCATCGTGATCTTCCTGCTCGCGA
>DASZCC010000467.1:0-4364 GCA_035943485.1 Rhizomicrobium sp. | reverse complement strand
AACGACACGGCCGATGACCCAGATGAGACCAAACAGCGGCGGCAGCCAGCCCAGCGTGCGAAAGTAGATCGTCGCGACCCACAGCAGGGGCAGGAACATCAGCGCCTGTTCGACGGTGTTCTCCTGGACGCGGACGGCGCTTTCGAATTCGACAGGTCCGGTCGTGGCCGGCGCCTTGACGCCATGCTTGCTGCGCATTTGGCCGACATTGAACATGCAGTAGATCATGAACAGCACGGCGAGAATTGTGACTGCCGCGCTCAGGATAGTTGCCGGAACCATGGCCATGACGTTTGCCCCCTTGTTGTGAAATCTCCCGCGCAGCACAGGCCGCGCGGGAGCTTTAGGAGGAAGCTTAGCGGATTCGGATGACGGGTGTTACTGCCCGCCGCCGTCGCCCTGGGCGCGCTTGGCCATGAAGTCCTGCATGCGCTGCTGGATCGCGGCCTTCTGGTCAGGCGGCAGGGCAGCCCAGCGGGCGTCGAGACCGGCCTTGTACTTGGCGCGGTCGGCGTCGCTCATCGCCATGAATTGCTGACGCTGTTGCTGACGATAGGCCTGCTTCTGATCGTCGTTCATGTTGGCCGTCGCCTTGTGCATGTCGGCCATCAGCATCATGCGTTCTTCAGGCGTGAACATGCCGCGCATCATGCCGTGACCGCCGCCGCCCATGCCGCCGCCGGCGGGAGGTGGGGACTGCGCGGCGTTCTCGGCGGGCGTCTGTGCCGACGCGCTGCCGGCCAGACATGCCACGGCCGCAGCCGCGAGCAGGATTCGGGAAAAGGACATTCGTGAGCTCCTGTAGAGATGCATTTAACGCTACGGATAAGCCTATCCGTCGCATGCTTGTCGGCGCTCCACCGATCCCTTAAAGCAGGTTCAATCGGGCGTTTCCATGACGGAGTACAAATGACTGCGATCGTCGACATCATCGGCCGCGAGATTCTCGACAGCCGTGGCAACCCTACCGTCGAGGTTGATGTCCATCTGGAAGACGGCTCGTCCGGCCGCGCCGCCGTGCCTTCCGGCGCTTCTACCGGCGCGCATGAGGCGGTGGAACTCCGCGATGGCGGCAAGCGCTATGGCGGCAAGGGCGTCGAGAAAGCCGTCGCCGCGGTGAATGGTGAAATCTTCGACACGTTGTGCGGCATGGAAGCCGAGGACCAGATCCGCCTCGACAATCTCATGATCAAGCTCGACGGCACGCCGAACAAGGCGCGGCTCGGGGCGAATGCGATTCTCGGCGTTTCGCTCGCGATTGCCAAGGCGGCAGCGCAGGCGGCGAACCTGCCGCTCTACCGATATGTCGGCGGTGCGAAGGCGAACACGCTTCCGGTGCCGCTGATGAACATCGTCAATGGCGGCGTGCATGCCGACAACCCGATCGACTTCCAGGAATTCATGATCATGCCGGTCGGCGCGCCGACCTTCCGCGAAGCGCTGCGGATGGGCGCCGAGATTTTCCACACGCTGAAGAAGGCGCTGCACGACGCCGGTCACAACACGAACGTCGGAGACGAGGGCGGCTTCGCGCCGAACCTGAAGAGCGCCGACGAGGCGCTGGCCTTCGTGATGAAGTCGATCGAGAAGGCGGGCTACAAGCCGGGCGATGACGTGATGCTGGCGCTCGATCCGGCTTCGACCGAGTTCTTCAAAGACGGCAAGTATGTCCTTGAAGGCGAAGGCAAGACGCTGGATCCCGCCGGTATGGTCAAAGTCTACGAGGATCTCTGCAAACGGTATCCGATCGCCTCGATCGAGGACGGTATGGCGGAGGACGACTGGGATGGCTGGGCCGGCATCACCAGGGCGCTGGGCAAGACGGTGCAACTCGTGGGCGACGATCTGTTCGTCACCAACACAAAGCGGCTGGTCGAGGGCATCCAGAAGGGCGTCGGCAACGCGATCCTGGTGAAGGTGAACCAGATCGGCTCGCTGACCGAGACGCTGGACGCCGTCGACACCGCCAATCGCAACGCCTATCGCGCCGTGATGTCCCACCGCTCCGGCGAAACCGAGGACAGCACGATTGCCGACCTCGCCGTCGCCACGAATTGCGGACAGATCAAGACCGGCTCGCTGGCGCGCTCCGACCGGCTTGCGAAGTACAACCAGCTCCTGCGCATCGAGGAACAGCTCGGCGACCAGGCCGTCTACGCCGGAAAAAGCGTGCTGCGCCGCTGAGCGTTTTGTGCTAACTGACAGTGATGACGAAAGAGCATAGGGCCTGCTTTATGACCAAAGAGCAGATCGAAGCAGTTCTCGAACGCGTACGGTTCTGGCCAGATGAACAACAGGAGCTGGCTGCAGCTATGCTACTGTCCATAGAAGGCCAGATCGGCGCAGGCGACGAAGAACTGTCGCCCGAGGAAGAAGCGGAGCTGGATGAAGCGATCGCAGAAGCGGATCGCGGCGAGTTTATTTCAGACGAGGAAGTCGCGGCGTTATTCGCACGCGTCCGTTGATCAGGGTTCGCATCTCGGATCGCGCGCGGCGGCAGATCAAGGAAATCGATCGCAGTATAGCGGCCGAGAGTGAAACCGGCGCTCTGAACGTCCTAAGCCGCCTGGACGAGGTATTCGAACTCTTTTCCAAAACGCCCAATGTAGGGCGCCTCATCTCGCGCAGGCGTCGAGTACGACAGTTTCATGTTTGGCCTTACCCGTATTTGGTTTACTACCGAGTCCGTGAGGACGTGGAGATTCTGCAGGTGAGGCACAGCGCGAGGAAACGCCTGTCCTTTCGCGAGATGCCGGCGCTCTTTCGGGTTTAACCATTTAGTACTTGACCGTGCGAATCAGTCTGTGATTCGTTCGTGTCATGCGAATCAGGCGAAGCGTGCTGCGTACATTTAGTCTGCCAATCCTGCCGGCAATCACCTACGCCGTGGTGGCCTATTTTGGCTACTACGCAATCTGGGGCGACCGGGGCCTAATCGCGTTCCAGACGACCGAGGCGCAACTCGACGTCCAGAAGGAGCAGCTCGCCCAGGCGGACGCCATCCGGAGCCGTTTGCAACATCGTATCTCCCTGATGGACGCCGGCGATCCTGATCTTGTCGAGGAGCTGCAGCGCACGCAGCTGATGGAAGGCTCCCAAGGCGTCATCGGCGTGACAAGACCGCGTAACTAGGCCTGACAAGCGGTCAACGCTTGCCAAAAAAGGCGCCGCTTGCCACAACGCGCC
Organism: Rhizomicrobium sp.; assembly: GCA_035943485.1. GTDB lineage: Bacteria > Pseudomonadota > Alphaproteobacteria > Micropepsales > Micropepsaceae > Rhizomicrobium. Next base: position 1,178 of record DASZCC010000467.1, on the reverse strand, counting down.
ATGCTTTTCCAAAGCCCGGACGTACCCGAAGGTCGCAGAACATGAGCGCCCCACAGTCGGTTTCGCCACCACCTTCCGGCGAAGGTTCCAACAGCGGCGTCCTGCGCAAATTCTACAGCGACATGCTCCTGATCCGCCGCTTCGAGGAGAAGGCCGGACAACTCTACGGCATGGGTCTGATCGGCGGCTTCTGCCACCTGTACATCGGGCAAGAGGCCGTTGTGGTGGGTATGACGGCCGCGCAGCGCGAAGGTGATCAGGTGATCACCGCCTATCGCGACCACGGCCATATGCTGGCCTGCGGCATGGATCCCAAAGGTGTCATGGCCGAGCTGACGGGCCGCTCCGCCGGCTACTCAAAGGGCAAGGGCGGCTCGATGCATATGTTCTCGAGCGAGAAGAACTTCTTCGGCGGCCACGGCATCGTCGGCGCGCAAGTTCCGCTCGGAACCGGCATCGCATTCGCGAACAAGTACCGCGGCAACGACAAGATCTGTGTCACGTACTTTGGCGATGGCGCCGCCAACCAGGGCCAGGTCTACGAGTCCTTCAACATGGCGGAGCTCTGGAAGCTCCCGGTCGTCTATGTGATCGAGAATAACCAATACGCGATGGGCACGAGCGTCGAGCGCTCCAGCGCCGAGACGCATTTCTACAAGCGCGGCTCCTCGTTCAACATTCCGGGCGAGCAGGTCGACGGCATGGATGTCGAGGCGGTGCAGGCGGCAGGGCGCAAGGCGATCGAATGGTGCCGCGCCGGCAACGGGCCAACAATCCTTGAGATGAAGACCTACCGCTATCGCGGTCATTCGATGTCTGACCCTGCGAAGTACCGCACGCGCGAGGAAGTCACCGCCGTGCGCGAGAAACGCGATCCGATCGATCACCTGGGACAGAAGCTGCTCGCCGCCAAGCTCATCACCGAGGATGAGATCAAGGCGATGGACAAGGACACGCGTGCGATCGTGAACGCCGCGGCCGAATACGCGACCGACAGTCCCGAGCCGGATGCGGCAGAGCTTTATACCGACGTGCTGGCCTGACCGATGTCCATTGAAATCCTCATGCCTGCGCTTTCGCCCACGATGGAAGAGGGCAAGCTTGCCAAGTGGCTGGTGAAGGAAGGCGACACGGTCAAGTCCGGAGACATCCTGGCCGAGATCGAGACCGACAAGGCG
>DASZCC010000466.1:0-6324 GCA_035943485.1 Rhizomicrobium sp. | reverse complement strand
AGACAGCAGATGCCGCGAATCACCAGCTCGATGCGCACGCCGGCCTGGCTGGCCTTGTAGAGCGCGTCGATCATGTGGGAATCGACCAGCGAGTTGAGCTTGATCCAGATCGCGGCGGGCCGGCCCGCCTGGGCGTGCACCATCTCCTGCTGGATGTTGTCGATCAGACGCCCGCGCAGGCTGATCGGCGAGATCGCGATCTTCTCGAGCGCGGTCGGCTCGGCATAGCCGGTGATGTAGTTGAACAGCTGCGCTGCATCGCGCCCCAGCGCCGGATCGGCACTGAACAGCGACAGGTCTGTATAAATGCGCGCGGTGTTCGGGTGATAGTTGCCGGTGCCAAAATGCACGTAGGAGTGCAGCGTTCCGGCTTCGCGGCGCACGACAAGGCTGACTTTGGCGTGGGTCTTCAGTTCGATGAAGCCATAGACCACCTGCACGCCGGCGCGTTCCAGATCGCGCGCCCATTTGATGTTCGCGGCCTCGTCGAAGCGCGCCTTGAGCTCGACCAGCGCGGTCACCGACTTGCCGGACTCCGCGGCCTCGATAAGCGCCGACACGATCGGGCTGTCCGACGACGTGCGGTAGAGTGTCTGCTTGATCGCCACGACGTTCGGATCGGCCGCGGCCTGACGGATGAACTGCACCACCGCGTCGAAGCTCTCGAACGGGTGATGGACGATGATGTCCTTCTCCCGGATCGCCGCGAAGCAATCGCCGCCATGATCGCGGATGCGCTCCGGGAAGCGCGCGACATAGGGCTTGAACTGCAGATCGCGCCGCTCGTCCAGGATCAGCTTGGTCAGGTCGGACAGACCCAACATGTGATCGATGATGACGAGGTCCTGATTGTCGAGATCCAGATGGTCGGCGATGAACTCGCGAAGGTCGTCCGGCATGGACTTGGAGACCTTCATGTGGATCACGCTGCCACGGCGCCGGCGCTTCAGCAGCGACTCGAACAACAGCATGAGATCTTCGGCTTCTTCCTCAACCTCCACATCGCTGTCGCGCAGGATGCGGAAGACGCCGGAGCTGTCGACGGTGTGACCAGGGAACAGCTTGTCGACGTTGAGGGCGATTACCTTTTCCAGCGGCAGGAAGCGCGCCGCCTTGCCGGCATCCGGCAGACGAATAAAGCGCGTCAGCAGCGGCGGGATCGGCACCAGCGCGGTGACGGTCTTGCCGTCCTTCGCGCGCGTCAGGCGCATGGCCAGCGTAAAGCCGAGATTGGGAATGAACGGGAACGGGTGCGCCGGGTCAATCGCCAGCGGCGTCAGCACTGGGAAAATCTGTTCGGCAAAGCGGTCGGACAGGAATTTGCGGTCGTCGGCAGACAACTCGTCCGGCTCGAGCACGATGATCCCGGCTTCGCGCAGCTCGTTGTTCAGCGGCGTCCACAGCGCCTGCTGATCACTGATGAGATCCTTGGCGGCAGTTTCGACCTGGTTCAGCTGTTCGGCAGGCGTGAGCCCATCAGCCGACTGCGTGGCCACGCCCGCTTTCACCATGCCGCGCAGGCCGGCGATGCGGACCATGAAGAACTCGTCGAGGTTCGAGGCCGAGATCGAGAGGAAGCGCAGACGCTCCAGCACCGGATGGCGCGGATTGCGGGCCTCTTCCAGAACACGGCGATTAAAGGCTAGCCAGGACAGCTCCCGGTTCACGAACCGCTCGGGCGACGTGGGATCGATGGCCGGACCGGCCTCGCGTATCGCAGCCTCGGCAGCCTCCGCTTCCTCGAACTCGGTCTCTTCCTCGAGGTCGGTATCGATATTCGGGTTAGACATCAGGCAGTTACCTCGATCCCGGGGTCAGGATAACCATCCCCCAAGACCCTGTTATGACAAATCTCCGCCGCCCTCGGCCAGCATATCGCTCACCAGGGCGGCCGTAATAGGGCGCTTCTCCGCCAAAGCTCGCGCGTCCGCCCGGGCGACAAAGTCCCGGATGGCGGCCGGAGAACGCTCGACGGAACGCAACATGCGCTGGATTACAGTCTGAGGCACATCCAGTTGCCGGTCGGTGAACAACTTGCGCGCGATCGAAGCAAGAAGTGCATCGTCAGGTTGCCAAAGCGTGAACGCCAGCAAAGCGGCGTACCGCGACCCCAGATCAGGAAGAAGGACTGGCCAGTCGCGCGGTGCCTCCCTCCCCGTCAGGAGCATCGGGCCGCCGGCGTTGAACAAGGCGAACAGCGCCGCCTCGTGACTGGTGCCTGGTGCGGCGTCGACATTCTCGATAGCGACCGGCGCACCCGGTGTGAGCGCGGCGGCCGCTCGTTCATCGAGACGGGATGCATCGATCACGATGGCGCCCGAGATCGCCGCCCAGGCGGCCGTCAGATGCGACTTGCCCGAACCCGGCGGACCGACAAGTGCTGCCGCTGGTGCGGCCCAGCCGGGATAGGAGTCGATGAAAGCCACTGCTTCTGCATTGCCGGGCCCGACGATGAAATCGGCACGTCCCAGCGCGGGAGCAGTATGGAGCGGAAGAATGAGTTGCGACGGCAAGTGCTCAGGCCGTGCGGCGACCGATGGCGATCGCCTTCAGCAGCAGCTGGCCGTACGCGAACCACGAAAGTGCCGTCACGCCGGCCGTCACGACGGCTGCGGCCTGCGTCAGCGGCGGCACATCGATCTTCAGCGACAGCAACAACAGGACAAGACCGATATAGACGACCTGAACGACAGTCGACACCTTGCCGATCATCAGCGGCGCGATCTTGACCGGAAGCGAAAGCAACCGCGCCAATCCGACACCGAGCACAATGGCCACGTCGCGGCCGATGATGATCGCAGCCAGCCAGATCGGCACGACCTGAAGCATGGCGAGCGTCACGAAGCAGATGGTCATCAGCAGCTTATCGGCGGCCGGATCGAGATACTCTCCGAAGCGCGACACGAGCCCGAAGCGGCGGGCGAGGAACCCGTCTACCGCGTCGCTCGCACCGGCGATCGCGAACACACCCAGCGCTTCCGCATAATTGCCCCGCAGCAGGAACCATGCTGTCAGCGGTGCCAGAAGCACGCGGATCGCGGTCAGCACATTCGGGAACTGGCGGAGCAGCGCGTTCATGGCGTGTTCGACGCTGTACTGGGTTTGGGCGGCGGCGGTGCAGAGGCTAGCGCCCAGCTGTCGCCGTCCTTGGTCAACGCCAAGCCGGCGGGCGCAAGAGCATCGCGGAGCTGGTCCGTTGTGCCCATGAACGAGATGGCGACACGTACCAAACCGATGTCCATGGCCATGACCTGCACGCCCGTGACGTTGGTGACAGAGGTCATTGCGTTCTGCATCGCCGCCCATTGCTCGAGGGAGTTGATATGCATGTCCGCGGTCAGGCGGTTCTTTATGCCCGCGGCGATCGCTGCCTTGGCCTTGAACATATCCTCGATCGCCTTCACGGAGGCATCGGCTGCAGCGGGATAGGTCTCCGTGGCGTTGCGCTGCAATGGCACCTGCGCCGTTGCCAGCGTCGGCTGCTCAAACGCGCCGACACGCTTGAGCTGGAGATCCAGAACCTTGCCGTTCACCGTAGCCAGAACGAACACCGCTTCTGCGGCGCGGATGCGGCTGGCCGCCTTCTGCACGTCAGGCCAACCGGCGGTGTCGAATTTCAGTTTGTTCAGCGTGTCCTTGTCTGCCGTGCCGGGCACCGTGAATGGTACCGCACTGCCCTGGAAGCGCGGGCTGGCAAATGTCTCTGCCCAGCTGCCATCAGGATCGAAACCCGGAGAAAGCGGAATGATCAGAATGCGGCGGGCAGATGACGTCATCGCGTAGGCCGACGACACTTTGGCCATGACGCGTCCGACGGCACCCGGGCTGAAGATGTAGGTGATGTCTGCGACGTAGCGCGTCGTCGAACGCTTCTCGTTGTGTGCGGTGTAGCCGCGGAAGAGATGCTCCAGGTCGGGACCCTGAAGCTTCGGCTGCTTGCCCCAGTCGCTCTGCTGCGCCAGACGGCGATAGAGGGTGTCCCATGCCTTGCCGCGCCCACCCTCGATCGCGATCGTCTGCGCCGCGGTCGCGGAGGCCGCCGTCGAATCCACATGGATGCCGCTGACCGTATAGGTCACATCCTGTGCCTGCGCCGCCAAGGGCACGAAAAGAAGGAGGCCCAGCACCGCAAAGGAGGCAAGCCGGAAGGAACGCTGTCGCATCGGTGACCTTGATTGAACCGGGCGACTATAAAGCGGGCGGCCTGACCGTTAAAGCGACGATATCAGGCGCGAATCAATCCCTTGATCGGCGTTGCCCCGCCGCTGTCCGGAAAGACCTGGGCCGAAAGCGACGCATTGGCGACACCCATGTGGTCGGCCAGCACGCCTTTAAACAGCGCGCGCAAATCGGTGCGGGCGGGCTGATCACGGCCGTCCTGAAGTGCAGCCGTCGTCAGCCCCGTCCAATCGGCATGGACCTTGCCGCCGGCCACCGCGCCGCCGAGCAGAAAGGCTGCGCCCCCGGTTCCATGATCCGTGCCGTTGGAACCGTTGGGCTTCACTGTTCTACCAAACTCGGTGGCCATAACGACGGCTGTCTTCTGCCAGACTGGACCGAGCGCGGTCTTGAGTGCGTCGAGTCCCTGATCGAGTGCCTGAAGCCTGCGGGCAAGCTGGCCGTCTCCTGCGCCTTCGTTGAAATGGGTGTCCCAGCCGCCGGCATCGAGCACCGCGACACGCGGACCGTCATCCGCTGCCAGGAGCTTTCCTGCCCCGGTGAAGAGCGGCATGAGATTGCCGCCATAGGCATTTCCCATGCCCGGCTTCTTCTGTGACGTGTCATCCATCGCGGACTGCGACTGACGTTGCAGGCTCATCGCATTGTTGAGCGATGCCGACAGAACCGGATCGCGCGCGTAGAGAAGCCTGACGCGATCGAGGAAAGCCTCGTCCGGCGCCGGCAATACTTCCGGCATCCAGCTTGATGCTTGCGCCGGGCCGGACAACAGAAGCGGCGGCGTCTGTGCGATCGCAAGCGCCTTGGTGCCGTCGGTCATGCCCATCGGCTTCAAAGCGCGGTTGAGCCAGCCGTCCTGCAGGAGATGCGGTCCTGTTGCACCGGTCTCGAGCACATTCTGCCCGTCAAAGTGCGATCGATCGCGATAGGGCGAGCAGATATTGTGGAACACCGCCAGTTCCTTCGCGTCGTACATCGTCTTCACGTTGGTGAGCGCCGGATGGAGGCCGAAGAAGCCGTCCATGTCGTGCAGCGGCGTCGTCCCGTCCGTCGTGAGCGTTAGTGATCCGCGTACGGATGAATAATCCTTGTCGCCATAAGGCGGGACGGCCGCCAGCCCGTCGAGCGCGCCGCGCAGGATTACGACGACCAGGCGCCGGTCGCCCGGCACGCTCGCGAAGGCGAAACCAACCGGAGCATCGAACACCGACAGTACGCCGGCTGCGGCCATTGTCTTCAGGATCGAGCGGCGTGTGGTCATGGCACTACCTGCGCTGGAATTCGGGACTGGCGATGAGAAGCGCGAGCGCGTCGCTCTGGCTCTCGGCACGCGCCATTGCGAGCCTGGTGTCGGGCTGAAGCAGAGGGCCGAGGCCCATGTCGGCGATCGGCGCTGCGGATACATTTGCCGGCAGCCGCGCGCCCACCTGATGCGCCCATTCGATGCGCGTGAGCACGGCGTCCGGTCCGGACCAGGCGTCGGAGGTGTCAGGCCAGCCCTTGGGCGCCGGCGGTGAGAGCGGTACTTGGCCCATCAACCGCGCCGCGCCGAGCGCGCCCATCACCTGCTTCTGCGCATTGTCGCCCTTTGGCAGATCGAGCAGGCGATAGGTCGCCGTCACGTACTCCGCCGGGTTGCGCATCTTGCCCGGACCGGGCTTCCACGCATTGGGGTCCTTGACGACGGTGTGCGCCATCGCGCGCAGATCGCCCTGCGTGTCGTTGAACGTCTTCTCGAGTCTGGCGACGGACTCCTTCGGCGGATCGTCGGCGATGAAGTGCACCGCCATCTTGCGCGCGATGAAGCGCGCTGTCGCAGGATCACGCGCGAGATCGCGGATCGCCTGGATGCCGCCTTCCAGCGACGATGGATAGGTTCGGCCGCGCAACGTGACGTCGCCCGGCTCATGGCGGTTCGGATAGAACGCGAAGCCGTCATTGCCACCCTGCGGATCAAGCGACCATCCGGTGAGGATATTCGCCAGCGCGATGACGTCGGCCTGCGTGTAGCCGCCGTCGACGCCAAGCGTATAGAGCTCCATCAGCTCGCGGCCCAGATTCTCGTTGCGGCCCTTGTGCGTGAGCTTGCCGGCCGGCGAGTCCGGCCCGATCGATTGCGCCTGGTCGAGATAGAGCAGCATCGCC
>DASZCC010000465.1:0-21962 GCA_035943485.1 Rhizomicrobium sp. | reverse complement strand
CCATCACGCCGGCCTTGCGGATCAGGTTGCCATCGGCGTCCTTGTCGAGACATTCCTTCAGTAAGCCCCTCTGGAAATCGTCGATCTGATAGCAGGGATTGCGCAGGCCCTTGATCTCGACGATCGCCTGCGCGCCGAGATGCAGCCGCGCGTTCAGCGGCAGGCCCAGCAGATCGACACCGCGTGTTGTCACGTTCTCACCCATGTCGCCTGGCAGCACGCGGAAGCCGTTCGCGCTCATCTCGTCGTGCAACTCGGCGTGGATCAGATGCACCTGGCGCAGGTTGGGCGTCGTCGGGTCGCGCTTGATGCGCGAGAGATGCTGCACCGTCACGCCGGCATGCGCGTCACCTTCAACGCCCAAACCTTCAATCAGCCGGATGCTGTCGCATCGCGGCTTGGAGAAGCCGTGCTTGTCGTCGCAGGAAACCGAGACGACGGTGCCGCTCATACGCGCTCGATGGCCAGCGCCACGCCCTGTCCGACGCCGACGCACAAGGTCGCGAGTGCGCGCTTGCCGCCGGTCTTCTCCAGCTGATGCAGCGCCGTCAGCGCCAGCCGCGCACCGCTCATGCCCAGCGGATGACCCAGCGCGATCGCGCCGCCATTCGGGTTCACGTGCTCGGCATCGTCGGCCAAGCCAAGGCCGCGCAGCACGGCAAGCGACTGGCTGGCGAACGCCTCATTAAGCTCGATGACGTCAAAGTCCATTATCTTCAGTCCCAGGCGCGCCATGAGCTTTTCGGTCGCCGGTACCGGCCCGATGCCCATCACGCGCGGCGCCACACCTGCCGTCGCCATGCCGAGGATGCGACCGCGGGTCTTCAGGTCGTTGCGCTTGGCGGCCTCTTCGCTCGCGATGATCATTGCCGCCGCACCATCGTTCACGCCCGAGGCATTGCCCGCCGTTACCGTGCCCGGATTGCGGAAGGGCGTCTTGAGCTTGGCAAGATCGTCGAGCGTCGTTTGCGGCCGCGGATGTTCGTCGGCGCTGAAGGCGACCGGCTTGCCCTTTGCGTCTTTTGCTTCGACCGCCACGATCTCCTCAGCGAAGAAGCCGCTCGCCTGCGCGCGGCCAGCCTTCTGCTGGCTGCGCAGCGCGAACGCGTCCTGATCGGCGCGGCTGATCTGGTAGGCTTCGGCGACGTTCTCGCCAGTCTCCGGCATCGAGTCCGTGCCGTAGATCTGTTTCATCTTCGGATTGACGAAGCGCCAGCCGATCGTCGTGTCGTAATTCTCCGCCGCGCGCGCGAAGGCGCTGTCGGCCTTGCCCATCACGAACGGCGCTCGCGTCATGGATTCCACGCCACCGGCGATCGCGAAGCTCATCTCGCCGGTCTTTACTGCACGTGCCGCCGTGCCGACGGCATCAAGACCGGAGGCGCACAAGCGGTTTATCGTTGTGCCCGGCACGCTTTCAGGCAGGCCGGACAACAGGGCCGCCATGCGTGCGACATTGCGGTTATCCTCGCCGGCCTGATTGGCGCAGCCGAGAAAGACCTCTTCCACCAGGGTCCAGTCGGCCTGCGGGTGGCGCGCCATAAGGGCCTTGATCGGCAGGGCGGCGAGATCGTCGGCCCGGACATAGGCCAGGCCGCCGGCATAGCGGCCGATGGGTGTGCGAACGGCATCGCAAATGAAGGCTTCTCTCAGGGCGGACATCACATTCCTCGTTCTGGCTGGCCGCAGTTTAGCCAACGCAGCGACCGGGCCACAAACACGCATTTAATCCTGTAAAATGGAGCGCTAGGCGCACAGCCCCGTAGCGGGTAGCGTTCGCGCCAACAACTATCGGGAGAACGCTCATGAAGGCCGCTGTCTATTACGAAACCGGTGCACCCTCTGTTTTCAAATACGAAGACGTGCCGGACCCGCAGCTCAATCCGGGCGGCATCATTATCCGTGTCGAGGCGGTGTCGATTGAAGGTGGCGACACACTGAACCGCCAGGGCGGCCAGATGACGTCGAGGCCGCACATCGTCGGCTATCAGGCGGCGGGCGAAGTTGTCGCGATCGGCGAGGGTGTCACCAATTTTAAACTCGGCGACAAGGCGGTCACGACCAGCTTCAACGGTTCGCATGCGGAGCTTCGCTCGGTCCCTGCGCGCACGGCGTGGAAAATCCCGGCTGGCTGCGACGTGAAGCTCGCGGCGGCCGTGCCCGTGCCGTTCGGCACCGCGCATGATTGCCTGTTCGAGTTCGGTCACCTGAAAGCCGGCGAGACCGTGCTGGTCCAGGCCGGCGCATCGGGTGTCGGTGTCGCGGCGATACAACTTGCGAAACGCGCCGGCGCGCGCGTTCTTGCCACGGCCTCCAGCGATGAGCGTCTCGAAAAGCTGAAGCCACTCGGGATGGACGAGGGCATCAATTACAAAAGTCACGATGTCGCACAGACCGTAATGAAGCTGACCGACAACAAGGGCGTGAATCTGGTTGTGGACTCGGTCGGCGGCTCAACGCTGCAGGGCTCGATCCTCTCGCTTGGCTATCGGGGCCGCGTCTCGATGGTCGGTGCGGCAGGCCGTGAGCCAATGCGCGTCGATGTTTCATCGCTAATGGGCGGTAATCGTACCCTCTCCGGAGTGTTCCTCGGCGCTGAGATCGCTACCGATCGCGTGCACAACATGATCCAGCTTCTGGTCGATGAAGTTGCCAAAGGGGAACTCAAGGTCGTCATTGACCGGACTTTCCCGTTGTCCGATGCGGCACAGGCGCACGCGTACATTGAAAGCCGTAAGGCGGTAGGCCGGGTGCTGCTTATTCCGTGAGCGGAGGGGCGTAGCCTTTCCAGAAACCCCCGCTATAGTGACGCCGGGGTCAGGCGTATCACGCCTATGCTTGGGAGCGTGAATGCAGTCGCGTTTAATGGCGTTGACCAGCGCCGTACCACCATTTGTTCTTGAACAATCTGATGTATCCGTCCGAGCGGGCCATCTCTTCCAGAACACGCGTGACATCGCGCGGTTGATGCCCGTCTTCCAGAACACCGGTATCGACCGGCGTTACTCCTGTGTGCCGATCGAATGGTACTCGGGCGATCATGGCTGGACAGAGCGGACACAGCTCTATGTCGACAACGCTGTGGCGCTGCTGGAGAAGGTGGCGTTGCAGCTGCTGGATCAGGCCGGCCTGAAGAAGGACGAGATCGACGCCATCGTTGTGTCCTCTACGACCGGCATCGCGACACCAAGTCTGGACGCGCTTGTCGTCGAGAAGATGGGCCTGCGCCGGGACATCAAGCGCCTGCCGATCTTCGGACTAGGATGCGCCGGTGGCGTGCTCGGTCTGGCGCGTGCTGCTGATGTCGCCAAGGCCAATCCCGGCAGCAAGGTGCTGTTCCTCGTGGTCGAGCTTTGTGCGCTTACCTTCCGCAAGAACGACACGTCGAAAAGCAACATCGTCGCAACCGCCCTGTTCGGCGATGGCGCGGCGGGTGCGATCCTGTCGACCGATGGTGACGGACCAGAGATCGGCCTGTCCGGCGAATACACCTGGCCGGACTCGCTCGACATCATGGGCTGGGAAGTCGAGGAAGACGGATTGAAGGCGCGGTTCGCGCAATCCATCCCGACGCTCGTGGCGGCGGATTTCAAGACCATCCTCAAGGCCTATCTGCAACGCAACGACATCTGCCCAACCTCAATCGACGGCTACGCCTGTCATCCGGGCGGCGCCAAGGTGCTTGATGCGCTGGAAGACGCGATCGAGATCCAGCGTGGCAGTCTTGCGGACAGCCGCGCGGTGCTGCGCGACTACGGCAACATGTCGGCCGTGACGGCGCTCTTCGTGCTGCAGCGGATGCCGTGGAAGGATGCCGGCCGCCGTCACCTGATGACGGCGTTGGGACCGGGCTTCTCCTGCGTCTTCCTGATGATCGGCGGCGCGTGAGACTGGCGATCTACGTCATTCTGGCGCTTGTCGCCGTGCAGCGGCTTGCCGAAGTGGTCTATGCCAATCACAACACCAAGGTGCTGCTCGCCCGCGGCGCGGTGGAGATCGGCCGCAAACATTATCCGCTGATCGTGCTGCTGCATGCGTCATGGCTGGCTGCGATCCTGATTTTCCTGCCGGTCAACGCGACGATCCATTGGCTCTGGTTCGGGTTGTTCCTGATCCTGCAGGGCCTGCGGGTCTGGGTGCTGGCGACGCTTGGTCCCTACTGGACGACGCGGATCATCACGCTTCCGGGCGCGCCGCTGGTGCGCAAAGGGCCGTTCCGCTTTATCCGTCATCCCAACTATACGGTCGTAGCCGGCGAGATTGCCGCGCTTCCGCTGGCTTTCGGCGAATGGCAGGTGGCGGCCGTGTTCACGATCCTGAACGGGCTGATGCTTGCCTGGCGTATCCGGGCGGAGGATGCTGCCCTGTCTGCGCGACGGCAGGCGGCACACGCGGGATAGCGCGATGAGCGTAGTGCGATATGGCGGGCCTTTCCTGATCGCACTTTCGATTCCAGTGTTCTGGTACCTTGTCGCGCCCGCCGCTTCGATCCTCTCCGTCCTGATGCTTCTGCTTCTCCTGATCGGAGCCGAGGCGGTGTCGCGACGCGGCGCCGTGCCGACGGCGCCGCCCGAGCCGCGCGTTTTCCGCTTTCTTCCGATCCTCTACGTGCCGCTGCAGCTCGCGCTGATCGTGTGGGGTGTCGCGATGGTCGGTCATGCGGATGTGTGGAGCTTCATCGCTCTCGCACTTTCCATCGGTGTGACGACCGGCGTGTTCGGCGTGCTGGCCGCGCATGAGCTGGTGCATGGCCACAACCGCATCGAGCACGCCTTCGGCCTCGCCATGCTGTCGGGCATGACCTATCGCCACTTTCGCGTCGCGCACATCTTCGGACATCACCGCTGGGCCGCGACCGAGAACGATGCGGCCACGGCTCGGCTGGGCGAAGGCTTCTATGCTTTCCTGATCCGTACCGTAACGTTTCAGTTCGTCGATGCCTGGCGCTTCGAACAGCGCCGCACGCGCGACATGGGACCGCTACACAACAGGGTGACGCTCGACGTCGTCGCGATGGCTGTGATCTACGCCGCGCTGTTCGTCTTCGCAGGGTGGCGCGGCGCGCTGTTCTTCGCGTGCCAGAGCGCCGCCGGAATCATCGTGCTGGAGCTGTTCAACTATATCGCTCACTACGGTCTGACCCGCCGCACCATCGGCGGCCGCCGCGAACCGTTCTCCGACCGGCACAGCTGGAATTCCAGCAATGTCATGGCCAATCTGCTGATCTTCAACATGGGCCGCCACTCCTTCCACCACACACGGCCGGCCGCGTCCTATCAGACGCTCCGTCACGTGGAGGCCGCGCCCGAGCTCCCCGCCGGTTATGCCGGAAGCATCTTGCTCGCGCTGGCGCCCCCGCTGTGGCGCGCCATTATGGACCCGGCCGTGCAAAGGCTGCACAATCTGCCCGACGAAGCAGCGGTCTAGAGCAGCCTCAGCAATGCAAAGCACAGTGCGGGTCTGGATCGGGTTCTCCGCCATGTGCCTCGGCATGGCGATGGCCGTGCTCGACATACAAATCGTCGCCAGTTCGTTCACGACGATCCAAGCGTCGCTCCACGTAACATCCGACCAGCTTGCCTGGATCCAGACCGGCTACCTGATGGCGGAAGTGATAGCTATTCCGCTCACCGGCTGGCTGACGCGGGCGCTTTCGCTGCGCTGGATGTTCGCCGCCGCGACACTTGGCTTCACGGCCGCCAGCGTCGCGTGCGCCATGTGCACCAGTCTTCCGCCTTTCATCACCCTGCGCGTCATCCAGGGTTTCTGCGGCGGCATGCTGATCCCGGGCGTGTTCACGTCGATTTTCGCCATGATGCCGGAGAAGCACCGCGTCGCCGCCACTGCGCTGGCGGGTACCGCTGCGGTGATCGCACCCACGATCGGGCCTGCGGTCGGCGGCTATCTGACGGAGCATTACTCCTGGCACTGGATATTCCTGATCAATCTCGGCCCCGGCCTGCTCGTTGCGGCGCTCGTGTCGCGCTATGTGCGGCTGGGCAAGGGCGACCTGTCGGAATTTCGCCGCATCGACTATGCCGCGATCATCCTGGCGGCGATGTTCCTCGCCACGCTCGAACTCATCCTGACCGAAGGCCCCAAGCGCGACTGGCAGGGACCGTTCGTGTTCGTCTTCCTCATTGTTTGTGTCGTGTCCGGCGGCGCCGCGCTGTGGCGCAGCCTTTACAGCCCGCATCCCTTTGTCGATCTCTGGCGCTTCCGCGAACGCACCTTTGCACTGGGCTGCAGCCTCAGCTTCGTCATCGGCGTGGGGCTCTATGGATCGGTCTATCTGCTCGCGCTGTTTCTGGGGCTCGTGCGGGATCATTCGCCGCTCGAAATCGGCATGATCATGATCGTCTCGGGCGCTGCCCAGCTCGTGATGGCGCCGATCGCAGCGATCGCCGAGACCCGGATCAATCCGCGTCTGCTGACGGCGCTCGGGTTCGGACTGTTCTCCGCAGGCCTGATCGCCAATGGCTTCGAGACCCCGGCGACAGATTACGACGGGCTGTTCTGGCCACAGGTGCTACGCGGAGCGAGTGTGCTGATCTGTATCCTGCCCGCCACACGGCTGGCGCTCGACACGATCGGGGAATCCGGCATCGCCGATGGCAGCGCGATCTTCAACCTGATGCGCAATCTCGGCGGCGCCATCGGCATCGCGGTCGTCGACACGATCCTGCAGCAACGCACGCCGGGCCATGCCACCGCGCTGGCAGATAAGCTTCAGTCGGGCGACGTAGGCGCGGCGCAATTCGTCGGCCTGCCGGTGGAGTATTTCCATGGCCAGAACATGGGGCCTGTGACGGCCGAGATGCGCGCGATGGTCGAGCCGCTGGTGCGCAAGGCCGCGCTCGTCCAGTCCTTCAACGAAGCGTGGATATTGATCGGCGTGCTGTTCGCGCTGTCGCTGCTGATGATCCCGTTCATGCGCAATGTGCGGCGCTCGGCGATGGGACCAGGCACCGACGGTGACGGTGTGGTGGCGGTGAAGACGTAATTTTCAGCTGTCATCCCGGACAAGCGATGCGACAGCATCGCGCCGATCCGGGACCATTCCAACGCGTGGGAATAGGTCCCGGATAGTCTCGCTGCGCGAGCCTTCCGGGATGACAGATGTTGCTACCCGTGCGCTAGTTCCACCTGCACGACATCTGTGCGATCGACAGCAAATGCCGCGGCGCAGATGCCGAGATAGAATTGCCAGTTGCGGAAGAACTTCTGGTCATGGCCGAGCGCCATGATCTCGTCCTTGCGCTCCCGCATCTTGGCCGACCATTCGCGCAGCGTGCGCGCATAATCCTGGCCGAAGTTGAAAGTGGAGACGACTTTCAGGCCGGCCTTCTCGGCTTCTTCGGTGAAGCGCGCCAGCGACGGCAGCATGCCACCCGGGAAGACATAGTGACGGATAAAGTCGCTGCGTGTGCGATAGCCGGCGAACAGCTCGTCCTGGATGGTGATCGTCTGGATGACGGCGCGGCCGCCGCGCTTCAGACGTTCGGCGACGGCCTGGAAGTAAGCTGGCCAGTAGTGCTCGCCGACGGCCTCGAACATCTCGATCGAGACGATGTTGTCAAAGGTGCCGCGTGCGAGCCTGTAGTCTTCAAGCCGGACATCGGCGTCTTTGTTCTTCAGCCGCTCGGTTGCATAGCGGTGCTGCGACGGCGAGATCGTCAGGCCGGTGACATGGTGATTGTCGGCGGTGGCGCGCTCTGCAAACCCGCCCCAGCCGCATCCGATCTCGAGGATCGATGATTTTTCCGCCGCCACTTTGCTGAGGATGCGATCGTATTTATTCAGCTGCGCATCTTCGAGGCTCTTGTCCGCACCGCCGTACAGCGCGGAGGAATAAGTCATGCTGCGATCGAGCCACAGCGAATAGAAGTCATTGCCGACGTCGTAGTGATCCTTGATGTTGCGCGCCGATCCCTTGATCGTGTTGCGCCGGGCCAGCGTGTCGTGGATCACGAAACCGATGCGGTGCAGCAGATTGCCGTCGGAGAAGCCCGCGAAACTGTCCATGTTCATCAGGAACAGGCCGACCAGGGTTTCGACGTCGTCGGTCTCCCACATGCCGTCGATATAGGCTTCGCCCAGGCCGATATCGCCGCGTGCGAGCGTGCGACCGAGCACGTCCCAATTGTGGATGCGAAAAGAGCCGTGCGGACCTGGCAGCGGCCCCTTGACCGAGGTCATCTCGCCGGAGGGCGTCGTGAAATCGAGCGAGCCGTAACGGATATTGGTGACCGCCTGCCGCCACTTCTTCTCGATCAGGGACGAAGGAATTAGGCCCATTGCGCGATCCTCAAAACGGGGGCCGCAACGCCCCCCGACATTGACGCGACCACTATAACGCCGAGCGCCAGCGTTGGTCAGCAGTTTTACGAACGGGCGCTACGAACGGATCGCCTGCGCGTTTCGCGCCGCAGCACGACCGGCAAGCAACGCCACCACAAGACAAAGGACCATTGTCAGAGATGCCAAAAACATCGGCAGTCCGGGAACGTGCCATGCCGGATGATCGACAGCCCAGGCGAAGGACAGGCCGAAGATGAGCGGACCGACGACCGATGCCATGCCCATCAGACTTTGGTTAGCGCCCTGAAGCTGTCCCTGCTCGGCGGGGCCGACGCGCCGGGTCATCAAGCCCTGCAGACCCGGAATGAGCAGTCCCCAAAGCGCGCTGAACGGCATGCCGATGAGATACATCCAGCCTTCCGGTGCGAAACCATACCAGGCCAGCGTGAAGGCCGGTACCAGCGCGCCGATCGCCAGCGCGCCGCGTTCGCCGACGCGCTTCACGACCGGACCGACGACGAAAGTCTGCACTGCGATGCCGAACACGCTGCCAGCCATCATCGCGAAACCGGTGAATGCCGGCGTCCAGTGATATCGATAACCGGAGTAGAGAACGAACACACTCGGCCAGACCATGTTGGCGAGCTGATTGAGGAAGCTGACGGTCGCAAGCGGCAGAAGCTCGTGATGCGAACGCAACAGACGTAACGATCCCAGCGGATTGGCGGAGCGCCAGCGGAACGACGTCGCGCGCCGCGACTCTGGCAGAGATTCCGGGAGCACGATCGCGCCATACAGCGTGTTGAGAAGTGTGAGCCCCGCCGCCACCATGAACGGTAGCCGCAAATTGTAGTTGCCGAGCATGCCGCCGATCGCAGGACCAGCAAGGAAGCCGACGCTGAAAGCAGCACCCATCCATCCGAACGCCCGCGCGCGATTTTCCGGTGCGGTGACGTCGGCGACATAGGCATTCGCTGTCGAGAACACGCCTGACGTCGCGCCGCTGATCAGCCGTCCGACGAACAGCCACCACAAGGTCGGCGCAAACGCCATGAACAGGAAATCGAGTCCGAGGCCGCACAGTGAGATGAGCAGCACGGGTCGGCGTCCGAAACGATCAGACAGCAAGCCAAGGATGGGGCCGGCGAAGAAGCTCATCAGTCCACCGCAGACAGCGAACAGCACATTCCACTCGGACGCGATTGCCGTGTCGCCGCCGACGAACTGCTTGAGCAGGTTCGGCAGGATCGGGACCATGATGCCGATCGAAACGGCGCTGGCCACTGCGCTCGCGAAGATGAAGCCGAAAGCGGCGCGCCGCCCCGATGCGGGCGCAGTCTCAGGCGATGCGGATGGTTCGGACATTGGTCGGGATTCGCGCGGAAGGGCGTAACGCTTACGCGGGAAACTTCACCCTGACAAACCCGCTGGCCACATGGCAGCCAAGAAAAAAGGCCGGTGCGAACACCGGCCTTTTCCAATTCTGTTTGTCGCCGATTATTGGGGCGTCTTGGGTGCGATGCCAGATGCAGGCTGCGGTGCAGCAGGATCCTGGTTGGCTGCCGTAGGCGCGGCGCTATTGTTCGGAGCCGTCGCATTCGGGCTCGGTGCAGGCGTCGGGGTCGTGTCCGGCGCCGTGGTGTTCGGCGTCACTGCATTCGGCGCAGCCGTACCGGGTGCCATCGACTGATCAGGTGTCGCGGTGCCGGTGTTGTTCTGGGCCGGAGCGCTCGGAGGCATAGTCGACATGCCGCCAGTACCGCCCTGCTGATCCGGTGTCATTGCTGCGGGCGCGCTGGCCGGGGCGGCCGTGCCGCTACCCTGAGCGGCTGCAAGCGCCTGCTGATTCAACTGATCGGTCTGCGCATTTTCCGCCGCGGTCGCGGGGTGGCGGCTGTGCGCCGAAACCGATGTCGCGCCGAGCGTGGCAACAAGACTAATGGCAGCAGCGCTCGAAAGCGCAATTTTTCTGATGTTCATTGTGGAACTCTCCTCTGGAATTGGGAACCGGAGGCCATTTGTCTCCGAAGGCATAGAGAGAACCCTCGTCGCCGGATGACGTTCCGCGTGGAACCAAGGCGATTGCGGGGCAGCACCGGAACCCCTGTGGAACGCCCACGTTTTCTAATCGAGAGATTGGAAAAATGGTGCGCAAGAGACTGATCGAAGACGTGGTGGAAAATCCTTCGCGATTCTACCGGATGCCGGTTGATGTCTTGCGGGATCGCCGGTTCGACGATCGGGAGCGCGCACGGATTCTCGACGCGTGGGCGGAAGGCGTCGATGACACCGATCCGCACCTCCGCGAGAAGATTGAAGAGTCACGCCGCGAAGTCGCGCGCAAGAATTCTCAGGGTGATCACTCTGACGATGGACGAATCCACTAGGAGCAAGACATGTCGATCGATCCCAATGCCACCACCCATCGCGTGGTACCTGCCTCGGACGCCCGGCAGGCCATTCCGCTGCAGAATGTCCGGTACGTTTTGTTGTTCAGCCTGACGCTGGCGCTGTTGTCCGGCGTGGTTATCGCCTTCATTTTCATGCGTTAACGGGCGCGGCGCTCCGCCGCTTGACGCCGGACGGTCCCGGCGGCACCTAAGTGCCGTCAGGAGTTGCATTGTCCACCTCTCTTCAGTCCGAGGCCGCTGCGGCGGCCTATACGCCGCCTCAGCTCTCCATTGTCCTTCCCACGTTCAAGGAGCGGGACAATGTGCGCGAGCTTGTGCGCCGGCTTGATGCCGCTCTCAAGGGCATCGCGTGGGAAGCAATCTTTGTCGACGACAATTCGCCCGACGGCACGGCGGCCGAGGCAAAGGCTGTAGCCGCGCATGACCCGCGGGTGCGTTGCATCCGACGTGTCGGGCGCCGCGGTCTGGCCGGCGCGTGCATCGAAGGCATGCTTGCTTCGGCCGCGCCCTTCGTCGCTGTTATGGATGCCGATCTGCAGCATGACGAGAACGCGTTGCTCCAGATGCTGGCCACGCTGCGCGACGATCATGCCGATCTGGTTGCGGCGAGCCGCTACATCGCCGGCGGCAGTGCGGAGTCCTTCTCGAAATCGCGCGGTGCCATCAGCGGGCTTGCGACACGCATGGTTCGGCGCGTGCTTGACGTGCCGCTGTCCGACCCGATGAGCGGCTTCTTCATGATGCGGCGCGACCGCTTCGACGCGATTGCGCCACAGCTCTCGCCGGCGGGCTTCAAGATACTGCTTGATGTCGTCGCCACGGCCGGACCGTCCTTGCGTGTGGCCGAGCAGTCCTATGTGTTCGGCAAGCGCGAGCAGGGTGAAAGCAAGTTCAACATCCAGATCGGGCTAGAGTTCATCGGCCTGCTGTTTGCCAAGCTCACCGGCGACGCGGTCGACCCGCGCTTCATCTTCTTTGCGCTGGTCGGGGCGACCGGTCTTGCCGTACATCTGGTGACGCTGAAACTTGCTCTCCTGGTGTCTCCCAGCGCTTTCGGTGTCGCGCAGGCCATCGCGACGGGCGTCGCGATGACGAGCAATTTCTTTCTGAACAATGAAATCACCTATCGTGACCGCAGGCTCAAGGGCTGGTGGATGCTGTGGGGTTTCCTCGAGTTCTGCGCATTCTGTTCGCTTGGCGCGCTCGCCAACATCGACATCGCCTCGCAACTTTTCCGCTCACAGCATGAAGTGTGGTGGGTTGCGGGCGCGGCCGGCGCGCTGATGAGCGCGCTGTGGAATTACGCGATGTCGAGCCTGTTCGTCTGGCGCACGCGATGAGCGTGACTGTCCGGCGCATGGTGGCCGCGATTGTGGTGCTCGTCGTGCTGCGACTGGCGGCGGCGGCCATCCTCCCGCTATCCGCTGACGAGGCCTATTACTGGCTGTGGTCGCGCCATCTCGCGCCCGGCTATTACGATCATCCGCCGGCGATAGCCTTCGTGATCCGCGCCGGCACGCTCATCTTCGGCAACACATCCCTGGGCGTGCGCTTCGGCGGGTTTGTCCTGTCGATTGTAGCCAGCGTGTTCGTCTGGCTTGCGGCCGAGGCCATGCTGGAAAGCCGGGAACAGGCCGCGCGCGCGACGCTGTTCTTCAATCTCATGCTGATGATCTTCATCGAGATGCTGGCGGCGACGCCCGACACGCCATCGATCGCAGCCTCGGCGATGTTTCTCTGGGCACTCGCGAAGGTAGACCGGACAGAGAATGGACGCTGGTGGCTGGCTGTCGGCGTTGCGGCCGGATTGGCGCTGCTCTCGAAGTACACTGCGTTCTTCCTCGGCGCCGGCGCGCTGGCGTGGATGTTGTTCTCGACGCGCGGGCGCCGCTGGTTCATCTCGCCCTGGCCCTATGCGGCCGGCGTATTGGCGCTGCTGATCTTCCTGCCCAACGTGTTGTGGGAGAATGCGCATCACTGGTCGACCTTCGCCTTCCAGCTGAGCCGCGTCACGCATGGCGGCTTCACGTTGCGCTTCCTGTTCGAATTCCTGGGCGTGCAGATCCTGTTCGCGTCGCCCTTCATCTTCGCACTCGCTGCGCTCAGCATGGCGTTCTCCTCACGCGCGCGGGACAGCCATGTGTTCCTGCTGGCCGCGCTTGTCGCGCCGTCGGCGGTCTACTTCCTCGTCCATTCGCTGCACGATCGCATCCAGGGCAATTGGCCGAGCTTCCTCTATCCGATGGTCGCGCTGGCTGCCGCCGAAGCGTTCTGCCGGATGGACTGGCAGGGCTGGACCAAGCCCGTCTGGCGCGTGTCGCGCGCAGTGGCCGTGCCGGTCGCGGCTGTGATGCTGGCGGTCGTTTATGCGCAGGCGTTGTTCGGGGTGATCCCGGTCGGCCGCAGCGACCCGCTGGCGCGGCTGCTGGCGGTGGGCTTAGGCGATGTAGCGAAGACGATCTCGGAGGCGCAGCGGGGCGTCCAGGCGGGCGCTATCGTCACGACGGATTACGAGAACACGGCCTGGCTCAATTTCTACATGCCGGCCGGGACCAGGATCATGCAGGTCGGCGAGACCTATCGTTATCCCGACGCGCCAATGCCCGACCCAGGCCTTCTCGGCCGGCCGATGCTGTATGTGGCGGAGGTTCAGCGCGACCGCAGCCGCGACCTGATGGCGCAATTTTCTCAAGTGCAGGAAATTTCGCGCTTCGATCGGCTTCGGCGGGGCGTGCCGGTGGCGCACATGGTGCTCTACCGCCTGAGCGGCCCAAAGGGGACGCTCGCCGCGAGGCTGCCATAGCTTTGATTTTCAAGGGAAAAAGAGATGAGCGGACACCCAATGCGGGCTGTCGAAGGGGCTGGGGCGTACCGGATCGGACGTCCGCTCGGGTTTCATAACGCGGGCTTCCGGGAAGCGTTCCGTGGCCCGTGCGATTTTTTTAGACCGGGGGCCGACCGCGGAGGGCACCCGAAAAGGCGCTGACGACCAGCAGCACGACAAACACGATCAGGAGAACTTTAGCGATCGTGGCGGCCAGTCCGGCCAGTCCGAAGAAGCCGAGATAGCCGGCGACGAGGGCCAGCAGCAAAAAGATAAGGGCATAACCGAGCATTGTTTTTCTTCCTTTCCCACTCGGGAAGAAAACGTCTGCTGGAACCGGCAGTTCCTATTTCTTCCGCTTGCCGAGATACATCTGCGCCAGCGCCAGGGCGCCTGTCCCCAGGATCGCGATCCAGGGCGTCTCCTTGGCCACGGCAGCAAAAAGCGCGAGGCCAAGATTGTTGGATGCTGCCGCCTGCTGCGGCGGGGGAGGCGGCGGACGGCGCATCAGAAGAATGATGATCGCCCACACGAACGGCGGCACGACGAACACACCGCCGGCCAAGGCCGCACCGCCAGCTACGCCGAGTGCGGGTGCAAGTGCAGAAGCGAGGCCATAAGCCAGCAGCCCCACACCGAAGAACAGGAGCAGGCCGCCGATGATGCCCAGTACTGCCAGGGCGGCGATCTTGACGGCCATATGATCCCTAGCGCTTGAGCAGCAGCGCCAGGAACGCGCCCACACCGACCGCGATGCCGATCGAGGTCAGCGGCTGTTCGCGCACCATCTCGCGCACCGTCTCGGCGTTTTCGGTTGTCCACTCTTCAATGTCGCCGGCCGTCTCGAACGCTTTCGCGCTGGCCTGCGAGGCGGTCTCTTCCGCGAGCTTGTAAGCACGCTCCGCCAGAGCCTCGGCGTTGCGGAGAGCCTCATTGGCTTTCACGGAGGCCACGCCGCTCACGTCGGTGGCAAGGCCGCGCACATTCTTTTGCAGCGTATCCAGATCGTCCCTCAGAGACGAAAGGCGGGCGTCGATGTCGGCAGCCTTGGCGGCCATGGGGTCATCCTCCGTATAAGCCGGTCTTACGCAATTCCGGGGAAAGCCCAGATTGCCTCAAAATTTGGCGGATTGGAACGCGGGAGTGGCGGCGTATTCCTACGCCGCTTTCCGTGCATTGGGATGGAAGAACAGGGCCTGACCCACCGTCGCCTGCACCGTTTCTGGAAGGAAGGGCTTGGCGATCAGGTACGTCGGCTCAGGGCGCTCACCTGTGAGCAGCTTCTCCGGATAGGCGGTGATGAAGATCACCGGGATATCGAAACTGTTCAGGATCTCGGCGACGGCGTCGATGCCCGACCCGCCCTCACCCAGATTGATGTCGGCGAGCACAAGACCCGGACGCTCCGACAGCGCCTTTGCGACGGCTTCGTCACGTGTCGCCGCCGTAGCCACGACCTTGTGGCCGAGTTCGGTCACGAGGTTCTCGAGATCGAGCGCGATGATCGGCTCGTCCTCGATGATCAGCACGCGCGACGCCAGCTGGCGGTCGATGGTGCTCTGCGCATCAAGGATAGAGCGCTCCACCTCTTCCGGGGTCTCGTCGAGGATGAAGGCGGCTTCCTCAAGACTGAATGCTTCGACCGCCGTCAGGAGAAGGGCCGCGCGCTTATCTGAATCCAGTGAGCGCAGACGTCCTTCGGGCGTCGTGGGCTGGCGGTCGGCGGGCTGCGCGCCTTCTTCGAGCCGGCCCGAAGCGGTCGACCAGATGGCGTGAAACACGCGATAGAGACCGACGCGAGGGGCCACGCCGGCTGTCAGGGTCTGATCGCCGGCAAGAAGCGCCGAGAGGGCCGCGCGAACATACGTGTCGCCGCTGGCCTGCGTACCGGTCAGCGCCCGGGCATAGCGGCGGAGATACGGAAGATGCGGCGCGAGCGTTTGCGACATGCTCATGGACTGATCCTTTGGGATGGCACTACCGGAAATGTTATCGCGAAAGAAAAGTTCCCCATTGTTCCGGAACCTTTTTTTGGGCGGCACGTTCGCAAACTCAGAAGGAACTGGTGCTGGGCAGGACAGTTACAAGGGGCTGAACAAACTTGGGAATTTGTCCCGATCGGAGAACATCTTGTCAGGCACACCGGCACAACGGGTAGCGAACTTGACCAAGGAAGAAAATCCCAATCGCGAAAAGGCACGGGCCACTCGGGCGCGTCAACGTGTGATCGGGCGCGAGTTGCGCCGGATCTACGATAACGTAGCCCAGGAACCGGTTCCTGATGATTTCATGGACCTTCTCAGGAAGATGGACGGTCAGGGGACCGACCCTTCCGGAAAGAAGACGTCGTGACCGCAGAGCACACCCATACCGCCCGTCCCACGCCGACGGCCAAGGAAACCGCGGAGTTCAGAAACGAGCTCCTGGGTCTGATCCCGTTCCTGCGCGCCTTCGCGCGCTCGCTGACGGGCAGTCAGGAAGGCGCTGATGACCTCGCCCAGGAAACCCTGGTCAAGGCGTGGCAGTCGCGCGATTCCTTCGTTCCAGGCACGAACCTGAAAGCCTGGCTGTTCACGATCCTGCGCAACCAGTTCTATTCCGACCGCCGCCGCGCCTGGCGCCAGGCCCCCTGGGACCAGGAGGCTGCCGAGCGCATTCCCGGTTCGAGCGAGGACCAGGGCTGGGCTGCAGAATTGTCGGATACGGCCCGCGCGCTGCGTTATCTTACGGACGAGCAGCGCGAGGCTCTGATTCTCGTCGGCGCGGGTGGTTTCTCGTATGAAGATGCAGCCGAGATTTGCGGCTGCGCCATCGGCACGGTGAAAAGTCGGGTGGCCCGCGCACGCAAGGCTTTGATAGCGATTTTGGACGGTGACGAAGCACTCCCGGATTCAGAGCGCCCCGCCGAAGGAGAGGCCGCCCGTGATATCATGGCGCAACTGGACAGGCTGGCGCCCAACGGCAGCCCAGACGTCCAGCGCAGACGCAAGTCTGAGAACGACGCCGAAGACGAGTGAACGGGGCTGGCCGCTACGGGTAAGACTTCTTCTTGCCGTCACCGTAGCACTCCTTCCTATCGCCTTCGTCAGCATCCTTCAGGGTGTGGAGCGCGCACGCGCCGACGCCGCCAATGTCCATGATCGCGTTCTTCAGTCGGCGGCCTCTGCCGCCGGCGATGAAGAAAGTCTGCTTTCGTCAGGCGAACAGATCACACGCGCGCTCTCGCATATCGCGGACGTGCGCGACGCCTCGGCTGATTGCGACGGCATCCTCAGCGACGTGCTGATCGGCGTGAAGTATTTCGGAAACATCTCGCGCATCGATGCAAATGGAAATGTGGTGTGCTCGGCGTTGCCGCTCGCCAAGGGACGCACGGTGCGTGGGACGTCCGTGTTCAAGCGCGCGCGGGAGACGAAGTCCTTCGTCATCAGCGGGCAGACACAGAGCGCCGTGCTGCGCAGCCCCGTGATCGCGGGCCTTCTGCCGCTCTATGACGCGACAGGAAAATTCGACGGCGCCGTCAGCATCGTGTTGGAAATCCACTGGCTGGATTTCATGGTGCGGGCGCGCGGACTGCCGAAGGGCGCCGTTGTGTTCATCTATGACCACGAGGGCCACGTCCTCGCATCCAACGACATGAAGGTCGCCGCCGCGCTGGCCGGCGATCCCTCGGCGCGTGGCCAGACAGGATCGCTACATTCGGGCACTGACGCGCAGGGACGGACCTGGAGTTTCGGCTCGTCGGCCTTGCGTGATGGCGCAATCCAGGTGGGCTTCGCGATGCAGGAGAGCCGCCTGTTCGGTCCGACCTATCTGCATGTCGGCACGGACTTCCTCATGCCGATCCTGATGATCGGTCTGGCGTGGGCCGGCATCTGGTTCGCGACCGAGCGGCAGGTGACGCAATGGATCGCCTATCTCCGGCGCATCTCGGCCGCCTATCGCAGCGGGCATTACTCGATACGGCCGCAGCTTGAGGGCGCTTCGCCGGAATTCGCCGCGTTGGGTGAAGGTCTGGCCGAAATGGCCGAGGCCGTGCAGGAACGCGACAAGAGCCTGCGCGACGCGCTGGCACAGAAGTCGCTGCTGATCCGCGAGATCCATCATCGCGTGAAGAACAACCTGCAGATCGTGATGAGCCTGTTGAGCCTGCAGGCCGGACAGATCACCGAGCCGCAATCCAAGGAGGCGCTGATGCAGGCGCAGGCGCGCATCAATGCGCTGGCGCTCGTCCATCGCATCCTGCACGAGATCGAGGACCAGACGACGATCGATCTCACGCGTCTGCTGCATGAGCTGACACATCAGCTCGTCGAAGGCATGAACGCCGAGAAGGGCCAGGTCCAGATCGTCGAGAATCTCGTGCAGCGTGAAGTGCCGGGCGATATCGCTGTGCCGCTCGCGCTGTTCACGGTCGAAGCGCTCACCAACGTTTTCAAATATGCCTTCCCGAACGGACAGGGCGGTACGATCGCGTTGAGCCTCGTGCCGGTCGACGGCTCCAAACTGAAGCTCACGATTTCCGACAATGGCGTTGGCTATATCGCCGATGGCCAGAAGACCGGCATCGGCGCGCGCCTCATCCGCACCTTCGGCCAGCAGATCGGCGGCGTCTCGACGCTGCGCACCGAGCCGGGCAAGGGCACAACGGTGGACGTGGTGTTCCGCGATCCGGACAAGCTGGCGGCGTAACAATCTCATTGTCATTCCCGGCCGAGCGACGGCGAGGGGAAGGGAATCCACGGTCAGGTTCATCTCCCCGTCATGGATCCTCTTCCCTCACCGCACTTCGCGCCGTTCGCCGGGGATGACAGATTGCAAGAAACCCTTGTTCCATATGGAACAAACGAAACGGCTGCGATGCGACGCCCGTTATCTCCATGAGCGCCGGATGCGCTCAGAAAACTCTGGAGGACAATATGGGTAATCACAATCCGAGCAATGATCGGAGCCAGGATCCGAAGCAGGCCCAGAAAAAGGGCACGCCCGACCCGAACCAGTATCGCCCCGGCCAGCAGGAGCAGCAGGGCGGACAGCGCAATCAGGATCGCAACAAGGACAATGATCGCTCGTCGCAGCACTGATCATCATCGTTCTGTTGCATAGAACCGGGACCGGC
This sequence comes from Rhizomicrobium sp., assembly GCA_035943485.1. Taxonomy (GTDB): domain Bacteria; phylum Pseudomonadota; class Alphaproteobacteria; order Micropepsales; family Micropepsaceae; genus Rhizomicrobium. The sequence goes on along the minus strand of DASZCC010000465.1, from coordinate 3,307 downwards.
CCGAACGGGCCGGTCTTTTTTTCGCATTGTCTGAAAAGGCCCGGCGGCGCATAACCCGTCCTCGATTTCGAGGACGTTTATTATGGCTGATCAGTATGATGCCGTCGTTATTGGCGGCGGTCCCGGCGGCTACAACGCAGCCATCCGCCTTGGCCAGCTCGGCTTCAAATCGGCCTGTATCGACAAGCGCGGCACGTTCGGCGGTACCTGCCTGAACATCGGCTGCATCCCGTCCAAGGCGCTGCTGCATGTGAGCGAGCTGTACGACGAAGCGATCACGCATATGCCCAAGCTCGGTGTGAAGACGCAGGTGACACTCGATCTCCCCGGCATGATGGCGCACAAGACAAAGGTCGTGGGCGAGCTCACGCGCGGCGTCGAATACCTTTTCAAGAAGTACAAAACCGAAGGCATCGTCGGCGAAGCGTTCATTACCGCACCGGGCAAGGTCTCGGTGAAAGCGCAGGACGGCACAGTCCGCGAGATCGAGGCCAAGCACATCATCGTCGCCACGGGCTCCGATGTCGCCAAGCTTCCGGGTGTCGAAGTCGATGAGAAGCAGATCGTGTCCTCGACCGGCGCACTCTCGCTAACCGAAGTGCCCAAGCGACTGCTGGTGGTCGGTGGTGGCTATATTGGTCTGGAATTGGGTTCGGTGTGGCGCCGTCTTGGCAGCCAGGTCACGGTCGTCGAATTTCTCGATCGCATCACGCCCGGACTCGATGGCGAGATCGGCAAGGGCTTCCAGCGCATCCTGCAAAGGCAGGGCATGAAATTCCAGCTCTCGACCAAGGTTGTCGGCGTCGAGAAGAAAAAGGACGGCCTCAGCATCACCGTCGAACCGGCCGCTGGCGGGGAGAAGCAGGTGATCGAAGCCGACGTCATGCTGGTTTCGATCGGGCGCACGCCGTTCGTCGACAAGCTCGGCCTGGAGAAGGCGGGCGTGAAGCTTGACCCGCGCGGCCGTATCGCGACGGACGCGCATTATGCGACGAATGTGCCGGGCATCTGGGCGATTGGCGATTGCCGCGAAGGCCCCATGTTGGCGCACAAGGCGGAAGACGAGGCGATGGCCTGTGTTGCGCACATTGCGGGCAAGTCCGGCCATGTGAACTACGACGCAATTCCGGCCGTGGTCTACACCGCGCCCGAAGTGGCATCGGTCGGCAAGACGGAAGAAGAACTGAAGGCCGCCGGTATCGCCTACAAGGTCGGCAAATTCCCGTTCACCGCCAGCGCGCGCGCCAAGACGGTCGCCGCAACAGACGGATTCGCCAAGGTGATCGCCGACGCCAAGACCGACCGCGTGCTGGGCGTGCACATCATGTGCGCCAATGCCGGCGAGATGATTGCTGAAGCGGCTCTTGCGATCGAGATGGGATGCTCGGCCGAAGACATCGCGCTGACCAGCCACCCGCATCCGACCATGACCGAAGCCGTGCGCCAGGCCGCGATGGGCGCCTACGACATGCAGACGCAGATTTAAACCGTTATTGTGCCGGATTGCGATGGGGCGATCCGACGTGGGCGAAGGCGTATTCGATCCAGTACCAGCAGAGCATCGTGACAAGGCGCGATCGGCGTTGGCTGCCGTGTTCGGCGCGGCGGCGATCAGCACCATCGCGCCGCTGTCTGGTGGTGCGTCGGGTGCGTACATCTTTCGTGTGCGAAGTGGTGCGAGGCAGGTGTTGCTGCGCATCGAAGGCATCCCCAGTCCTTTGCGCAATCCGCATCAGTACGTCTCCATGCAGATCGCCTCGGACGCCGGCATCGCGCCGCGCCTGCTGTATGTGAACGAGACCGATCGCGTCGCGGTGATGGATGTCATCGAAGAGCGGCCCTTGCGTGACTTTCCTGGCGGACAAGCAGCGCTTTCGGAGGCTTTGGGGCAGCTGCTTCGCCGATTGCAGGCGACGCCCGCCTTTCCGCAATTCGTCGACTACGGCGACATTGTCTCGCGCCTGTTTGCACATGTCGTGCGCACGGGATTGTTCGCGGACGGCTTGCTTGCGCCGCACGTCGCCAAGCTCGAACACATCCGGACGACGCTCGCATGGGACCAGGCGTCGCTGGTGTCGAGCCACAATGACGCCAATCCGCGCAACATCCTGTTCGACGGCAATCGTCTCTGGCTGATCGACTGGGAGTCCGCCTATCGCAATGATCCACTGGTCGATGTCGCCGTCATGCTCGACAACCTTGCGCCGACGCCCGAACTCGAAGCGGTGTTGCTTCGAAGCTGGCTTGGTCGCGCGCCAGATGCGGCAATCCTCGAGCGGCTCGATCCCATCCGTGCTTTGACGCGGCTCTATTTCGCAGGTGTGTTGCTGAGCGCGTCGGCCACAGCGCCGCGTTCCGCGCCCTACGATGACCTGTCGGCGCCTAGTCTGGCGGAACTTGTAAGCGCCGTGCGTGCGGGACGTGTCGTGCGCAGCTTTGAGACGGCGAACGTCATGGGCAAGATGTATCTCGCCTCATTCCTCTCGGGCGCGCCGGTGCCGCCGCTGGATCTGGTCTAGGCGCGCGGCGTCTTCACATGCTCCGGCTGTAGTCCAATAGCGACGAAGCGCGCTGGCCATTGGCGAAGCCACGGGAAGCGATTGAGAAGACGTAGCGGCCACGGTGCTTTCGGCGTGCGTGTCATCTTCAGGGTCGGCGCCAGCAGATAGTTCTGCACCTGCACCTGGAACCATTGCGTGGCTTCCGTCGGCCATTGGCGGCGTTTCTGCACGCGCTGCAGATCAGCAAGCTCCGGCGCTCGCGTGACGAGTATGGGCGCCAGGATATTCGCCGCCGCCACGGCATCCTGCACCGCAAGGTTGATCCCGATGCCGCCGACCGGCGACATCGCATGCGCCGCGTCACCGATCAGCAGCAGACCCGGCCGCGCCCATTCCTCCACGCGATCGATCGCCACCGTCAGCAGGCCTATCGCATCGAAATTCTCGACGTCGTGCGCGCGGTCGCGGGCGAAGCCGGCAACGGCCGCCACGCGCTGCTGGAATTTGGCGATGCCTTCGGCCTTCAACTGCGGAAACGCGTCTTTGGGAATCAGAAAGGCGCACTGCCAGTAATCGCCGCGATAGAGCATGATGAATATCTGTCCGCCGACGATGCGGAACACCGGTTCATGCGGATCGGACTCCTCCGCCGGAAGGCGCAGCCACAGCACGTCGAACGGCGCGCCGAGATTGCGGACGGGAAGCTTGGCACGGTCGCGGATTGTCGAGTGCCGTCCATCGGCGCCGATCACCAGCTTCGCATAGATTTCCTGCGTGCCCGACGGCGTGCGCGCCATCACGCCGAC
>DASZCC010000464.1:0-4100 GCA_035943485.1 Rhizomicrobium sp. | reverse complement strand
CTTCGCCGCCTCGACCGCACTGCGCATCTCGGCCCGGCTGGCCAACGCCACACGGGCCTGCACCTCGCCGGTGGCGGGATTGAACACGTCGCCGAAACGGCCAGACGTGCCAGGAACGATCTTGCCGGAAATGAAATGGTCAATGGTGCGCATGTCCAAAGGGTAACACCTGACGTCCGTAAACGGCCTGCGAATTATTGATTTGGCACCTGCAGAAATGCAGGTAAGGTGCTGCAATGCACAATTGGGACGATCTGCGCATCTTTCTGGCCGTTGCCCGGCATCGCTCCTTTCAGGGCGCTTCGGAAAGCGTCGGCGCGGATGCAACCACAATTTCCCGGCGCATCGATCGGCTGGAAGACGCACTGAAGTCTTCCCTCTTCAAGCGCGGCGTTGATGGTCAAACACTGACGGCCGCGGGCAAGCGCCTCGTGGAGGCGGCGTCACGCGTCGAACTCGCCAACGAGGAACTGATTGAATCCGTCGGAGCGTCCACGAAAGCGGGACGCGTTCGGCTGAGCACATCCGAAGGCTTCGGCACCGCTATCCTTTCCCCTGCAGTAGCCGAACTCGTGACACAGACGCCACCGATCGAGATCGAGATCGTGGCCAATCCGGGATTTCTCTCGGCCGCGATCCGCGAGGTGGACCTCGCCATCACGCTCGCTGCGCCCCAGGACAAACGACTTGCTGTCGAACACCTGACCGACTACCGGCTTGGTCTTTACGCCTCGGCGGCGTATCTCGCCCGCCGCGGCACGCCTTCCCGGCCATCGGATCTCGCCGACCATACGCTTGTTGGCTACATCGACGACCTCATCTACGCCAACGAGCTGCGCTATCTGGATGAGATACATCCGTCGCTCGCGCCGTCGGTGACGAGTTCTTCGATCCGGTCACAATTGGAGATGGTTCGTGCCGGTGTTGGCATAGCCGTGTTGCCATGCTTCATGGCCGAAACGGTTCAACCCGAACTTACGCGGCTTCTCAGGCGAAGCGCCACAATCACCCGCACCTTCTGGATGTCAGCACGGCGCGATGTGCAACAGACGACACGTGTGCGACGGGTACGAAACTGGGTGCGCGGTACCGTTGCAGACCGCCGCAATCTGATACTCACCCGATAGCCGCGGGGCTTGGCGATCTCGTCGTATTTCCACATCATCAAACTGACATGACGGCACCATCGAATATTCGGAACGAACGAGGGCAACTGTGCGGAAGATTATCTTCTTCGTGATCGCGAATATCTTGTTTGGCGCCACGACGGCTCTCGCGGCGCCACCAATGACTCATGCTGCTGGTGTCGTCGTCGGAGTGAACGTTGCGGGTGTTCAACGCATGAACCAGCAGCGGCAGGATGCTTTGATCGAGAAACTGCGGGCGGCTGGCGTGAATACCATCCGCACCGGGGTAAGCAGTTTGACGCCGATCGAGGGGCTCCTCAATTTTGTCACCACCGCATACAAGCGGGGAATTGGCACAATCTTCATTGCAAATCCCACCGAAGGTGGCACCGGTCTGCACACACGGCCTGCACTACCGCCTCACGACTGGCCACAGCCACCGATGTCGGACGCCGATCCGGATGGCTTCAGGAGGTGGTTCTCTGTTTTGCTGGCCCGCTTCGAGACGGCAGGGGTTCGCCTCACGGCGATTGAATTGGGCAACGAAATTAACAACTCTCAATTCAACGGCGACTTTACGCTAGATATGACTTCCCACCGCGTGCTGGGAATTAGCGACCTCAATAATCCTAAAGACCCTGAGGCACAAAAGCTCGCCGCTGGCTTTAGGGATTACCTGAAGGTATTGGCCGCGCTCAAGGATATGCGCGACCACTCCAGATTGAATGGAAAGACACCGATAATTTCAGCGGGTCTTGTCGGCGGGTTCCCCGGCAAAAGCAGCGGAGCTCTGGATTCAGTCGCGGGCTTCGATGCGCTTCTGTTCCTTCGACAAAACGGAATTGACAACTTGGTTGATGGCTACGGCATTCATTCGTATCCGAGCCTGAACCCCAATAGAGCAACCGCATACCGCGTCGACGAACTCGACAATGAATTCTTTAAAATCTGTGGCCACAGCACGAAGCCCTGCTGGGTGACGGAATGGGGCTTTACCAACAACGATGAGAACTGTCCGCTGAACGACGACACACGTACAGAGGTCGTATCCGTCATGATGCAGACTTTCAAAATGCTTGCGGACGAAGGCAAGCTGGCAAACATCACGTACTACTCCTGGGATGATCCGAGCTACGGGATATTCCGCTGCGGCGCCCTGACAGACGCCGGCAGACTGGCGCTGAGTCCGATGTGATGCGGGACAGGAACATCGGTCCGCTCGCACACCGGATTCTTGCGATTGATGGAGCAGATTAGCGCAAAGAAGGCTGCGCGCTCCCTTTCACTCCCACTCGATCGTGCCGGGCGGCTTGCTTGTCACGTCGTAGACGACGCGGTTGATGCCGCGAACTTCGTTCACGATGCGGGTGGAGACGCGCGCCAGAAACGAATGCTCGAACGGGTAATAGTCGGCGGTCATGCCGTCGGATGATGTCACGGCGCGCAGCGCGCAGACGTGATCATAGGTGCGGCCGTCACCCATCACGCCAACTGTCTTGACCGGAAGCAGAACGGCGAAGGCCTGCCAGATCTTGTCGTACAGACCGGCTTTCCTGATCTCGTCGAGATAGATCACGTCGGCTTTGCGCAGGATTTCAAGTTTTTCGCCCGTGATTTCGCCGGGCAGACGAATGGCAAGGCCAGGTCCGGGGAACGGATGGCGGCCAACGAAGCTCGCAGGAAGGCCAAGCTCACGGCCCAGCGCGCGCACTTCATCCTTGAAGAGTTCGCGGAGCGGCTCCACGAGCTTCATCTTCATGAAGTCCGGCAGGCCACCGACATTATGATGCGACTTGATGGTGACCGACGGGCCGCCAGTGGCCGAAACACTCTCGATCACATCGGGATATAGAGTGCCCTGCGCCAGGAACTCGGCGCCGCCGACTTTCGCCGCCTCCTTGTCGAACACGTCGATGAAGGTGGCGCCGATGATCTTGCGCTTCTGTTCCGGATCGCTGACGCCAGCGAGCCTGCCGAGGAAGAGATCGGCGGCTTCCGCATGGACCAGAGGGATGTTGTAGTGATTGCGGAACAGCGACACGACTTCGTCCGCCTCGCCGGCGCGCATCAGGCCGGTGTCGACGAAGATGCAGGTGAGCTGATCGCCGATCGCTTCGTGGATAAGCACCGCAGCGACGGATGAGTCCACGCCGCCCGACAAGCCGCAGATCACGCGGCTCTTGCCGACCCGTTTACGGATCTTCTCGATCTCGGCCGCGCGGAAGGCGTGCATGTTCCATTCGGGTTTGATGCCCGCGATGTTCAGCACGAAATTCTTGATGATCTCCGCGCCGCGCGGCGTGTGCACGACTTCGGGATGGAACTGCACGCCATAGAAGCGCTTGTCCTCGTTCGCGATGACGGCGTTCGGGGAATTCTCCGACGTTGCGATGACGACGAAGCCCGGCGGAATCGCGGTGATCTTGTCGCCGTGGCTCATCCATACAGGCTCGCGGCCGCTCGCGTCGCCCAGCCCGGCAAGAAGCGGCGACGGTTTTTCGATGATGATGTCAGCGCGACCAAATTCGCGGTGATGGCCGGCCTCGACCTTGCCGCCGAGCTGCGCGCTCATCGTCATCTCGCCATAGCAGATGCCGAGCACAGGCACGCCCATCTCGAACACCTTTTGCGGCGCGCGCGGCGTGTCGGACTCGGTGACCGAGGCGGGGCCGCCCGAGAGAATGATCGCTTTGGGCGCGCCGGCGGCGATGGCCTCGGCGGCTTTGTTAAACGGAACGATCTCGCAATAGACGCCCGCCTCGCGGACGCGCCGCGCGATGAGTTGCGTGACCTGCGAACCGAAATCGATGACCAGAACGGGAGCTGTCATGAGCGGATTTAGGGATCACCCCTCCTTCTTGTCCAGCGCGCGCGAGGCCGCAGGCGTGTTGATGAGAACGGCGGTGAAGAAACCGTCGGTATTGGTGGAATGCGGCGAGGCGAGAAAATCCTCGCCCGCGGGCTCAAATGCGG
>DASZCC010000463.1:0-2539 GCA_035943485.1 Rhizomicrobium sp. | reverse complement strand
AATTCCACACATGGCGAATGGGCGCACGCTAAAATCCCGGCGCTGATTTGGGGGAAGCATCATGCGCATTCTCATCGCTGGCCTGCTCGGCGGCATCGCCATGTTCATCTGGTCGTCCATCGCCCACGTCGCCACGCCGCTTGGTACGACAGGCATCAACATGGTCACGAACACGGCGTCACTGAATGACACCGTCGCCACGGCCATCGATCGCCGCGACGGCCTCTATATCTTCGACAAGTTGGTCAAGGGATCGACCATGGGAGAGACCGGCTTCCTGGTGTTCATTTCGAACGCGCCGACCGCGATGGTCCCGGCGAACCTGATCGTCGAGTTCATCACTGAGGTGATCGAATCGGTGATTGCGGCATGGCTGCTGGCCCAGACGGTTCTTGTCGGCCTCGGTGCGCGCGTCGGCTTCGTCACGATGATGGGCGTCGTCGCCTCTATCGCGACAAACGTGCCCTACTGGAACTGGTATCGCTTCCCGACGAGCTTCACGATCGCGGCGATCATCATCACGCTGGTCGCCTATATTGTTGCAGGCGTCGCTATCGCGTTGGTGCTGCGCCCACGAACCACGGCGTAAAAGCGATCCGGATGTGATCTTCCGGCGCATTGCTGATCTCCAGTGTCACCGGCGCTGAGGTCAGCGTGAAGCGCACGCTCTTGCGCAGGCCCGGACAGTTCGGGTCGCCGGAGTGATCCGCGGCCACGATCGAATGGCCGTTCTGGATCACGTCGACCCAGGACTCGCTGGATAGCGAGACAAGATAGTCGCCGGGCGCAGGCGCTGCGAGCGTGACGAAACCTGCGAACTTCCCCGGATCGACGGGCTTCAGCGAAGCGGCCGGCAGCGACACACCGGTCGCAAGCTTGAGCGACAGACCGAGCGGCGGTGCGGCCGTGATCGCGGTGCCCGACGCTGTGTCCGTGTCAGCCGCGGACATCAACGCCAACTCGCGATCTATTGGCCATGCGAGTTTCGTGCAGACAGGATCGGCCAGCGCGGGCGAGGCCGCGAGCAGGCCAATCGCGAGGTGTGCGCCGAGCCGCATCAATGCGCCGGGACCAGGATGTTGAAGCCGTCCTTCTCGAAGATCGCGGTTGCTTCCGGGCCGCTCAGGAATTTCAGGAAGCCCTTTGCTTCCGGCTTCGCATCCTTCACGAGCGCCGCCGGATAAACGATCGGCGCATGCGTATTTTCGGGGAAGGTGCCCGCGATCCGCACGCCCTTGTCGCTCAGCGCGTCGGTCTTGTAGACGATGCCGAGCGGCGCCTCGCCACGCGAGACATAAGCCAGTGCCACGCGCACATTCTCGGCCTGCGCCAGCTGACCCGACACGCTGTCCCAAACGCCCAGCGCCGTCAGTGCCGCCTTGCCGTACTTGCCGGCGGGCACCGAGGCGGGATCGGCCATCGACAGCTTGCCGCCATGCAGCGCGCCCGCCAGATCGAAATGCGGTGCGATGTTGATCACCGCCGGATCGCTCGCTGGGGCAATCAGCACCAGCGCATTTCCGAGCAGGTTGCTGCGTGTGCCCGGCGCGATGAGGCCCTTCTTGTCGAGATAATCCATCCAGTCAGTATCGGCCGACATGAAGACGTCGGCGCCACCCGACGCCTCGATCTGCTTGGCGAGCGCGGAAGATGCCGCGAAGGAGAACACGACATCGTCACCGGTCTTCGCTTTATAAGCCTTGCCGATATCGTTCAGCGCATCGGTGAGGGACGCGGCGCCGAACACAGTGATCGTCGCCGCCTGCGCGATGACGGGCGCTGCAACAAGTACGGCCGCGAGCAGAATGCCGCGAAGACGATGCTGAAACATGGAAGACCCCCCAAAGGATTATGCGTGATATGCGTTTGAATATCACGAATCCGGCGGCGATGTCATGCCTTCGCGGCGGGCCCCCCGGCCTCTGTCACACAGTCTTCGCGCAGACTCTCGACTTCTTTTTCCGTGAGCTTCTCGATACCGACGAACTTGTTGTTCGCCGTCTCAAGCGCGCGGACAAGCTCGTCGAGCTTCACCTGGATCGCGAGCCCGTCGCGGTTCTGCGTGTTCTGGATAAGAAAGACCATCAGGAAGGTGATGATCGTGGTGCCGGTGTTGATGACGAGCTGCCAGGTGTCGGAATAGTGAAAGATCGGTCCCGTTACGCCCCACACGACAATCAGCAGGACGGCCGCGATGAAGGTCAGCGGCTGCCCGCTCATCCAAGCCGTCTTGGTCGCGAAATGGGCGAAGCCGGTCGCGAACAGGCTGGGATGCGTGGTGTTCAGGTTTTGCTTCTTGGCGCTCATGGTTCCGGGGGAACGTTCGGGAACCCACGAGGTTCCAATCAGCTCGCCCGGGTGATCCGCCGGTAGGACAGCGCTTCTGCAATGTGCGGTCGCCCGACCACCTGCACATCCGCAAGATCCGCAATCGTCCGCGCGACACGCAGGACGCGATGATAGCCGCGTGCCGTTAGCTTCATCTTCTCGGCACCTTCGGCGAGCAGACGCGCGCCGGCGCTGTCGGGTCTTGCGACTT
>DASZCC010000462.1:0-10564 GCA_035943485.1 Rhizomicrobium sp. | reverse complement strand
GCCGCTTTCTGGCTCATTCTCGGCGCCGCTTTCCAGCCGATGCAACCACGCGAGCAACTCCGCCACCGCCTGATAGAGCTGCGGTGGAATCCGCGTATCGAGATCGACCTGCATCAGCAACGAGACCATTTCCGGCGCCTCGTGCACATACAGGCCGGCTTCCTTGGCACGCTGCACAATCATCTCGGCCAGCATGCCGTAGCCTTTGGCGACCACGCGCGGCGCGGAGTCACTGCCTTGTGCGTCGTAGACGAGCGCGGCCGCGCTGCGGCGATGTTTGCGGCTCATCACATATCCCAATCGAAATCGTCGAGCGGCGCGGCTCCCGCGCGGCCAACACGGGCGGTGCGACGCGCCGCCGACACCTTGTCGGCCTTATCAGCCGCCGAGGCCGCCGAAGCCGAGCGCGCATACGCCGATGCCGCCTGCGCGGTCGCGGCAGCACCCGCCGCGGTGACCGGCGCGCCGCCGCCGATTTCGCGAATCGTCAGTCCATTCAGTTCGATGCCCGCTGCCGCAAGTCGTTGACGAAAGCTCTCACCCTGCATCGCCAGCCGTGCCGCGCCAACAGGACTTGCCTGCACGCGCGCCACCAGCCGCGTGCCGGTCAGCGTCAAGTCCGCATCGACGGTACCGAGCGTCGGCAACGATAACGTCAGCCGCGTCCGCCACGGTTGATCGTCCTCGCTCGCCGTACCGCCGCCGCTGCGGTCCCATTCGTCGCCTTCCTGCTCGATGGTCCAGTCGAGCCTCGCGCCCGGCCATGCGTCGCCAGTCCAGCGAAACTGCCCGGTGGCGAGCATATCGAGTTGCTGACGCACCAAAGGAACGGTCGCGGGATGAACCGCGGCCACCATCGATTGCGAGTTTTGCGACGTTCCACCGTCAGCCAGTTGCGCCGCGGCGTTGTGCAAGCTCGCGTGCGCCGGCTGGCCGGTCAGGTCGGACAGAGAACTCGCCAGCACCTCGCCGGCCACAAAGCGCGCGGCCTGTGCAGTCTGGATCGACGGCATCGCGCGGGCTGCCGCGTTGCCGTCTGCCGAGCCGTTGGCCGGACCGTTCGGTGCTGCGCCCATGCCCTGCCGGGGCGTCGCATTAGAGGAGGCGGCCTGATCGGCGGCGCTTACCCAGTCGAGCGGCAATTGCACGGCGGCTACCAGCTTGTTTTGCGGCTCGCCGGCCAGTGCGGCGGGCGAGCGCTGGCCCGCCAGCCATTGCGCGAGATGGGATTCGTAAAACAGGCCGCTGTCGCCGACCGTCTGTTCAAGCGCGGCCGCGAGCGCCGCGACCGGCACCTGAGCCGCCGCCACATTGGCAGTGGCCGCGGTACCGGCGGTATTCGGATTCGCGGATGAAGCAGCGGGAGCGGCAGGGGTATCGAAGAGCGGCAAGCCACCGGTCTCGACGTCGAGCGCCGGCGCGGCCGGCCAGATCGGCGTCTGGCCGAGCACCGCCGGGGTCGCCTCGCCGCCCGAGTTCACGATTGCATTGAGCGTCAACGCGATGGCGGACAGCGCGGTTTGCGCGGAGGCCTGCGGCGTCGCAGCGGGCGTGGCAGGTGGGACAGTGATCGGCGCGGTATCGACGCCCGCCGCACCGGTCTGCGAAGCAGTCGCACTGCCTGGCGCGAGATTGAGCAGACTGTCGACCCGGTTCGCGAGCAGCGAAGTGACGACCGTGTCGATTCCGTTCATACCGATTCCTTAGTCACATTGGCGGCAGCACGTTCAAGTCCAGTCAGGCGGACTCGAACGGGGGCAACCTCAGCGCGCCCCGTACAGTTCCTTGAGCACGCGAGTCGGCCGGCCGGTGAACAGCGCCGACAGATTGGCCATGCGCGGATTCGCAAGATCGCGGATCGCGGCGTCGTCGGCCAGGATCTGTCGGATCAGCGCGTATTTGCGCAGACGCTCCGCCTCGTCCAGTCTGACACCGGAGTCCGCGTCTCTCAACGCGTCGACCAGATTCCGGTATTCCTCCTGCAGGTGGACCAGATCGTTCCATAGGGCGCGCCGGGCAGCCATCAGCATGCGGCGGGAAATCGCTGCAATCGCCTCGTAGCGGGCGAAATATTCTGCGTTCGATGTCATCTCATGCTTTCCGCGGCCGGCTGGATTGCCATCCGCGCGATCTCCGGGGCAATCCCGATCCATGCCTCTTCGAGCGTCGCCAGCAGGCCATCGACCTCGACCAGCATCGCCTCGCTCTGTTTTATATTGGCTTCGAGCAGCCGGCGCGACATATAGGCATATAGCGCATCCAACCGCTCTGCAATCTCGCCGCCCACCTCAATGTTCAGCGATTGTTGCAGCCCGCTTTCGACGATCTGAATCGCCTTGCCGATCGCCTCACCACGCGCCGGCACATTGCCTTGCTGTAGATGCATGCGTGCTTGCGCAATTGCTTGCCGGGCGCCCTGATACAACATCACGATCAGACGATGCGGACTCGCGCCCATCACCCCTGTCTCGACGCCGACGCGTGCGTATGCATTGGCTCCAGAGTGTCCTGGGGAAAACATCGGCGCTCCTCCTCTCTTGCACTGCGGTTGGTCGTGGCACCCCATCCGGACACGTTGCCGTGTTCAGATTTCTGCCTGTACCTGGTTATCGGATAGGCAGCGGGAAAGCTTTAGGCCGGTGTAAGGAGGATTAAGGGGCCGATGGGGCAATATCGCGCTGGGCGCGGCAAGGCCGCCTGCCACGAAGCGCCTCAAGGGCGCGCCGGGCGGACTTCCTGCCGTGCAGCCGCACAGCGTTGCATCTGGGCGCATGCGTTCGGGCGGGCGGAACAGCCCTGCCGCCCGAGTCGCACTCACACCGACATCTGCATGATGTCGTTATAGGCCGACACCAGTTTGTTGCGCACCTGCAGGCCGAACTGGAAGCCGACGTTGGCCTTCTGCATATCGACCATCACGTCGTTCAGCGAGACGTTGGACGCGCCGAGTTCGAACGCCTGAGATTCGCCGACCGCCTTGGTCTGATCGCCGCTGATCTTGTCCAGCGACGCCTTCAGCGCCGAGGCAAAACCGCCGGTGGTCGCCGCGCCGGACTGGTCGGCGACGGCATTGTTGGCGCCGGCCGCTTGCGCTGCCATCGACTGCATCTGTTGCAGCGCCGACGAGAGCGCGTTCACGGGCAAAGTCATGTTCTCTCCAGGGAATGACGACCGGCATGCCAGAAACCGTACCGATCTGGATGAAAGCATAGCAGCGGGCCATGCGGGAAAGCCCCGAAACTAGGGGGGAAACCCGGCTCTATTCAAGCAATCGGGTTGAGCCGCGCTGCGGATAATTTCAATGGTGAAAGTCTCTGTTCGCACGCCCGCCGACCCTCGGCGAGTTTGAGCGGCAGAACGCAAAAGGCATCCCGGAGATACCCGACGCATGGATTCGTCAGCCAACTCTTTGATCAACCCCGACGCCCGCATGGGCCTCGCCGGCGCGCAGCCGGGCGCAGGCGCTGCCGGCACTGGCCAGGCCGGCGGTGCCGCGGACCTCGGCGGCCTGGGGAGCAACCTGGGCGGCAACTTCGGCCAGCGCCTGTCCGGTCTCGCGCAGATGCGTGGCAACCCGCGCGCCCCGCTGATTTTCGCGGTCGCGCTGCTGGTCGCAATCGTCGCGGGTCTGTTCATGTGGTCGCGCGCGCCGGACTACAAAGTGCTCTACAGCAACCTGTCGGACCGCGACGGCGGCGCCATCATCACCGCGCTGCAGGCGGCCAACATCCCCTATAAGTTCACCGACGCCGGTGGCGCGATCCTCGTGCCGGCCGAGCAGGTGCATGAAATGCGTCTGCGTCTGGCTTCGCAAGGTCTGCCCAAGAGCGGCTCGGTCGGCTTCGAACTGATGGACAACCAGAAGTTCGGCATCAGCCAGTTCGCCGAGCAGATCAATTACCAGCGTGCGCTGGAAGGTGAACTGGAGCGGACGATCGAGTCGATTTCGTCGGTGAAGTCGGCGCGCGTGCATCTGGCCATTCCGAAGCCTTCCGTGTTCGTGCGCGACAAGGAAGCGCCGTCTGCCTCCGTACTGGTGAACCTCTACCCAGGCCGCGCGCTCGACGAAGGCCAGGTGCTGGCGATCACCCATATGGTGTCGTCGGCGGTGCCGGATATGCCGGTGAAAGGCGTAACGATCCTCGATCAGGACGGCAACCTGCTGACGCAACCGTCCGCCGGCAGCGGTCTGGACGCCTCGCAACTCAAGTATCGCCAGCAGATCGAGCGCAACACCCAGCAACGCATCGACGCAATCCTGTCGCCCCTGTTCGGTTCCGGCAACGCGCACTCGCAGGTCAGCGCCGATATCGACTTTTCGCGCAGCGAGCAGACTTCGGAAAACTACAGCCCGAACGGCACCCCGCAGCAGGCGGCGATCCGCAGCCAGCAATCGAGCACGTCCACCGAAATGTCGCAGGCCGGTGCCTCCGGTGTGCCGGGCGCGCTGTCGAACCAGCCGCCGCAGCCGGCTTCCGCCCCGATCACGGCGGGTAACGGCACGCCTGGTGTCACCACGACGCCGGTCAGCGACCGTAAGGACTCGACCACCAACTACGAACTCAACAAGACCGTGCAGCATCTGGAGCAACCGATGGGCGGCATCAAGCGTCTGTCGGTGGCGGTGGTGGTCAACTATATGCGGGTGGTCGACGCCAAGGGCCACGCGACGATGCAGCCGGTCACCGCCGACAAGCTCGCGCAGGTCAATCAGCTGGTGAAGGACGCGATGGGCTTCGACGCCACGCGCGGCGATTCGGTCAACGTGGTCAACAGCCCGTTCACCGTCGATGTCGACGCGGATGCCGACCTGCCATGGTGGCGCACGCCGGACATGATCGCGCTCGCCAAGCAGATCGCGACCTACCTGGGCATTGGCCTCGTCGCCCTGTTCCTCTACTTCGTGATGGTGAAGCCGGCGCTGCGCCGTGCTTTCCCGCCGCCGGAGCCGGTCACCGCAGCGTTGCCGTCGCCGGACGAGCCGGTTCTGCTGGACGGCATCCCCGCCGCCGAACGCGCGGGCGCCGTCACAGAAATGGAAACCGACACCGAACTGCTGGCGTTCGAAAACGAGAAACAAAAATACGAACGGAATCTGGAATTCGCGCGCAACATCGCGCGCCAGGATCCGAAGATCGTCGCAACCGTCGTGAAAAATTGGGTGTCCGATGAGCGCTGAAGGCGTAATGAAGAGCGCGCTCCTGCTGATGTCGATCGGCGAGGAAGAAGCCGCGCAGGTGTTCAAATTCCTCGGGCCGCGCGAAGTCCAGAAGATCGGCGTCGCCATGGCCGCGCTGAAGAATGTGACGCGCGAGCAGGTCGACGAGGTCTTGCAGGAATTCGTGCGCGAAGCCGAGCAGCACACCGCCCTTTCGCTCGATTCGAGCGAGTACATCCGTTCGGTGCTGACCAAGGCGCTCGGCGGCGACAAGGCCGGCGCGATCATCGACCGGATTCTGCAAGGTAGCGATACCAGCGGTATCGAAGGCCTCAAGTGGATGGACTCGGCTGCGGTGGCCGAGCTCATCAAGAACGAGCATCCGCAGATCATCGCGACCATCCTCGTTCACCTGGACCGCGATCAGGCGTCGGAAATCGTCGCCTGCTTCACCGAGCGTCTGCGTAACGACGTGCTACTGCGAATCGCCACGCTCGACGGCATCCAGCCGGCCGCGCTGCGCGAACTCGACGACGTGCTGACCGGCCTCCTGTCCGGCAGCGACAATCTCAAGCGCAGCCCGATGGGCGGCATCCGCACGGCGGCCGAAATTCTCAACTTCATGTCGAGCAATCATGAAGAAGGCGTCATCGAGAACGTTCGCCAATACGACGCGGAACTTGCGCAGAAGATCATTGATCAGATGTTCGTGTTCGAGAACCTGCTCGATCTGGAAGACCGCGCGATCCAGCTGTTGCTGAAGGAAGTCGAGTCCGAGGCGTTGATCATCTCGCTGAAGGGCGCGCCGCCCGCGCTGCGCCAGAAGTTCCTGTCGAACATGTCGCAGCGTGCCGCCGAACTGCTCGCCGAAGACCTCGATGCGCGCGGTCCGGTCCGTGTCTCCGAAGTCGAGACACAGCAACGCCGCATCCTGCAAATCGTGCGCAATCTGGCGGAAAGCGGCCAGATCGTTCTAGGCGGCAAGGCGGAAGACGCATATGTCTGATCAGAACTCCGCGGCGAAGGAGCGCCTCTCGGCCTACCAGCGCTGGGAGATGGCCTCCTTCGATCCGGTGCCCCCCGCGCCGCCCGAAGTCGACGTCGACGACGGTGCATTCGAAGCCGAACTCGACCGTCTGCGCGACACCGCGCACGCGCAGGGCGTCGCAACGGGTCACGTGGCCGGGCAGGCGCTCGGTTATCAGGCCGGTTACGAGCAAGGTCACGCACAAGGTTTCGAGCAGGGCCAGAGCGAAGCGCGTGAAGAAGCGGCGCGTCTTGCCGCGCTGGCCGAGACCTTCAAGGCGGCACTCGACGGCGCGCAAGGCGCAATCTCCGAGACACTGGCAGCGTTGGCGCTGGATATCGCCCAACAGGTGGTGCGTCAGCATGTGCAGCACGATCCGACCGCGCTGATTGCCGCCGCCCGTGAGGTGCTGGCCACCGAACCGGCGCTACTCGGTGCGCCCGCGCTGATCGTCAGTCCCGCCGACCTGCCGGTCGTCGAAGCCTATCTGATGGAAGAACTGCAAACGCGCGGCTGGACCGTGCGTACCGACCCGTCGGTCGAACGCGGCGGCTGCCGCGCGCAAGCCGCCACCGGCGAGGTAGACGCCGGCATCGACACGCGCTGGGAGCGCGTCGCCGCCGCACTCGGCAAGGTGAGCACATGGTGAAGCCGACGCTCGAAGAGATCCGCGCCAGCGATCTGACGCCGCTCGAACGCGAACTGGCGCTGGCGTCGTTCGGCGCCGAGGCGCTGGCGGAGGTGCCGGCTGCAACTACGCCCGCTGCGGCCGCGGTCGCGGCTATCGAAGCTGCGCTGCGGGATACGGGGGCCGGCCATCCGGGCGCCGGGCATACGGGGGCCGGCCATCCAGATCATGGTCATCCGGCGACGGGCGCGGCGAGCCGCGAATCTGCCGCTGCAAATGCCGCATCAAGCCCCGCTTCGAGTCGCCCTTCCCCCGCCGCCGCCCACGCCCCGTACGATCCCGCCCTCGACAGCAATCCGCACATGCAAGCCTGGCGCGGCCGGCTCGACGCGCTGCGCGCGCGCAACGCGATCGCCAAGCCGATGCGTGCCTGCGGACGTTTGACGCGCGCCGCCGGTCTGGTGCTCGAAGCGGTCGGCCTGCGCCTTTCGGTAGGCGCCGAAGTGATGATCGAACTGCCGCTCGGCAGTTCGCTGCCGATGGCCGAAGCCGAAGTAGTCGGCTTCTCCGGCGACAAACTGTTTCTGATGCCCACCACCGAGGTAATCGGCCTGCTGCCTGGCGCACGGGTGTACCCGCTCGAAAGCGCGCCCATCGCCGATCCGATGGCGGGCGCGAAGCGCCTGCCGGTCGGCTGGGAACTGCTCGGCCGTGTGCTGGACGCCTCCGGCCGACCGCTCGACGGCCTCGGCCCGCTCGGCGCGCATGCCGATGCGCCGCTGTCCTCACCGGTCATCAACCCGCTGAACCGTGAGCCGATTCACAAGGTGCTCGACGTCGGCGTGCGCGCGATCAACGCGCTCCTGACCGTCGGCCGCGGCCAGCGCATGGGCCTGTTCGCCGGTTCGGGCGTCGGTAAATCCGTGCTGCTCGGCACGATGGCGCGCTACACCAGCGCCGAGGTGATTGTGATCGGTCTGATCGGCGAACGCGGCCGCGAAGTGAAGGAATTCATCGAACAGATTCTCGGTGAGGAAGGTTTGGCGCGCTCGGTCGTCATCGCCGCGCCGGCCGACGTCTCACCGCTCTTGCGGATGCAGGCCGCGTCGTACTCGACCTCGCTCG
Source organism: Rhizomicrobium sp. (assembly GCA_035943485.1). Lineage (GTDB taxonomy): Bacteria > Pseudomonadota > Alphaproteobacteria > Micropepsales > Micropepsaceae > Rhizomicrobium. The sequence goes on along the minus strand of DASZCC010000462.1, from coordinate 2,626 downwards.
CCGAATATTTCCGCGATCAGGGCAAGCATGTGCTGTTGCTGATGGATTCGCTGACCCGTTACGCGATGGCGCAGCGCGAGATCGCGCTGGCCGTGGGCGAGCCGCCCGCCACCAAAGGCTATCCGCCTTCGGTGTTCGCCAAATTGCCGGCGCTCGTCGAGCGGACCGGCAACGGCCCGGCAGGCGGCGGTTCCATCACCGCGTTCTATACCGTGCTGACCGAAGGCGACGACCAGCAGGATCCGATCGCCGACTCCGCGCGGGCAATTCTCGACGGCCACATCGTGCTGTCGCGCTCGCTCGCCGAGGCCGGCCACTATCCCGCGATCGACATCGAAGCGTCGATTAGCCGGGCAATGACCGCGCTGATCGACGATAACCATCTCGAGAAGACGCGTATGTTCAAGCAGATGCTGTCGCGCTATCAGCGCAACCGCGATCTGATCAACGTCGGCGCCTATTCAAGCGGGCGCGACGCGCTGCTCGACCGTGCGATTGCGCTGTATCCGCGAATGGAAGCGTTTTTGCAGCAAGGTTTTCGCGAATGCGCGAACTTTGAACCGAGTCTCGAGATGCTGGACGCTCTGTTTGCCCAAGGAGGCTGACGATGGCGAAACACTTTCCGATCAAAACCCTCATCGGCCTCGCCCAGGATGATGTGGACGCCGCCGCGCAACGCCTGGGCCGCGCGCAGCGCGAGCGCAACGACGTCGAGGCTCAGCTGAACGCGCTCGTGCAGTACCGCGACGAATATCACTCACGCTTCACGACGACCGCCCAGGCGGGCATGCCTGCCGGCAATATGCGCAATTTCCAGGCATTCATCGACACGCTCGACGCCGCCATCGAACAGCAGCGCAACCTGCTGGTGACGGCCAATGCACGCGTCGAGGCCGCCAAGCCCGACTGGCAGCGTCAGAAGCAGAAACTCGGCTCGTATGAAGTGTTGCAGGCGCGCGGCGATGCTGCCGAAGCGAAAGTCGTGGCGCGGCGCGACCAGCGCGATTCCGACGAACACGCCGCCCGCATTCTGAGGATGCGCGCCGAAGGCGTCTGACGCGCCCGAGCGTTGTCTCGATTGACCGAACACCCCGTTTGACGGCTTGACAGGATTCCCTATGTCGCTTCTTTCACAGGTCGGTTCACTGCTCGGCTCTGCCAGCAGCACGTCCACCAGCGCGGCCATGGCCGCTGCGGCGAACGCCAAGCCGTTCTCGCAAACCTTGCAGCAGAGCATCGACCTGCAAAACAACGCGGCCGCACAAAGTGCGAGCAAGCCGCCGGCTTCGCCTTCCCCTTCGTCTTCGTCTGCTTCGTCGTCGAGCGTGCATGACGCGCCACCGCCGCCCGATCCTTCGACGAAGAGCCCGGATGCCGCGAACAGCAACACGGACGACAGCAACTCGACGAGCGCTTCCTCATCCGGCTCGTCGTCGGCTTCGTCGGCCGCATCGTCGTCCAACACGCAGCAGGCCTCGACCGACAAGACCACCGCGACGCCGCCGAAGTCCGGCAGCACGACCACGCAAACCAACGCCGACACGGCAGCCGCGGCCGCCGCAGCGCAGGCTCAAGCTCAGGCCAACGCGAACAATGCCACCGACCCGGCGACCGCCGATCCCGCCGCGGCACTGACTGACGCCGCGGCCACACAGCCCGGTACGGACACCACGACGGGCAGCACCCCGAGCAAAAAGACGGGCGCGACCGATCCGAAGTCGCTGCAGGACGCCCTGCAAGCGGCCTTGGCCGCGCTGGCGAGCGGCCAGGGCGTGGTGCCTGCGCAGGCCCTGACAAGCGGCGCGGCGGCGAGCGCTGCGACGGCGGCAAACGGTCTGGGTACTGGCGCGAGCAACGGACTGAACGGATCGGCGGACGGCAAGACGCTTGCGGCCGGTTTGTTTGGCGACGGCAAGGGATCGAGTGCCGGCAAGGCTGCGCTGACGGCTGCGGCTGCGGCCACGACCGTGGCGGATCCTTCGGCGGCGGCGAAGGTTGCGGCTGACGCGCTGACCGCGACGGCTGCCGGTGGTGCGCAGGCTGACGATCTGGCGTCCTTCAAGAGTGCAACCGATGCGGCGACGGCTGCGCTAGCAGCCAGTCAGGCTGCGGCGAGCGCTGCGAGTACGACGGCGGTCGTGCAGACGACGGGTAATGCCGGTGCTGCCGAAGCGGCGAATACCTTGTCGCCGCAGGTGGGCACAACCGACTGGGAAGATGCGTTGAGTCAGAAGGTGGTGTTTTTGTCGAATGCGCATTCGCAGAGCGCCGAGCTGACTTTGAATCCGAAGGATCTGGGGCCGTTACAGGTTGTGTTGCAGGTTGCCGATAACCATGCACATGCGTTGTTTGTTTCGCAGCACCAGCAGGTGCGGGAAGCTGTCGAAGCAGCGTTGCCGAAGCTCCGCGAGGCGATGGAGTCCAATGGGATTGGGCTTGGGAGCGCTAGTGTTAGCGATGGGTTTGCCCGGCAGGGCGGGCAGCAGCAGAGTGCTGATTCGGGGCGGTCGGGTGGGCGCGGTGGCGCGGGGGTTTTTGCCGGCGGCGCTGGGGGTGATTCTGATTCTGTCGTGGCTAGTGTTGCCGTGCGGCGGAGTGTGGGGTTAGTCGATACGTTTGCTTAATG
>DASZCC010000461.1:0-5845 GCA_035943485.1 Rhizomicrobium sp. | reverse complement strand
GAAGCCTACGAAGTCGCCGGCGCCATCGAGGACAAGGACTGGGCCAGCCTGAAGGATGAATTGGGAGATCTGCTGCTGCAGGTCGTCTATCACGCGCGCATGGCCGAGGAAGCTGGCCTGTTTGCGTTCGGCGATGTGGTCCAGGCCATCACCGCCAAGATGATCTCGCGGCATCCGCATGTGTTCGGCAACGATACGGCGGAGGCCGATGCGACGGCACAGAAGCAGACATGGGAGGCTCTCAAGAGCGGCGAGCGCCGGGCCAAGGGCAAGGCTGGCGTGCTCGATGATGTGTCCCGCGCCCTTCCCGCCTTGCTACGGGCGGAGAAACTTCAGAAGCGGCTTTCAACCGTTGGATTCGACTGGAATTCTCCCAAGCTGGTGCTCGACAAGGTGACCGAAGAAGCGCGCGAGATCGTCGAGGCTCACGAGAACGGCGCTGGGCACAACGAGGTAGAAGGCGAGATCGGCGACCTGCTCTTCGTCATCGCCAACCTGGCGCGGCACCTGAAGGTCGATCCTGAGGCGGCGCTGCGTGTGACCAATGCCAAGGTCGTCCGGCGCTGGAACTGGATTGAAGCCGAACTGGCACGCCACGGCCGCAAACCAGCCGACGCGACGCTCGGCGAGCTGGAAGCTCTATGGCAACGGGCAAAGTCGCAAACGTGACCGCGACAGTTATCAACAATCGGATGAGGATAGCGTCTCAACCTGCTGTTTTGACGAATTGTTGGCCTGTGAACTTCGTCTGGAACCGGTCGATCGACTGCGGATCAACAGCCAACGTGAGTTCGACGCCTTTCGCCTTGTCAGCCCGGCCGAGAACCTGGGCGTGGCGATAGGCCCAGGCGAGCCCCTCGCCGTCTGCATGCGGCAAAGTTAGGCGGAATCGGATGTTGTCGCGCGTCACCGCGGTCTCAAGCGTGCCGAGGAGGTGGTCGAGACCCTGCCCGGTTATGGCCGACACGGCGACCGCGCCGACCCTACTGTTGGCCGCCAGAAGACCGGCACGGACCTCGGGTTCCAGCAGGTCGATCTTGTTGAGCACCTCGATCATCGAGCGGCCGCCTCCGGCGGTGTCGACACCGAGGTCGTGGAGCACCTTGAGGACGTCCACCTTCTGGGCCGCCGTCTCGTCATGGGAGGCGTCGCGGACATGGACGATGACGTCGGCTTCCAGCACCTCCTCCAGCGTGGCGCGGAAGGCGGCGACGAGCTCGACCGGGAGATCGGAGATGAAACCCACGGTATCAGACAGGATGACCTTGGTTCCATTCGGCAGCTTGAGGCCGCGCATGGTCGGGTCGAGCGTGGCGAAGAGGAGATCCTTCGCCAGCACGTCGGAGGCCGTCAGCTTGTTGAACAGCGTCGACTTACCGGCGTTGGTGTAGCCGACCAGAGCGATCACCGGGAACGGCACGCGCTTGCGCGCCTTGCGCTGAAGACCGCGCGTTCGGCTGACGCCTTCGATGTCCTTCTTGATGCGGACGATGCGGTCGCCGATCAACCGGCGGTCGCTTTCGATCTGGCTTTCACCGGGGCCGCCAAGGAAGCCGAAGCCGCCGCGTTGCCGCTCAAGATGGGTCCACGATCGCACGAGGCGCGAGCGCTGATAGGTGAGATGCGCCAGCTCGACCTGGAGCCGGCCTTCCTTGGTCTGCGCCCGCTCGCCGAAGATTTCGAGGATCAGCGCAGTGCGATCGAGAACCTTTGTGTTCCAGGCCTTTTCGAGATTGCGCTGCTGGATCGGCGAAAGCTGCGCGTTGACGACGATCACGGTCGGCTCGAGCCCACGCGCTTCGGCCGCGATTTCCTCGACCTTGCCGCTGCCGATCAGCGTTGCCGGCACCGGTCGCGATAGCGGGACGATGTAAGACGCGATGACCTTCAGGTGGATCGCGGCGGTGAGGCCGATCGCCTCTTCCAGACGTGCCTGGGCGTCGCGGTCCAATCGCGCCCCCGCGGCTCGCGCCTTGGGCTCGACGTGAACAACGAAAGCCGTGCGCAGCTGATCGCGCGCACTGTCGTATCCGGCGGGTCCTGTCAGACCGTTTCGGCGGCGATCGGGGTCTCTTCCTGCAGCTGGATCGGACCCAGCGGCATCACGGTTGAGATCGCGTGCTTGTAAACCAGCTGCGCCTGGCCGTCCCGGCGCAGAAGAACGCAGAAATTGTCGAACCAAGTGATATTCCCTTGAAGCTTGACGCCGTTGACCAGAAAGATCGTAACGGCTGATTTGCTTTTGCGGACTGCGTTGAGAAACGTGTCTTGCAGATTTTGTTGTTTTTCGCTCATGGGGAATCCATCGGGTTGTGCCTCGCGCCCCTGCGAAGCACCAAGAAGACAGCATATTACATTGCTGCGTTTGCGAAAGGGCTAGGCGCGATCCAGCGCCCTCTTTTCTGCAAGCCGGCCATAGAGTTCCTGCACGCGTCGGGTCACCGGACCTGCCTTTCCGTCGCCGATTTTCCGGCCGTTAAGGGTGATCACCGGGAGGACACCAGTGGCGGCCGAGACAAAAGCCTCGCGCGCGGTCAGGACATCTTCGGGGGTAAACGACCGCTCGACGACCGGCAGTTGTCCCTCGGCAGCGGCGTCGAGGATCACACGGCGGGTGACGCCGGGGAGGATCTCATGAGTCAGACTGCGGGTGACCAGCCTGCCCTCGCCGTCCACGATCCACGCGTTCATCGAGCTTCCCTCGGTGATGAAGCCATCGTCGTCGACAAGCAGTGCTTCATAGGCGCCGGCCTTGCGCGCCTCTGTCTTGGCCAGAAGATTGGCGAGCAGTTGCGTTGTCTTGATGTCGCGACGTGCCCAGCGTTCGTCGGGACGGGTGATCGCAGCGATGCCCTGCTCCTTGCGACGGGTCAGCCCGTCGACATCCATACCACGCGCCGTCAGCATGAGCGTCGGCCGTGGCTGCGACGACGGGATCGGATGATCGCGTCGCACGGCACCACGCGTGACCTGCAGATAGAGGAGACCGTCGCAAACGCCGTTGCGGCGCACGACCTCACGCATAACCAGAGCCAGCGGTCCGCGAGGCATCGGCATCGCGACCTCGATTTCACGCAAGGAGCGTTCGAGCCGATCAAGATGCTCGCTCTCGTCCATCAGGTGACCGGACGAGACGAGACAGACTTCGTAAACAGAGTCGCCCAACTGAAGACCACGGTCTTCGATGTGAACGCCGGCGTCGCCATGACGGACGTACCGGCCATCGACATAAGCGACGCGGCCGGCTGGGCGGCGCTCGTTCCAGCCATGGCTCATGCGTTGAAGCTCTGCTCGCGGCCGGTTGGTCCGACGCCCAATGACTTGAGCTTGCGGTGCAACGCCGAGCGTTCCATGCCGATGAAGGCGGCGGTGCGCGAGATATTGCCGCCGAAGCGATTGATCTGAGCGATGAGGTAATCACGCTCGAAGATCTCGCGCGCCTCGCGCAATGGCAGCGAGATAACGAGATCGCCACGGCCGCCGCCCCAGGACGCGTTGGACCCGAGATCGGTCGGCAGCAGATCAGCCGAGATCGCCTGCGCCGTGTCGTCGGACGCCAGGATCAGGAGACGCTCGATGATGTTGCGCAACTGGCGGACATTGCCTGGCCAGTTGTGCGCCTGAAGAACAGCCATCGCATCGTCGCCAACCTCGCGCATCGCGAGACCGGACATGGTCGAAAGCCGCTTCATGAAATGCGCCACCAGCATCGGGATATCTTCCCGGCGCTCGGCAAGCGAAGGCACCCTGACCGGTACGACGTTAAGGCGATGATAGAGGTCCTCGCGGAAAGTGCCGGCAACGATCTCTGCGCGAAGGTCCGTGGTCGTCGAGCAGATCACGCGCGCGTCGACCTGCACACGCGTGACGCCATTTATGCGGGTGAAGGTCTGGTCGACCAGGACGCGCAGAATCTTACCCTGCGTCTCGAGCGGCATGTCGGCGACTTCGTCGAGATAGAGCGTGCCGTTGTGCGCGAGTTCGAACAGCCCGGTCTTGCGCGGCCCGTCCGTGGCTTCGACGCCAAACAGTTCCGCCTCGATGCGGGACGGATCCATGGTGGCACAGTTGATGGCGACAAAAGCATTGCCAGCGCGGCGTGAGCGGGCGTGGATCAGTCTGGCCACGAGCTCCTTGCCGCTACCCGCCGGTCCCGTGATGAAGACGCGGCTGTTGGTGGGCGCGATTTTGTCGATCGCCTGGCGGAGCTGTGAGACGGCCGACGATGCACCGACCATCTCGGTTTCGTCACCGGTCTTGAGTTTCAGCTCGTCGACTTCGCGACGCAGCCGGGCTGCTTCCAAGGCACGCCCCACGACGTGGATAAGACGATCCGCTTTGAACGGCTTCTCGATGAAGTCGTAGGCGCCCTTCTTGATCGAGGCGACCGCCGTCTCAATCGTGCCGTGGCCCGAGATCATCACAACGGGCAGATCCGGATGCTCACGCTTCAACGTGTCGAGAACCTGAATGCCGTCAAGACGCGACCCTTGCAGCCAGATATCGAGCACGACCAGTTGTGGCCGGCGCTGGCGCACAGCATTGAGCGCGCCTTCGCTGTCGCCGGCGACGCGCGTGTCGAACCCCTCGTCGCGAAGGATGCCCGAAACCAGGTCGCGGATGTCTTCCTCATCATCGACGATGAGGATTTCAGACGCGATCGGCAATCCGCTCTTGCTCATTCTTGTTTCCTTGTTTGGCAGTACGCGGGAAATTCAGAGTGACCTGGGCGCCGCCGGCTTGGCCCTCGGCGTCCAGCAACGTGATCTCGCCCCCGTGGTCCTCCATGATCTTGCGAACAATGGCGAGACCAAGGCCGGTGCCCTTGGCGCGGGTCGTCACATACGGTTCGGTAAGGCGGTTGCGATGCTCTTGCGGCAAGCCGAGACCGTTGTCGACGATTCGTATCGCGGTTCCCTGCTCGCCAGTTTCCAGTGCGATGATGATGCGGCCTGGAGGTACCGGATCTTTGGCCGCCCGTGCTTCAACGCTTTCGCCGGCGTTCTTGAGGACATTCGTAAGCGCTTGGGAAATCAGCCGACCGTCGCACTCGATATAAACGGGCTCTTTTGGCAGGCGCGTCTCGAAGGCAATGTTGGGATGCGCAACGCGTTGCAGGAAGATCGCTTGATGCAACAATTCCTGCGCATTCTCGCGGCGCATAACAGGTGTCGGCATGCGCGCGAAGGAGGAGAACTCGTCCACCATGCGGCCGATGTCGCCGACCTGCCGGATTATGGTGTCCGTGCACTGCGCGAAGATGTCGGGATCGGTTATGACTTCCTTGCCGTATTTGCGCTTCAGGCGTTCGGCGGACAGCTGGATCGGAGTCAGCGGGTTCTTTATCTCATGGGCGATACGCCGCGCGACGTCAGCCCACGCCGCGGTGCGCTGGGCTGAGACAAGATCGGTGATATCATCGAATGTCGCAACATAGCCGCCGCTGCCAGCGCCCTGCTCGCTCGAAATCTGAACGCTCAATGTGCGGGACGTCGCGACGCGCTTGATTGCGACTTCGCCGCTTGCCCTGCCTGCAGGTTCGGAAATCGCCCGATGGACAAGGCCTGCCATCTCGGGAACCGCTTCCGAATAGGGTCGCCCTTCCAGCTCTTCAGGCTGGGAATCGAGCAGCCGCGCAGCCGCCCGATTGACCACGGTTATTGTTCCGTTGTGATCGAGACCGATGACGCCTGCGCTCACGCCGGCGAGCACAGTCTCCATAAACAATCGCCGGTCGTCGTTCTGCCGGTTTACGGTGACGAGCGCGGTGCGCTGCGCATCCAGCTGGGAGATCATGCGATTGAACGCGACGCCCAAAGCTCCGACTTCGTCATCGAAGCGCTCG
>DASZCC010000460.1:0-6050 GCA_035943485.1 Rhizomicrobium sp. | reverse complement strand
TGATCCTCTATATCGTGGACCAGCGTCAGCATCTCCATTTTGAGCAGGTCTTCCGTGCGGCCGAAAAGGCCGGCATCACCGGGAAGGCGCATCTGGAGCATGACGGCTTCGGCACGATGAACGGCACGGACGGCAAACCGTTCAAGACGCGGGCCGGTGGTGTGATGAAGCTCTACGACCTTATTGCCATGGCGACCGCGGAGGCAGAGAAGCGCCTGGCAGAGCAGGGCATCGGTGCCGATTATTCAGCCAATGAACGTGCGGACATCGCGAAGAAGGTCGCGATCGCCACCATCAAGTTTGCCGATCTCTTGAACTTCCGACTGACCGATTATGTCTTCGACCTCGAGCGGTTTTCGCGGTTCGAAGGCAAGACAGGCCCATACCTTCAGTACGCAGCAGTCCGGATCAAATCGATCCTCCGCCGTGCCGCGCCGATCGACGCTGTTCCGGCCGAACGCGCCATCCTGCATTCGCCCGAAGAAAGAGCGCTTATCCTTCAGATACTCAGCCTGCCAGATGCGATGACGGCAGCAGAGGCCAAGCGCGCGCCGAATATCCTGTGCGAATATGCCTTCGAACTGGCGCAGCAATTCAGCCGGTTTTATGCGGCTTTCCACATCCTGTCCGAGACGGATGCGGCCCTGAAGGCGGCTCGGCTCGGGCTGTGCGGTCTCACGCTGGCTGTCATGGTGCAGGTTCTTGACCTGCTGGGCATCGAGGTTCCTGAAAGAATGTGAGTAAAACGGCCGCTTTGGCGCATTTCGTTGACTCACCAGTCTCCCACTTTATGATGCACCGCAACGAGCCGGCCCGCCTTGGGGCGCGCAGGCCCGGCCAACACATGATCCCTCGCGGGAGAGATCAGTTCTGCTGACGCCGAAGGAGCAACCGCCCCGGAAACTCTCAGGCAAAAGGACCGCGAAGGAGATGAGCTTCTGGAAAGCAGAGCCGCCGGTGGGGCGGTTCTCACCGAAGGGGTAATCCGCGCAGCGTCATGAGACGTGCCGGGGAAATCTCTCAGGTTCCGTGACAGAGGGGTGTGAGTGCCGCACGGGCGCGGCTCGCACCTTCGCAACCTCCGTACACGGATCGTATATGGCTGACAGCACTGAAGTCCTTCAGAAGACGCCGCTCCATGCTTTGCATGTCGAGCTTGGCGCGAAGATGGTGCCGTTCTCCGGTTACGACATGCCGGTGCAATATCCGGCAGGCATCCTGAAAGAACATCTGCACACGCGTGGGAAGGCGGGCCTGTTCGACGTCTCGCACATGGGCCAGGCGTTTCTCTCTGGTGGCGATTCGGGCAAAGCGCTGGAGCGTTTGACGCCCGCCGATGTCGCTGGGCTGAAGCACGGCATGCAGCGTTACGGCCTTCTGCTAAACGAGAAGGGCACGATCAAAGACGATTTCATGTTCTCACGCCTGATCGGCGAGGACGCGCTCTATTTGGTGGTAAACGCCGGCACCAAGGAAGGCGATTTCGCTTACATTGCGGACAAGCTGAGCGGAACGGCGTCGCTGGAGCCGCGGCCGGATCGCGCGCTGCTCGCATTGCAGGGGCCTGCGGCAGGCGCTGTGCTGGAACGCCATTCGCCCGGCATCGACAAACTGACCTTTATGAAGGTCGTGCGCTGCACGGTTGCCGGTGCACCTGCGATCGTGAGCCGCTCCGGCTACACCGGCGAAGATGGATTCGAGATTTCAATCGAAGCGATCCATGCCGAGCGTGTCGCCCGCGCGTTGCTGGGCGATCCCGAGGTACTACCCATTGGCCTCGGTGCACGCGACAGCCTCAGGCTGGAAGCCGGGCTCTGCCTCTATGGTCATGACATCGACGAGACGACTGATCCGGTTGAAGCCAATCTCGTCTGGTCGATTGCCAAGCGTCGCAAGATGGACAAGGATTTCCTCGCGGCCGACGCGATCATGGACAAGGTCTTCAATGGCACGCCGCGCAAGCGCATTGGCATTCGCGCCGATGGCAAAGCGCCGGCGCGCGAAGGCTGCGAGGTTGCGGACAAGACTGGCCGTGTCATCGGCAGGATCACCAGCGGCGGCTTCGGACCATCGCTCAATGCGCCCGTCGCCATGGGTTATGTCGAAACTGCATTCTCAACTGACGGAACAGAGGTCGATCTGATCGTGCGGGGCAAACCGTTGCCCGCGCGCGTCGCGCCCATGCCGTTTGTTCCCCATCGTTATCGTCGCGCCATCTGAGGAGAGACCTATGAGCGAAGTTCGTTACACCGATCAGCACGAGTGGGTCAGCGTCGATGGCGACGTAGCCACGATCGGCATCACCAAATATGCCGCCGAACAGCTGGGCGATGTCGTGTTCGTTGAACTGCCGGAAGCCGGTCGCAAGGTTGGTGCCGGTGGTGAGGCTGCTGTTGTCGAGAGCGTCAAGGCCGCGAGCGAAGTCTACGCACCGGTTGGCGGCGAGGTGACGGCCTCAAATCCTGATCTGACTGCCGATCCGGCGAAGGTCAACGCTGATCCGGAAGGCGCTGGCTGGTTCTTCAAGCTGAAGCTCGCGGACAAGGCCGAGTTCGGCAAGCTGATGACTGCCGATCAGTATGCGGAATTCGTGAAAGGTCTCTGATATGCGTTATCACCCGCTAACCGCTTCCGACCGCCAGGCGATGCTGACGAAGATCGGCGCCGGCAGCGTCGACGAATTGTTCAAGGACGTTCCCCACGCGGCGGTCGTCCCGCTCTCGGTGTTCGATCTTCCCGATACGCAGGGAGAGCTTGAGGTCGATCGCAAGCTCTCGCGCATGGCGGCGAAGAACACCGCCGCTGGTGCCGTGCCCTTCTTCTGCGGCGCGGGCGCGTACAAGCATCATGTGCCGGCGGCAGTTGATCATCTGATCCAGCGATCGGAATTCCTGACAAGCTACACGCCATACCAACCTGAGATCGCGCAGGGAACGCTGCAGTACCTGTTTGAATTCCAGACACAGGTGGCTCTGCTGACCGGAATGGAGGTGGCCAACGCGTCGCTCTATGATGGTTCGACCGCGACAGCCGAGGGCGTGCTTATGGCCCAGCGCATAACGCGGCGGCCGAAGGCGATCCTCTCCGGTGGTCTGCACCCGCATTACGGCGAAACGGTCGAGACCGTCGCGGCACTATCTGGACAGGTTGTGCATGCGCCGGTGAATCCGGGCCATGTCGAAGATCTTGCTGCGCTGATTGACGACCAGACGGCCTGCGTGGTTGTGCAGAACCCCGACGTATTCGGACAAATCCGCGATCTCCGTCCGATCGCAGCTGCGGCGCACGCAAAGGGCGTGCTGCTGATCGCGGTCGTGACAGAAGCTGTGTCGCTAGGCCTTCTTGAGCCGCCGGGTCATCAGGACGCCGACATCGTTGCAGCCGAGGGCCAGTCGATCGGGAACGGCCTGAATTTCGGTGGGCCCTACGTCGGTCTGTTCGCTGCGAAGGAGAAGTTCCTTCGGCAGATGCCGGGTCGTCTGACTGGCGAAACGGTCGACGCCGCCGGCAAGCGCGGCTATGTGCTTACGCTTTCGACACGCGAGCAGCACATCCGCCGCGAGAAGGCGACCAGCAACATCTGCACAAACTCCGGGCTGTGCACGCTGGCATTCACGATCCATCTCTCGCTGCTTGGCGAGGAGGGGCTGACGCGGCTGGCGAGAATTAATCACGCCAAGGCATGTGCGCTGGCGGACCGCCTCGCGAAAGTGCCCGGCGTATCCGTGCTGACAACGGCATTCTTCAATGAGTTCACGGTGAAGCTGCCGAAGCCGGCTGCAGCCGTGGTCGAAGCTCTGACGAAGAAGGGCGTCCTGGCAGGTGTGCCCGTTTCCCGCCTGATGCCGCATGACAAGGGTGTCGACGATCTTCTGATCGTTGCCGCGACCGAAACGGTCAGCGACGACGACATTGAAACCTTCGGCCGCGCTCTCGCGGAGGTGCTGTAATGACGATGAATACGCAAGGGCGTCCTTCTTCCGTGGGCGCCGTAGAGACTGTGGAGATGCCGACGATTTCCGGCGATCGCGGCTTGTTCCACGAAGAGCGTCTGATCTTTGAGCATGGCCGCCAGGGCATGACCGGCGTCGACCTGCCCGATGTACAGATGAGCGACACGCGTCTCGCCGGACAGCGGCGGCGGGGGCCAATCGGTCTACCGGGGCTGTCCGAGCCGGAAGTCGTGCGCCACTACGTGCGGCTTTCACAGATGAATTATTCCATCGACGGCGGTCTCTATCCGCTCGGCTCGTGCACGATGAAGCACAACCCACGGCTCAACGAAAAGATGGCGCGTCTGCCGGGCTTCGGCGATCTGCATCCTCTGGCGCCACAGTCGACCACCCAAGGCGCGCTTGAGATGATCGGCGAACTGATGAAGTGGCTGACCTCCCTTACAGGCATGCCGGCTGTCGCGATGTCGCCGAAGGCGGGTGCCCATGGTGAACTCTGCGGATTGCTCGCGATCCGTGCTGCGATCGAGGCGCGGGGTGAGAAGCGCAACCGCATCCTTGTCCCTGAGTCGGCACATGGCACCAATCCGGCGACCGCGGCGTTCGCTGGTTTCGTCATCGACGAGGTTAAGGGCACGGCAGATGGCCGCGTCGACATGGTGGAGCTTGAGGGCAAGCTTGGACCAGATGTCGCCGCGATCATGCTGACGAACCCCAACACCTGCGGGCTGTTCGAGCGCGACATCCGTCATATGGCCGACGCCACGCATAAGGCGGGCGCGTACTTCTACTGCGATGGCGCGAACTTCAATGCCATCGCGGGGCGCGTGCGCCCGGGCGATCTCGGCATCGATGCGATGCACATCAACCTACACAAGACCTTCTCCACTCCGCATGGCGGTGGTGGCCCTGGTGCAGGGCCGGTCGTGCTGTCGGAACGCCTTGCCGCGTTCGCGCCGTTGCCACTACTTGTGCATGACGCGAAGGGATTCCGCTTTATCGAGGATCGTGCGGAACTGCCGGAAGGCGCCAGACCCTTTGGCCGTATGTGCGCCTTCCATGGGCAGATGGGAATGTTCGTTCGCGCCCTGTCATACATGCTGAGCCATGGCCGCGACGGCGTACGCCAGGCGAGCGAGGATGCCGTTCTGTCCGCCAACTACATTCTCGCATCGTTGAAGGATGTGATGACGGCACCGTTCGGGGACGGACCTTGTATGCATGAGGCACTGTTCGACGACAGTTTCCTCGAAGGCACTGGCGTGACCACACTCGACTTCGCGAAGGCGATGATCGACGAGGGCTATCACCCCATGACGATGTACTTCCCGCTCGTAGTCCACGGCGCAATGCTCATTGAGCCGACAGAGTCGGAATCGAAGGAGTCGCTGGACGCCTTCATTCACGTCCTGCGGACGCTCGCGCTGGAAGCCCAGGCCAAGAAGACCGCCCGCTTTGAGGGTGCACCGCGCCTTGCGCCGCGTCGGCGTCTCGATGAAACGGCGGCAGCGCGAAAACCCGTGTTGCGCTGGACAAGGAAAGAGCTTCCCCAGGCTGCTGAATAAAAAATACCCCGCCCGGTTTCCGCGGGCGGGGTTAAGGCATTAGGGGTTTCTTCCGGAGGCTACCAGAAGCTCGTTCAGGTGCAGGTATGCACCTTCAACCCGGAGGCGACTTTCGTTTGATCGTCGCCGCAGGCTTGATTCAGTTGTGTCTGGGTCAGACCTTTCACATTGGTGAGATCCGTTCCCTTGAGCGACGTGATGGAGAGAATCGCGCCGGTCATGTCAGCGCCGTCCAACCTGGCGTGTGCGAGGTTGGCGCCGGACAGATCCGTTCCGCGAAACGTCGCGTTCGTGAAGTTCGCGAATGACATGCACATCAGGACGGCCTTAGCGCCGTCGAAATTTGCGGCCATCAGGTTCTTTGCCTTCACGCATGTGTTGGTGAGATCGGCGCCCCTGAGATTGCAGGCCGGACAATCGACGATGCCGCTATGGATGCGCGCGACAGCGGCAGCGTCGTAAGACGGTCCGGCCATCGCCATGCTTGCGAGGCAGGCAAGGAGCGCCATCGTCAGGATCAAAAGCTTTGTCA
>DASZCC010000459.1:0-7221 GCA_035943485.1 Rhizomicrobium sp. | reverse complement strand
ACGGCACACTGCAGGCCAACCTCACCGGCTGGTATTACGACTACAAGAACTTCCAGTACACTTCGACGGCCTATTCGACCCTCTACACGCAGAACCTGAACGCCAGGCTCTGGGGTGGTGAGGCAGAACTGGTCTGGCAGCCGGATGAGCACTGGATGTTCTCAGCCCAGTTGACCGATTCAGCTTCGAGCATCGGCGACTCCTTTGCCGTGGACTTCCGCAATCCGATCGCAGGCCATTCCAACGGCGTCTATATCAAGGACGATCAGCTGGGCGCTGGTGACTTCCCAGGCGACAGCTGCGCGATCGTGAGCAACACCGGTGTCTCGCCGGCTGATGATCCGGCGGTCACCGCAGCCTTTGGTGCACTTGGCCAGGCCAATCCGTTCCGGGCGCCTCCCGGCGGTGCGACCCAGTTGGCAGGTCACGGCGTGGCGATGGTCAACTTCGGCAATTGCACGACCAACTTCGCCGCTCTGGGTCTGGGCAACTCCTACCACTACGTGAATGCCACTGATGGTTCCGGATCCAGCCCGTCCGGTTTCGCGAAGTCCCTCAAGGGGAACAGCGTGCCGAACCTGCCGGACAACACGGTGCATGTTACGGCGCAGTACACCTGGAACTTCGACGGCGGTTATACCCTGGTGCCGATGGTCGATTACTTCTGGCAGTCGGGCTTCAACTCCCGTGTGTTCAACGACGGGGCCGACGAGGTCAACAGCTGGGATCAGCTGAACCTGTCGATCCAGCTGACGAATGCGGATCAGGGCTGGTACGCTAAGGTCTTTGCGACAAACGTCGCGGACTCGCGCAACATCCAGGCCAAGTCGCTGGCTTCCGATACATCGGGTCTCTACACGACGGTGTTCCTCGAAGACCCGCGCGTGATCGGCGTGACACTGGGCGCCCACTTCTAGGCCCCGCCGCCAAAGCAAGAATTGGGGCGCCGCTTATCCCGGCGCCCTTTTTCTTTGGCCCGTGACGCCACGCTGTCGCGGGCATCCGCAACCGTCCCGGTCCGCGCTATGCTTGGCGACCAGGCACAGGGAGACGGCCAATGGAAAAGCGCAAGCTTGGAAGATCCGGCATCGAAGTTTCTGTAGTCGGTCTCGGGTGCAACAATTTCGGCGCGCTGCCGCTGGACGCTTCGCGCGCCGTCGTCGATCGCGCGATTGCGGCCGGCATCACGCTGTTCGATACCGCCGACGTCTATGGCAATCGCGGCGGATCCGAAACGCAGCTGGGCGAGATACTAGGCCCGCGCCGCAAGGACATCGTGCTCGCGACCAAATTCGCGATGCCGATGGACGATGCCGGCACGAAGTCCGGCGCCTCGGCCGCCTATATCAAGGAAGCCTGCGAAGCGAGCCTGAAGCGGCTGAAGACCGATCACATCGATCTTTATCAGCAGCACCGGCCCGATCCGAAAACGCCGATCGAGGAGACGCTTCGCGCTCTCGATGACCTCTTCAAGGCAGGCAAGGTCCGCGCCATCGGTTGCTCGAACATGCCGGCGGATCAGCTCGACGCGGCGCAGGACACGTCACGCAAGGACCATCTTGCCGCTTATGTCACGGCGCAGGATGAGTACAGCCTGCTCGTGCGTGGCGTTGAGAACGCGCTGGTGCCGACGCTGGAGAAGGATGGCATGGCGCTTCTCCCTTACTTCCCGTTGGCCAGCGGTTTGCTGACGGGCAAGTACGAGAAGGGCAAGGACGCGCCTGCGGGCACGCGCTATGCCCGCATGGGCCGCTTCGGCGAACGCTACATGACAGACGAGAACTGGGCGATCGTGGACAAGCTGCAGGACTTCGCGGCGAAGCGTGGACACACGTTACTCGAGCTCGCGTTCTCATGGCTTGTCGCCAGGCCGACTCTGGCCAGCGTGATCGCAGGCGCAACAAGACCCGAGCAGATCGATCAGAACGTGAAGGCGGCCGGCTGGAAGCTGACGAAGGACGAAATCGCCGAAGTCGACCGCATCACTGCGAAGTAGCGCCGCGCTATTCCGCCGGTTGTGCGCTCTTGTCGCCGATGCCGAGCGCACGGCGCCAGCGGAAATGGCCGATGCGATCGCCGATGCCGTCGAGATAGCAGTAGATAACCGGCGTGATGTAGAGCGTCAGCAGCTGCGACAGGAGCAGACCGCCGACCACGGCCAGTCCCAGCGGCCGCCGCGTCTCGCCGCCGGCACCGAAGCCGATCGCGACCGGAAGCGTGCCCATCAGCGCCGCCATGGTCGTCATCATGATCGGGCGGAAGCGGATGATGGCGGCCTCGACGATGGCCTTCTCCGGCGGCACATGCTCGGTGCGCTGACGCTGCAGCGCGAAGTCGATCATCATGATCGCGTTCTTCTTCACGATGCCGATCAGCATGATCATGCCAACGAACGCGTAGATGCTGAGCGGGATGCCGAACAGCCACAGCGTGATCAGCGCGCCCACCGCGGCCGACGGCAGGCCTGACAGAATGGTCAGCGGATGGATGAAGCTCTCATACAGAATGCCAAGGATGATGTAGACCGTCAGGATCGCGATGAAGAGCAGAACGCCGATGTTGCTCAGCGAGCTCTGGAACGCCTGCGCCGTTCCCTGGAACGATCCGGCCAGCGTGTTAGGAAGATTGAGCTTCTTCTGTACCCGGTCGATCGACGACACAGCGTCCGAAAGCGTGTAGCCCTTCTCGAGGTTGAATGAGATGGTGACGGCCGGCAGCTGTCCCTGGTGATTGACGGTCAGGGGCATCACACCAGGGGTCAGCTTCACGACCGCCGATAACGGAACAAGCGATGTGCTGGTCGCCGATGACAGATAGAGGCGCTGCAGGTCGGGCAGGCTGTACTGGTACTGCGGCAGCAGTTCCATAATCACATAGTACTGGTCTTCTGACCCATAGATCGTCGAGACCTGCTCGGTACCGAAAGCGGCACCAAGCGCAGCTTCGATCGCCTGGGCGGACACACCCAACGCAGCCGCGCGGTCGCGGTCGATCGCGACGTTGACGGTCGGCGCCGACACGTCGAGGTCGGTTGTGACGTCGACGAAGCCGGGCGTCTGGGTCAGCGCTGACGCGAGCTTGAGGGCGCCGGCCTGCAGTTCGTCCTGGTCGAGATCCTGCAGCGTGTACTGGTACTGGGATTTCGATTGCCGTCCGCCGATCTGGATGGCCGGCGGGTTCTGCATATAGACATTGATGCCCGGCACATGGGCGAGTTTCGGACGCAGATCGGTGATGATCTCGTCGGCCGACTTGCGGCTGCCCGCGGGCGCGAGTTTGAGCAATATGGTGCCGGTGTTGGTGCCTGTGCGCGAACCACCGCCGACGAAGGACATCACGCCCGCCACGCCGGGCTCCTTTGCGGCGATCGCGGCGACCTTCTGCTGGTACTGCACCATCTTCAGAAAGGATGTACGGTCCGCGGATTCCGTCGAGGCGCGGATCTGGCCCTGGTCCTCAGACGGAATGAAATCGGTCTGGATGAAATAGAACATCGCGACGGTTGCTACGAGGCTTCCGAAGAAGATCATCAGGATGACGAAACGGTGCGCCATGCTCCAGTCGAGGGAGCGGGCATAGTAATCCTGCACCTTGTTGAAGAACGCCTCGCTCTTCTCATAGAAGCCGCCCTTCTTGTGTTCCTTGGGCGGGTTGAGAAAGCGGCTGCACAGCATCGGCGTTAGTGTCACCGACACGATTCCGGAGACCACGATCGCAAGCACGATCGTCACCGCGAATTCGTGGAGCAGCCGGCCGACGATGCCACCCATAAACACCAGCGGGATGAACACAGCGGCAAGCGACACGGTCATCGACAGGATCGTGAAGGCGATCTCTCGCGAGCCCTTCAGCGATGCTTCATGCGCCTTCTCGCCATGTTCCATGTGGCGCACGATGTTCTCGAGCATCACAATGGCATCGTCGACCACGAAACCGACCGACAGCGTCAGCGCCATCAGCGAGAGATTGTCGAGGTTGTAGCCAAGTAACGACATGCCGGCGAAAGTTCCGATGACTGCGATCGGCAACGCCAGCGAAGGGATGATGGTCGCCGAGACGTTGCGCAGGAAGATGAAGATCACCAGCACGACCAGGACGGCGGCGATCAGCAATGTCGTCTGCACGTCCGCGATCGATGCGCGGATCAGGTTGCTGCGGTCGTAGAGGATATCGAGCGAAACCGAGGCCGGCAGGATCCGGTCGAAGCTCGGCAGAATACGCTTGATCTCGTCGACGACCTCGATGGTGTTGGACCCTGGCTGGCGCTGGATCGCGAGCACGATGGAAGGCTGGCCGTTGAACCAGCTCATCGACAGGTTGTTCTGCACGCTGTCGATGGCGCGCCCGATGTCCTTCACCCGAACCGGCGCGCCGTTCTGATAGGCGATGACCTGGTTGTTGAACGCCGCCCCGTTCATCAGCTGGCCATTGGCGTGGATCAGCGTCGCCTGGGTCGGGCCGTTGAGCTGCCCGGTGGCCTGGTTGACGTTGGCGTTGGCGAGCGCGGTCGCGACCTTGTCGATGCCGATGCCACGCGTGGCGAGCTGGGCCGGATCAACCTGCACCCGGACGGCGAACTTCTGCGAGCCATAGACATTTACTTGCGCAACGCCGTTCAGCGTCGAGATCTGCCGGGCCAGCAGCGTCTCGGCATATTTGTCGACGTCGGACATCGGCAAGGCGGAGGAGTGCATCGCCAGATAGATGACCGGCTGATCGGAGGGATTGACTTTTCGCAGCGTGGGCGGCGTCGGCATGTTGGTCGGCAACTGGCGGGACGCCGCCGAAATAGCGGACTGCACATCCTGCGCTGCAGCGTCGATGTTGCGGTCGAGGTCGAACTGAAGTGTGATGGTCGTCGAACCGGCCGCACTCGAGGACGTCATCGAGCTAATGCCGGCAATCGTCGAGAACTGGTTCTCGAGCGGCGTTGCTACGGCCGACGCCATCGTGTCGGGATCGGCGCCGGGCAGCGAGGCCGACACCGTGATGGTCGGGAAGTCGACGTTGGGCAGTTCGCTGACCGGCAGGCTCGCATAGCCGAACAGGCCAAAGATCACGAGCGCCGCCATCAGCAGCGTCGTCATGACGGGCTTCTCGATGAACTGCGCCGAGATATTCATTGGCTGCTACTTGCCGATGTTCTTGTCTTGCGGCTTGCCGCCGATCGTCACCGGCTGGCCTGCCACGACACGCATCTGGCCGTCGGTAATGACTTTCTCGCCGGGTTTCAGATCGCCCTGGACAGCGGCGGACGTCAGGTTGTCGTGCAGCACCTTGACCTTCACCATCACCGCCTTGCCGTCGCGCACGACATAGACATAGCTGGAATCGAGACCGGCATTCACTGCGTCATGCGGCACGACCGTCGCACCCTTGATGATATCGAGCACGACACCGGTATCGAGCAGCTGGCCCGGCACGAGCGCGTTGTCGATGTTGGGGAATGTCGCGCGCAGCTCGATCGTGCCGGTCTGGGCGTTGACCTGATTGCTGACGAAATCGACCGGCGCGGTGTGCTTGTTGCCGAGGTCGACCACGAGCTCATGCGCCGCCATGCGCGCCTGAATGCGTGGCAGATCGCTCTGCGGAAGCGAGAACGACACCTTGATGGGATGCAGTTGCGTGACCGTGACAAGAGTCGTTGCGCCTGTGGCGGCCACAACGGCACCGGAAGCCGCGCTCGCGGACGCCATCACCTGGTTGCCGGGCTGTATCATGATAGGGCCGGTCTTGCCCTCGATCGGCGAGGTGACCCTTGTATAGCCGAGGTTGATGCGCGCCGTTTCGGCCGCCGCCTTCGCCGTCAGATACGTCGCCCTTGCATCATCGGCGTCCTGCGGGCTGACGGCGTTTGCGGCGAGCAGCTTGGCATAGCGCTCGGCTTTTGCCTTGGCATCGGCCATGGTCGCCAACGCACTGTCCAGCGCTGCCTGATAGGGCTTGGGATCGATCTGGAACAGCAGCTGGCCCTGCTGCACCATCTGGCCTTCGGTGAAGTAGGACTTGATCAGCTGTCCCTGGACCTGCGCCGTGATCTGCACGGTCGCGGGCGAGATGATCGTGCCGATCGTGTGCTCCACCACCTTCACGTCGGCCTTTGTCGCCACATGGACAATCACCGGCGGCGCCGGCTTCTTC
Organism: Rhizomicrobium sp.; assembly: GCA_035943485.1. Lineage (GTDB taxonomy): Bacteria > Pseudomonadota > Alphaproteobacteria > Micropepsales > Micropepsaceae > Rhizomicrobium. The sequence goes on along the minus strand of DASZCC010000459.1, from coordinate 1,080 downwards.
TTGGGCGCTGCGGGGGGTGCGAAGATCGCCCAGGCGATGGCGCCAATCAGGACAATGGCAAGGATGCCGAGGATGAGCCGCAGGCGCGTGCTCAGGCCTCTGATCCTGTCCGAGACGGTGGGGTGGGCGGACGGCAAGGTGTCGACGGTGTCCGTGACAAGCATGTTCATTCGGGATCGGTCCAAACAGCCGAGGAGGCGTACACAGGTCTTTCGGCCACACACCCGTGCAGCGGCAACCGATGGTTGCCCGCGACGCTCCCGGCGATTTCCTACCATGAACGACGGGAAATACGACCCCGTGGCGACGATTTCTTACAAATATTTGAAGTGGTTAGCAGCCATGCGAGGCGAAACAAGCACTTACAGGATTAGCGGAACCAGTCGACACAAATCCTTGATACGAACGGCGGCCAGTGGCCCTTGTTGCTCCTGCGAAGGGGCACGTCTATAAGCCCGCCCTTCCTACGAGCGCACCCGAATCCATGGATATCCGCAACATCGCGATCATCGCCCATGTCGACCATGGCAAGACCACGCTTGTGGACCAGCTGCTGAAGCAGTCCGGTTCCGTGCGCGAGAACCAGCACATGGACGAGCGCGCCATGGATTCCAACGACCTGGAGCGTGAGCGCGGGATTACCATCCTTGCCAAGTGCACCTCGGTCGAGTGGCACGGCACACATATCAATATTGTCGACACGCCCGGCCACGCCGATTTCGGCGGCGAGGTTGAGCGCATCCTGTCGATGGTCGATGGCGTCGTGCTGTTGGTGGACGCGGCGGAATCGGTCATGCCGCAGACCAAGTTCGTGCTCTCCAAGGCCTTGAAACTCGGCCTAAAGCCCATCGTGGTGATCAACAAGATCGACCGCTCCGACGCCCAGCCCGACGTGACGCTGGAATCGATCTTCGATCTCTTCCTGGCACTGGAAGCCAATGACGACCAGCTCAACTTTCATTATCTCTACGCCTCGGGGCGCAATGGCTGGGCGGTCAAGGAATTGGCCGATGAGCGCAAGAATCTCGATCCGTTGTTCCAGCTTGTGGTTGATGACGTGCCCAAGCCCAAGCCCATCGC
>DASZCC010000458.1:0-6356 GCA_035943485.1 Rhizomicrobium sp. | reverse complement strand
CGCCCGTCGCAATCTTATACATTACGACTGGTTTGTCGGCCGCCAAGGCTCGCTCACCGGCTTCCAGAAAGCGCTCGCCATCGCCCACACCTTCGGCCATGCAAGTAATGACGCGACAAGCCGGATCTTCCGAAAGATACGAAACGTAGTCGCATACATCGACGTCGCACGAATTGCCGGCGGAAAAGAAATGACTGAATCCGCCGCCACGATCGACGACCTGTGTCAATGCGTGGCCGAGGCCACCCGACTGCGAGACGAGGCCGACGGGTCCCGTGCGCCAGGGCATCGACGCATAGGTGGCGACGAAGAGCTGGCCGCTTCGGCGCATGTTGTTGATAATGCCGATGCAGTTCGGACCGACGATCCGCATCGCCGAGGCACGCGCGATGTCGGCAAGCCGCAGCTGCGCGCGAACGCGATCTTCGAGGCCGGTTTCGGCATAGCCCGACGCAAAGATGATGCAGCCGCCGACTCCGGCAGCGGCACACTGCTCGACAGCCTCTTCAACGCCCTCGCGTGGCAATGCGAGAATGGCGCAATCGACCTGTGCCGGGATTTCGGAGATCGACGCATAGCATGGCACGCCGTGCAGTTCGCCGCCGCGCGGGTTGACGCCATAGACCGCGCCCTGCGTTCTCTGCGCGAGGTTGCGCACGGTGCGCGCGCCGAACGACGCGTCGTTGCGCGAGAGACCGACCACGGCAATGGTCTGGGGCTCGATCAGACGGCGAAGATCGGAATGGCTGTAGACCGACCTTTGAGACTGGCGCCAGGGCACGGATGATCCTTGTCTGCGAGCGCCTCAGCGCTGTCCCGTTGGTATCTGGTTGAAGGGAATGTCCTTGTCCGCGCGCACATCGCCGGGCAGACCCAGGATGCGTTCGGCGACGATATTGCGCATGATTTCGTCGGTGCCGCCCGCAATGCGTTTTCCGGGGGCGTAAAGGAGCGCATTCTGGAACCAGGCGTTCATCGGCGCACTCTCGTCCATCACGCCACCCGCCATTCCCAGCATGTCGATGCCAAAGGAGGCGATCTCCTGAAGCTTGGGTGCACTGATGAGTTTTCCGATCGAGGCCTCCGGACCAGGTGTCTGCCCGCGCGAAAGTGCGGTCAGCGTGCGAAAGCGAATATAGCGCAGACCCTGGCGCCTGATGTACCAGCCGGCCAGACGTTCACGGACCGCCTTGCTGGCGAGAGCCGGTTCTCCGTCGAGCGTGTTCGCCCGTGCAAAGGCGAAGATATCCTCGAAGTCGGGCCCTTCGGATTCGCCGATCGTGTACCGCTCGTTGGCCAGCGTCGTGACCGCGACCTTCCATCCTTCTCCGACCTTGCCAAGACGCTGGGCGTCGGGAATTCGCACATCGGTCAGGAAGACTTCGGTAAAGTTCGACACACCCGAAATCTGCCTGATCCGGCGCACCTCAATGCCCGGCGTCTTCATGCTCAGGTAAAAAAACGTAAGCCCTGCATGTTTGGCGACCGTTGGATCGCTGCGCGCGACAAGGATCGCGTGATCGGCAAAATGAGCGTTCGAATTCCATATCTTGTGGCCGTTGATTATCCACTCATCGCCCTTCCGCTCGGCGCGTGTGCGCAGGCCCGCCAGATCGGATCCGGCAGTGGGTTCGGAAAACAGCTGGCACCAGATTTCATCGCCGCGAAGCGCCGGCGGCGCGTAGCGCTCGACCACCTGCGGCGCGGCATAAGTCATCATGGTTGGAATGACCAGCCCGACACCCTGATTGAAGACGCCACGTGGAACGACGTAGTTCTCTTCTTCCTGATTGTAGATGATCTGCTGCAGGGCACTGCCGCCTCGCCCGCCATATTGCCTGGGCCAGGTGATGCCCGCGAAGCGCGCATCTGCCTTTTTGGCCTGCCACGCCTGTGCCCGCCTTACCGCCGAACTGTCGAGTTCAAGGCTCTGGTAGGCGCGTGTTGCACGCGTCTTTCGTGGTGCGTTCGCATCCAGGAAGGCACGGGCTTCGGTGCGGAAGACGGCTTCCTCGGGCGTGTCGTCGAAATCCATCGGCCTACTCCGCCGCTTCAGCGTGTTCGAGTTCGCCTATGAGCCGGTCTTGCCAGTAGCTCTCGCTTCCCAGAAGGATCGAAAGCGATTTGGCGCGTCGATAGTGTAAATGGCAGTTCATCTCCCATGTGAATCCCATGCCGCCGTGAATCTGGATGTTCTCCCTGCTTGCGAGATAATAGGCTTGGCTGGCGGCGACACGGGCGGCGGATGCCGCACTCGCCAGTTCGCGCGCGTCGTGAGATAGCGCCCAGGCGGCGTAGTAGGCATGTGCCCGCGCCAGTTCGACGGCGACATAAATGTCGGCGAGCTTGTGTTTGATCGCCTGGAACGACGCGATCGGACGGCCAAATGCGTAGCGTTCCAGCGCGTAGTCCCGGGCCATCATCAGCGCTGCTTCGGCGCCGCCGACCTGCTCGAAGGCGAAGAACACGGCAGCCCGATCAAGGAGCTGCTGCACCAGCGCCCAGCCCTCGCCGTTCCCGCGCAGCGCCTGTGCCGGGGCACCCGCCAGCGTGAGCGTGGCGTAGTTGCGTGTGGGGTCGATCGTTGGAAGCGTTCGTCTTTCGACACCCTCCCCTTCAAGCGACACGCGGTAGAACCCGATGCTGCCGAGACTGTCCGAGGCCACGACAACGGCATGATCGGCAATGGCGCCATCGGGCACCGGCCACTTTGTCCCGCTGAGACGCCCGTCACGACAGGTTGTGGCAATCGCAGCGGGATCGGGATTTCCGGGACCTTCGGCCAGAGCCAGTGTCGTGATGCTTTCGCCGCTTGCGATTTCGGGCAGCAGGGCGCGCTTTTGTGCCTCGTCGCCAGCGAGCATGATGGCTTCAGCTGCAAGATAGGCGCTCGACGAAAATGGAACGGGGGCCAGGGACGCGCCGATCTCACCGGCCAGGACACACAAGGCATCGTAGCCGATACCTGCGCCACCCAGCTCTTCGGGTATGCCCGCGCCCAGCCAGCCCAGTGCACCGATCTCGGTCCACAGCTCCTTGTCGAAGGTCGCCGCGCCATCGAGCACCCGGCGAACGACCGCCGGCGGACACCGGTTCTGGAGGAAGCGCTTTGCTTCCTCGCGCACAGCCTTGATGTCGTCCGAGAAATCGAAATTCACCGCTCACCCCTGCCGCATGGAAAGCCTTGCTGTCTCTGCCGCGGCACGGCTTTTGCCCCCGGTACGGATGCGAAGATGATTGCACGAACCAGCCAAATCGTCCATATTCTACAATGACTTGGCGGACGTAAACGCCAGTGATACTGATAAGTCGGGTAAGTGGCCACAAGCCATTTTTCATAATAACAAAATGAACAAGCCTCATATTCGCCGCGGCCGCAGGGTGCCGCCCCTCAATCCGCTTCGCGCCTTCGAGGCTGCGGCACGCCATTTAAGTTTCACAAATGCCGCCGACGAACTGTGCGTGACCCAGGGCGCGATCAGCCGCTCGATCAAGGCCCTCGAGAACTACATGGGCACGCCGCTGTTCGAGCGCACCGGGCACGGGCTCACGCTGACGGAAAACAGCCGCAGCTTCTCGCATGCGCTGACCGAAATATTCACCCGGCTCGCCGACGAAACCGACAAGTTCGCCGGCGTGCACTCGCAGAAGATCCTGACGGTGCGGGCCTACACCAGCTTTCTGATGAATTTCCTCATCCCGATCCTGCCGGACTTTCAGCTCCATCATCCCGATGTGAAGGTTCGCCTCATCTCGGCTACGGACAAGTCTGATCTCGAAAACGAGACCTTCGACGTGCGCATCCGCTACGGTCGCGGCCACTGGAAGGATCTCGAGAGCGTCCTGCTGTTTCACGATGAAGTATCTCCGGTCTGCAGCCCGTCCATCCTTTCACCGGAGGACCGTCCCTATCCTGTCGAAGTGTTGAAGGATCAGACGCTGTTGCATCCCGAACTTCGCCACACCGACTGGCCGGACTGGCTCGCGCTGGCCGGCGCGAATGAGCTCGTGCCGCACGACAATCTGCATTTCGACGAATTGAGCGTGACCTATCAGGCCGCCATCGCCGGACTTGGACTTGCAATGGGACAGCGGGTCTATCTGCGGAATGAACTCAGCAGCGGACAGCTGTTTCACCCCTTCGACCTGACGCTCAGGCGCGAGTTCGGGTATTACCTGGTCTATCCGCGCGAGCGCAAGGATAACCGCGACATCGTGGTGTTTCGCGACTGGCTGGTCGAGGCTTCGAAGACCGCGCTCGACCGGACGCTCTAGGCGCGCGCCGCAAACGGTTCGCCAGCAAGGAAGCGCCGCGGATTGTCGTCCAGGATCTGCGATATCTCTGCCTCCGCCAGCCCGCGCGCGCGCAACCGCGGCACGAATGAATCAAAGAGGTAGGTGTATGGCTGCGGCCACAGGCCGAGCCTCTTTTCTTCCATCACGCGTTCGATTTCGGCGGCAGGCAGTTGGCGAACCGGATGATAGCGGCCCAGCATTTCGCAATATGCATCCTGACTGACAAGCACTTGCGCGCCAAATCCTGCCCTGACCAGCCTGACGAGGTTGTCGGCGCGCAGGTCGTCGCTCTGAAACTGAAGCTTTCCAACCCGGTCAAAGCCGATGTAGGTGCCGCCCTCGACGATCTGGCGATGATAGGCGGGGTCAGGGTTGCCACAGCAGTGGCCGATGAGGCAGCGATGGGCTTCGACACCACCACTCCTGAACAGCCTCTGCTGCTCGGGTCCACCCAGACCGTCCTGGGTGTGGGTGATGATCGGAACACCGGTTGCGCGTTGTGCAATGCAGGCCGCCGCCAGAAATTTCTCCTCCAGAGGCGTTGCTTTCGCATCCGTCGCGCATTTGATCGCGCCGGCCCGGATGCGGGTCTGGCCGCATCCTTTCTCGATCTCGCGAATGTAGAGCTCTGCGATTTCCTCCGCGGTGCGCATCCGCCAGTAGACTGGCAGTCCCCACGCCTCGAAGTAAAAACCCGTCGTGCAGATGATGTGGATTTCAGACTTCTCGGAGACTTCGGCAAAGAGCTCGACATCGCGGCCAAGCTCAATCGGACATGGATCGACGAAGCTTCTGACGCCGTGGTCCTTGAGTGCCCGCAACCGTTGCACGGCTTTTTTTACGAACGCTGCCCGATCGAAGGGATGAAAGGCGTCAAATTCCACACCGGGAAAAGACGCGATCAGATGCTCGTGGACAAGGGTGCGGCCAAGATCCTCAATCTTGATCGCTCCAAGGACAGTCTGGACTGTCGAAGTCGACACGGACTGCGACCCTTCTGTCTCGATCCCTGGCGAAAACTGCAGATTACTCCGCAGCCATCGGCGCCACCTCGTGATTGCTTTTCAGTTCCTTGAGGCGCGGCATCACTTCTTTCGCGAACAGCGTCAGGCTGTCAACTGTATCGGCATGTGTGAGCTCGCCGGCCTGGGACAGGAGCAGCAGGTGATCGACGCCGCCGACGCTGTCGCTGAACTTGCGTATCTGGTTGTAGAGCTGATCGGGCGTGCCCGCAAAAAAGATTCCGCCATCAATCATCTGCTCGATCGTCGGATTTGGCGGCAGCCCGAAATTCAGCCGGCCGGCCTTCTTGCCCGCCTGCAACGCCTTGACGTTGCCTTCGAGCGCCTCATAGCCCGGAGGGTTGGTCCACTGTGGCGGCGTGCGTGGCTGTACGTCCAGATAGCACTTCATCTTCGCGACGCGCTCTGCGACTTCGGCGTCGTTGTGCCCTGTCACCATCATTCCGAGATAGGCCAGACGATCAGGCGGGGCGACGCGGCCGTGCGTTTTCTTGTACTCCTCGCGATAGGCGTCAAAGAGAACCCTTGTTCCCTTGCCGTTGAAGAACGTCGCGCACACATAGCCAAGCTGGGCAATCTTGCGGCCATTGCCGGCACTCGAAGCGGTGATCCACATCGGCGGCATTGGCTGCTGATAGGGCCGCGGCCACAGATTGACGTTGCGGTAGTGGTAAAATTCTCCCTCCCAGCTGAAGGGTTCGCGGCTCTTCATCGCCTTGACGATGAAGTCGTGGGCTTCCCAGTAGCGATCCATGATGCGCGCCGGGCTTTGATTCGACATCGACAGTTCGAATGGGGAGGCTTTCACAAGTCCGACTTCGAGGCGGCCCTTCGAGATCACATCGATCATGGCGAGTTCTTCGGCGACACGGTAGGGATCGGTCCGGTTCGCGATTGGCACGCCAAGGGCAAGAAGTCTCGCCTTTGTCGTCTGACGCGCCAGGATGGCAAGCGTCAGCGTGCACGAGACCGACATGCAGTTTGCCGAGGCGTGATGCTCGTTGACGAAGATGTTGTAGCCGAGGTCGTCGCCGAGCA
>DASZCC010000457.1:0-2954 GCA_035943485.1 Rhizomicrobium sp. | reverse complement strand
GTGCGGACACCGTGTCTACACGATCACCGGGACCGCGACTTTTTTCAGGAAAAGCGTCGTCGTCACTCCAGCTCTGCGCTCCGGTGGAATGGAGTCTCGCATGGGCACGCTAGAAACTTCTCTAAAGGCTGCGCGGCCTCTGTTGGCCGCGATATAGGCTGTAAGCACATTAAGCGCAAGTCACCATGCTTCGCTTAAGGGTATATAGCCCGGCTGTTGCCGCACGCGCGCCAGCCAGCGCGACACCGCGGGATAGCGCGCAAGGTCGAAGCCGCCTTCCTTCGCGCTATGCGTGTATCCATAGAGCGCAATATCCGCGACGGAATATCGTCCGCCTGCGAACCAATCATGCGCCGCGAGATGGTTCTCCATCACGCCGAGCGCGGCGTTGCCCTTGGCATGCCATTCCGGGACGAGATGACGCCGCTCGTCGAGCTGCTCTTGCGACGCGTAGTGCAACCAGAAGCGCGCCACCGCGATGTAGGGCTCGTGGCTGTACTGCTCGAAGAACATCCACTGCAGTGCCTGTGCGCGGTCCCATCTGTCTTCCGGCAGCAGCGCCGAGCCGTGCGCGAGATAGCAGATGATGGCGTCGGATTCCGCGAGCGTGCGTCCGTCTTCGAACTCGAGCAGCGGCACGCGGCCGTTGGGATTGAGCTTGAGGAAGTCCGGCTTGCGCGTGTCGCCGGCCGTCAGCGGATAGTCTTTCAGCGCAAGCGGAATGCCGAGCTGTCGCGCGACGAGGCGGACTTTGTAGCAATTCCCCGACATCTGCATCTGATGCAGCACAAGCATTGAGCACTCACATCCATGACGCGACGGGAAACACGATTGCAGATTCGGCGCGCGTTTACGTATGCGCTTTGCGCTTGCCACCCTTGCGCGCGCCCGGCGCGACGGTGCGTGCGATCACACCGCAGGCAATCCGCGCGCCCGCATGACCGTCGGGCTGGGTCACATAATCGTCAGCGCCGGCATCGATGATCAGCGACGCGCCGTCCTTGTCGAAGATCGACTTCTTGCCGTTGCCCAGTGAGAAGGCGCTGTCGGTCACGCTGGCGCGCAAGGTGCCGTCGCCGGCCGCCACTTCGTTGGGCAGATCGCCCGGATGCGGGCCATGCGGTGCGAGATAGCCGTGCGCCTTCTTGGCATCGAAAGCGAGATGCGGACCGGCGGATGCAAAGCCGTTCGCCGCGCTGCAATTGCCCGAGGTGTGGATATGGATGCCATGCGGACCAGGCGGCAGGCCCTTCAGATCATACTCGACGAGGACACCATGATTGGTCGCGGTGAACGTCGCGGTACCACCGGCGCCGCCGCTTTTCAGCGCGACGTTCGCGACGGCCTTGGCTTTGGAAGCTGCGATGGCGGGAACAGTGGTGATAAGAAGAAGTGACGCGACCAGAAGACATGGCGTCGTTTTCATAAATAATAATCCGGATGAGAGCTGCGTATTACTTCACTGTATATCAAGCGAGTTCTTCCGGGAACCGCCAGGAACCAATTTCGTTTTCGCTGGGAGAGATTTCAGGGAGGTATTCACATGCCATCATTTAAATCGATATTGGCCGGTGCATCGTTGGTCGCGCTCGCAGTGCCGTCGCTGGCCGGTCCGATGGACATGGACAAGCCCGTGACGATGGGCCCGCTGACGCTGGCTTGCACCGGCGTCGGTTCAGCCAAGGACGATCCGCAGTGGCAGGAGTGGCCGGTGCGCATCGTGTTCTCGAATGGCGCGGCGCAGTTCCTGTCAGGCGCGCATGTCGTGATCGGGCAGGGCACCAAGACGCTGGCCGATGTCGATTGCGCCGGACCGTGGGTGCTGGTGAAGGGCCCGGCGGGCAACTACCACGTCACCGCAACGATCGATAATTCGACAGCCAATCCCGCCGATGCGTCGTTCGCAATCGGCGGCAATGGTCAGAAGCGCGTGGAACTGCAATTCCCGAGCATGAAGCCGAACCAGTAAGCGCATCGGACGCGTGTGCGTGCTTCGAGGCCCGGCTGACGCCGGGCGCCTCTGCATGACGGGAGGGTTAAACCACCGATCTCGTCATGCTGAGGTGCGAGCGAAGCGAGCCTCGAAGCACGCACTCACACCAGCACCTGTTCCGAAATCTCCTCGGCCGTTTCCTCGTTCGGTGTGTCGGCGATCAGGCGGCGCTTCTTCCAGTCGCCGCGCGAGAACCAGATCGCAGCGAGGAGCGCCGTCATGACGTTCGCGACCGGGAACGCCCACCACAGGCCATGGGCGCCCCAGTGCGCGCGATGCGACAGCACATAGGCGAGCGGGAAGGTGAACATCCACTGGGAGACCAGGCTGATGATCATCGCCGCCACCATGTTGCCGCTCGCGCGCAGCACGCCCATCAGCGCGAACTGCACGCCGATGAAACCGAAGGACCAGGAGATCGTGCGGATGAACACCGCCGCCTCGTGGATCACGTTCTTGTCGTGCGGCACGAAGAACGCTGCGATGTGATTGGCAAAGGCGAAAGCCACCACGCCGACGCCGGTCAGCACCGAGAATGTAATGATCGCAGCCAGACGCGCCACTGATTCCGCGCGCGGAATATTGCCGGCGCCGATGTTCTGGCCGACCAGCGTCGACGTCGCCATCGAAAAGCCCATCGCCGGGATGACGATGAACTGCAGCATGTTGCCGCCGACGCCATAGGCCGCCGTCGTCACCGTGCCGAAACTGGTGATCAGGAACATCATCACCGTGACGCCGAGGCCGCGCGCCGAACCTTCGATCGCGGCGGGATAGCCGAGATTGAAGGCGCGCCAGATGAACGCGAAGTCGGGCTTCAGCGAGCTCAGCTTCAGCTGGATGCCGTAGCGCCCGGTAGAGAGCAGATAGATGCCCGCGGCCGCTGACACCGCCTGGCTCACCATCGTCGCCAGCGCGGCGCCCATGACGCCGAAGCCGAAATGGAAGATCAGGATCGGAT
>DASZCC010000456.1:0-4306 GCA_035943485.1 Rhizomicrobium sp. | reverse complement strand
GATCAGGCGTTTCGCCAGAACATCCTCGGAAAGTTGCGGGCTTGCCTCGAACGCAGCAATCATCGCCTTGCTGTCGATATGGCGGTCCGCCGCCGCACCCTGCGTGGCGTTGTCGTACCAGGACTGCATCAGGCGGGTCAGCTGCTCGTGATCCGCCGGCGTCATCTCCTTTTCCATGTACATGTCGGCGGCGCTCTTGTAATCGGCGCGCTTCACGATCTGCGGATTGGCCTGAATCTTGTCGAACAGGCCGCGCAGGAATATCTCGCCGCCTGCGAAGCCTGCGGCCATGAACGGCGCGCGCGGCTGCATCCAGATCTGGTCAGCCGACGCCGCGGTCAGGTAGTCGCCCAGGCTAGCGGATTCAAATCCGATAGCATCAGCCACCACGAACTTGCCCGACTTGCGGAATTTCTTGAGGGCCGCGCCCAGTTCCTCGGCTTGTGCAATCGACAGCTCGCCGCTGCCGATCTTCAGGAATACGCCCTTCACGCGCGCGTCGCGCTCCGCGCCATCCAGGGCCAGCACCGTGTCCAGCACGGTCACAGGCGCCGCGCCGAACGCATAGTTGGTGCTCGCGGAGTCCGCGATCGAGTTGCGGAGATCGAGTGCAAGGACCATCGTCTTGGGCAAGCCGTCGCCCTGGAACAGGCCGATGATCAGCAGCACGGCTATCAGAAGAACAACGAAGACGGCGACTTTCGCGACGCCGTTCAGTACGCCGAAGAAGATCGACTTGAGCCAACGCAAGAAGGCCATCATGCGGGTGTTCCTCTGGGATGAAGCCGGACTGTATATGGCGACGAGGTTAAACAAGACCAACAACGTGCATACGAAGATTTGCCCGGCACATAACCTTATGAAATCATTGCAATAAACTGATTGACACCCATTTTGTCGCCGCTGCCTACCAGCCTGATTGTCGCTTGGCCCTGAAAGAACTGGCTGTCGCGGAGCACGGTCCCTAAAATCCGCAGACTCGAAAAAAGAAATCGTCCGCGGGAATTGCCCGTGGCATCAGGGAAGCGGCGCCCGGCGCCGGACGCATCTGTGACTGTCTCCGACAACCCGCTGCCCGAGAAGAAGCGGGGCGCCCTGTGGCGTCTCCTGCCGCTGGTCAACGAGCATGGCTGGCAGTTCTGGGGAGGCCTCTTCTACATCTGCCTCGGCCGCGTCTTTGAATCCTGCATGCCGCTTTTTGTGCGCGAAGGCGTCAACCGCATCTCGGTGCACAACTGGGCCATTCTCGGACCGGTGCTCGGCATCCTGGGTCTGGCCGTCATCCGTTACGCCGTCGTCGCCTATGGCCGCCAGCTCGTGCGCCTCGTGGGTGTCACGGTCACGTACAAGATGCGCGAGCGGCTCTATTGGCACTTCGAGCAGCAAGGGCCGCGGTTCTTCGCACGCTTCCCCACGGGCGACCTGATGGCGCGCGCCATCAACGATCTCAATCTGGTGCGTCAGCTGATCGGTGTCGGAAGTCGCACCCTGATCGTGCTGGGCTTCTCCGGCCTCGTCGCCTTCGGCTTCATGCTTGTGCTGTCGTTCAAGCTGACGCTGTGGCTTCTGCCGATCATGCCGTTCATCGGTGCGATGGGCTATTTCCTGTCGCGACGCATCTATGAGCAGTCGACCATCGTCCAGGAAGGTTTCTCGACCCTCTCGGAGTCCGTGCAGGAAAACCTCAACGGCATCCGCACGATCCAGACGCACGCCCAGGAAGACCGCGAGGTCGCGCGCTTCAAGGGTGTGTCCGGCACCTATGCCGACAACTATTTCCGCCTAATGGTGCTCAACGCCGCGCTCAACGCCTGGATGACGGTGTTCACCGGCATAGCGATCGTGATCATCATGGGCTTCGGCGGCCGGCAGGTGCTCAATGGCGAGATGAGCGTCGGCACCTTCACGGCCTTCACGCTCTATCTCGCGATGGCTGTGGCGCCGATCCAGCAATCTGGCCAGATCGTCTCGATGTTTCAGCGTGGCTCGTCGGGCGCGGCGCGCCTGTTCGAGATCCTCGACTACACGCCTGAAATCCGCGATGCGCCCGATGCACGTCCGCTGGACAAGATCGGCGGCGACATCACGCTACAGCACCTCTCCTACTCATATCCGCGCCGTGCGACGGCAAAGGAATCGCGTGCGGGGGCCGCCGACATCGCCGGGATGAAGGCGCTGGACGATGTTTCCCTGCATGCGAAACCCGGCGAGATGATCGCCATTCTCGGCCGCATCGGCTCGGGCAAGTCGACCTTGTTGCGCTCCATCGTGCGCCTGCTCGATCCACCTCCCGGAACCGTCTATCTCGACGGGCGCGACATCCGCCTGCTGCCGATCGCGCAGGTGCGCGGTGAGATCGCGCTGGTGCCGCAGGATCCATTCCTGTTCGCCGACGAACTTGGCCATAACATCGCCTACGACAATCCCAAGCGCGATATCGAGGAGATCTGGACCGCAGCAGAAGCGGCCGATCTGGAAGAAACCATCGAGCGCTTCCCGGAACACCTGAAGACACTAGTGGGCGAACGCGGTGTCACGCTGTCCGGCGGACAGAAGCAGCGCACGTCGCTTGCCCGCGGCCTGATACGCGACACGCCGGTGCTCCTGCTGGATGACTGTTTCTCCAGTGTCGACACCGAGACCGAGGAGCACATCCTCGGCCGCCTGAAAGAAATGCGCGCCGGGCGGACGACCATGCTCGTCTCGCATCGCGTTTCGACGGCGCGGCACGCCGATCGCATCGTCGTCATGGAAGCGGGACGGATTGTCGAGCTGGGTACGCACGCTGAACTGATGGCGAAACCGGACGGCATCTACGCCCATTTCGCGACGGTCCAGGGCCGGCGCGAGGAGCTTGAAATCGAACTCGTGCGCGAGCAGGCGGCGAAGGTGGCGGAATGACCGACGCGACCGCCCCCGCACCCCGTCGCATGAAGGGCGCCTTTGACGATGACGTCTATGGCAAGAGCCTGGACGTCGGCCAGGTCACGCGCCTGCTGCACTGGATGAAGCCCTATCGCGGCATGGCGTACACGTCGCTGCTGCTCGTCTTCCTGTCCGCAGTCGCGACGATCATGGCGCCGACCGTAATGAGCCGCGTGCTGGTCGACGGCATCGTTCTGAAGCATCAAGGCCCCGAACTTGCCGATCTCGGCCAGAACGCTGTGAACCTGTGGATCGCCCACCACTTGGGTATCTCTCCGCTTATCGCCGCTTGCATGCAGTATATGGCGTGGGTCCTGCTGGCCGCGGCGCTCGGCAGGGGTTTTGGAATACTGTTCGGCCGCGCGACGCTGAACACACTGCGCGACCTGCGTTGCGACCTGTTCGAGCATTTGGAGCACCTGCCTTCCAGCTTCTACGACCGTGTCGCCGTCGGCCGCGTGATGACGCGCGTCGCGAACGACGTGGAGACTTTGTTCGAGTTGTTCGCAGGGTTCGGACAGCTGGCCGGCCAGTTCGTGCCGTTCTTCGTGGCGGTCAGCATCATGCTCACGCTTTCGCCGGTGCTGACGCTTGAATTGATGCCGGTGGTGCCGATTGCCGGCTTTTTCACCTGGATGTTCCGGCGGATGTCGCGGCCGCTGTACCGCATCATCCGCATGACTGTGTCGCGGCTCAACGAAAACCTGCAGGAAAACCTCTCAGGCATCGAGGTCGTGCAGCTTTATGGTCGCGAGAAGATCAATTTTGAGCGCTACAGCGCGATCAACAACGAGAACCGCTCCACGGAGATACGGGCGCTGACGATCGAGAGCTTCTACGGGCCGTTCATCGACGGCATGAACTATATCGGCATCGCGGCCATCGTCTGGTTCGGCGGCCATCTCGTGCTGCACAACGAGATGACGGTGGGCGTCCTGCTGCTGTTCACGCAGTTCCTCGACATGCTGTTCCGCCCCATCGTGGCCATGGGCGAACAGTGGAACATCGTGTTCCGCGCCATGGCGTCGGGCGAGCGCATCTTCCAGGCGCTCGACTGGAAGGAATCCCTGAAGCAGCCCGAGCATCCGACTCCGCTGCCAGACGACCTGCACGGCAAGGTCGATTTTCGGCACCTGAACTTTGCGTACAATCCGGATCATCCGATCCTGAAAGACGTCAGCTTCACCATTAACCCCGGCGAGCGCATCGCGATAGTGGGCCCGACAGGTTCGGGTAAGACGAGCCTGATCCGCCTGCTCTGCCGCTTCTACGACGTGCCGGACAACAGCATATTCCTGGACGACATCGACATCATGCAGATTCGCCCGGGCGACATCCGCACCCGCATCGGTGTCGTGCTGCAGGACTTCCACATCTTTTC
>DASZCC010000455.1:0-7685 GCA_035943485.1 Rhizomicrobium sp. | reverse complement strand
GCCACAGCAGCTTGCGTTCCAGCTCGGCGAGGAATTCCAGACGTTCGGTCATTGATTGAACCGTCTTTCCCACTCGAGCGCCGAACGCACGATTCCCGCGATGTCATCATGCACAGGCGTCCAGCCAAGCTCCCGCTTGATCCGCGCGGGGTCGGCTACGAGCATCGGCGGATCACCGGGCCGGCGCGGGCCTTCCACTGCCGGAAGCGTCTTGCCGGTCACGCCTTCCACGGCTCGGATCACTTCGCGCACGCTCAATCCGCGGCCATAGCCGCAATTGTAGGACGTCGACTCCGCTCCCGCCGCCAGGGCATCGAGCGCGAGCAGATGCGCCGCCGCCAGATCGCTGACATGGATATAGTCGCGCACGCCCGTGCCGTCCGGCGTCGGGTAATCCGTGCCGAAGATGTCGAGATGCGGAATGCGGCCAAGCGCGACACGCGCCGCGCGCTTGATGAGATGCGTCGCATTCGGACCGGACTGTCCTGACCGTCCGCGCGCATCGGCGCCTGCGACATTGAAATAGCGTAGCACGACATGGCGGAAATCATGCGCTGCCGACGCGTCCTGCAGCATCCACTCCGTCATCAGCTTGGAGCGGGCATAAGGGCTCCGTGGCGCCTTGCGCTCGTCTTCGCTCAGGGGCTGGCGCGCGTCGTCGGCAAAGACCGTCGCGGTGGACGAGAAGATGAACTGTTTGACGCCGGCCTCGATCGCGGTCTCGATCAGCGCCTGCGAGGCGATCACGTTGTTGCGGTAATAGGCCAGCGGTTGCGCAACCGACTCCGGCACGACGATTGACCCAGCGAAATGGATAATCGCGGTGACAGCGTGATCGGCGATCACGGTCTGAACGAGGTTGCGGTCGGAGACATTGCCCTCGACGAAGGCAGCAGCCGCACCGACCTGGGCGCGGACGCCGGTCGAGAGATTGTCGAGCACGACAACCTTGTCGCCGCGATCAAGCAGGGCGTGGACGGTGTGGCTTCCGATATAGCCGGCACCGCCGGTGACGAGAACGGTCATGTTGGTTCGTCATTGGTGGTGGGCGCGACAGGGATCGAACCTGTGACCCCCTCCATGTCAAGGAGGTGCTCTCCCGCTGAGCTACGCGCCCGTGCCGTTGACGGCGGGGCGGCACCTATAGCCTCCGGGCCCCGGCGGGCGCAAGCGCGCAGAAAGCGCCTGCGCCCGGGCCGGATTCATTGCCTGGCCTGCGTCAGGTTGAACACAATGGCGGCCTGCACCACGGCGCCGACCGGCTTGCCTTCCCGGGTGGCCGGCTCATAACGCCAATAGCGTGCAATCCAGTTGACGGCCGCCTGATCAAGGCGGTCGCTGCCGCTTGTCTGCGTCACCACCACCTGCCCGACGCGACCGTCCGAGCCCACCGCAATGTTGAGATGGACGGTGCCCTGCTCATTCAGCCGGCGCGCGACGTCAGGGTAGGCCGGCTGCGTATGCGTACCGGCGACGGCGCGCGGGAGTGTCGGCGGGACAACCGGCGGCACGACCACAGGAGGAGCCTGACGGACGATCGGCGACACCTTTACCGGGGGCCCCTGAACGACAGTGATCGGAGAAGGCGCGGCGTGCGCGATCTTGATCTCAGGCGCGGCCACGGTCGGCATGACCGGCGTCTCGAAGTCCTTGGCTGTCGGCGCAGGCGGCGGAGGCGGCGGAGGCGTCGTGTCGTGTTGCGGGATCACCTCAGCATTGATGATGTTCGGCACCTCCATCACAAGACGTGTCGCAAGGCCGCTCACCAGCGCGTAGACCAGAAGAACATGCAGCACGCCGACGGCTGCGATGATCGCGAGACGTCGCGTGGTGAAGAAGTCCTGGTGGATTTCTGTCTGAACAATATTTGGGCGCAGCATTCGCATCTCCGTTTCAGAGCGAATGACAGATGCCGCAACACCGGCATCGGCCGGTTCGACTGTTGTCAGAGATATAGTGATCCGCGGTGTCGAATTTTAGGCAGCGAAAAGCCCGCGACCGATGAGGCCGCGGGCTTCCGAACAGCCACAGTGGTCGAGGGGTTTACCGCTGCGCCTGCTTAAGGTCGAACTTCACGGCCGCCTGTGTCGTGCTTGTCATCGGCACGCCACCCTGCGTCGCCGGTTTGTATTTCCAATGTCCGATCACCCAGCTGACGGCGGCCTGATCAAGCTCCGTGAAGCCGCTTGACTGCGCGACCACCGCGTTCATGACATCACCCTGCGGCCCGACCGTGATGGTGAGCAGCACGGTGCCCTGATGCGAGGCGCTGCGCGCGTCCTGCGGATAGGGCGGCGTCGTATGCGTGTTCGTCAGGCTTGCCGGACCGCTGTCCGCAGCAGGCGGCGTGGCCGGATTCGTCGGCGCAACGGTGAGCGGCGGCGGCTCGCTGGACGCGATATTGATGTCCGGCGGCGGGATGGTCGCGTCGGTTGGCTGCATCGGCTGCACCAGAACAGGCTTCGGCGGTCAAACTCCCCCTTTGCGTTTGTCGCATCATGGCGACAGCGGCCAGGTCGGAAGTCGTCTCAGGCTTTCGCCCGGCTGCATTGTGATAACGCAGAAATCGGGCGCTGGCCGGGCGCGAATGTGGCAAGGCCTGCCTCAATACGGCGTAAGGTTATGCCGCAACCATGCGGTCGACTTCGGCCACGATCTCGCGAAGGTGAAACGGCTTGGAGAGCACCTTCGCCTGCTTGGGCGCCTGCGAAGACGGATGCAGTGCAACAGCCGCGAAGCCTGTGATGAACATGATCTTCATCGCCTCGTTCATTTCTGCTGCGCGCTTGGCGAGCTCGATGCCGTCCATGCCGGGCATCACGATGTCGGTAACGAGCAAATCGAACTGGCAGGTCTTGAGGCATTCGAAGGCGTCGCTGCCGTCGCCGAAATCGGTGACGGTGTGGCCAGCCTTGACCAAAGCCTGCGCCAGGAACTTGCGCAGGCTCTCGTCGTCTTCTGCCAGAAGAATGTCCGCCATAACCCCGCTCTCGGTTCGCCAATAAAACCTATATCCGGCAACCCGTAAATGGCGGTTAACGACCCGGGCACCAATTGGGTACTGTGCCGCGCTTGATGGACCTCCGCCATGGTGGTCCACTTGCTACCAGAGTGAGTGAATCGGACGGTGATGGCTGAATCGGGCAAACAGGGTGGAGTGGAATCCGGGAGCGATCCGGCGCTGGCGGCGCTGTATGCCGCGCCGTTCAAGATAACCCGTCCATCGAGCCAGACGGTCCCCTTCGTGTTCGCATCCCCGCATTCGGGGCGCAGCTATCCGAAGAGCTTCGTCACTTCCAGCAGGCTCGCGCCCCTCGCATTGCGCCGCTCGGAAGACGCGTTCGTCGATGAACTGTTCGCCGGCGGCGTTTCGCTCGGCGCGCCGATGATCGCAGCACGATTTCCGCGTGCGTTCGTGGACGTCAATCGCGCGCCGTCGGAGATCGATGCGGCGATGTTCGATGGTCCGCTTCCTGTGGCTGTCGATGTCCCGAGCGCCCGCGTCGCTGCGGGACTAGGCGTAATCCCGCGGATCGTACGCGATGGCGCCGAAATCTATCGCGCCCGGCTTTCGCCACGCGATGCGGAAGCGCGCCTGAGCCATCTGTACCGGCCTTATCACGAAGCGCTTGCCGTGCTTGTCGACGAGACGCTTGCGCGGTTCGGTGTCGCTGTCGTCATCGATTGCCATTCGATGCCGTCGGCGGCCGCCATCCCGGACGTCGTGTTCGGCGACCGGTACGGCATGGCGGCGTCGCCGTTGCTGACGCGCGCCGCGGAGGTCGCGTTCGAGTCGCAGGGCTTCAGCCATGCCCGCAACGCGCCCTATGCCGGCGGACACACCACGCAGATCCACGGACGCCGCGAGCGTTCGGTCCATGCGCTGCAGATCGAGGTCAATCGCGCGCTGTATCTGGATGAGGAAAGGATTGAGCGGGGGGCCCGTTTCGAGGCTATCCACGCGCGGGTTACTGAGGCTCTGATCCGCCTGCTGGCGATCGATCCGGCCATCCTTCTCAACGGCCGCCGCCACAACCTCGCAGCCGAGTAGTCCTGAAAGAAAAAAGGCCGCTCCAAAGGAGCGGCCAAGTTCAGGGAGGAAACGCCCAGGAAGGGCAGGCGGCGGAGCCAACGGGAGGTCGGCAATGCCGCGCTGCAACAATATGGACTTTGACCCGCCCTGACGCAAGTCCAAAATCAGGGCATATCTAGGTAAAAACCCAGCATTTCTGCGGCATCTCGCCTATTTAAGCGTCACTAGCCCAACGTTGCGACCCTTTGTGCAGTGCGGGATAATTCACCCTGCCAGCAATAAAGTGGCCGATTCACAGCATTGTCTTTTCATCGAAACAAAAGATTCGCGGGAGGGGGCTAGGCATCTGGTCCTGAGAAGGGCGCGCGATTCGCGCAGCCGATCGTCAGGAGCAACGGCACATGGCCGGAATAGCCTGGTTGGTTCCCCCGCCTCGTATGGGCTTTGCGCCACCTCGCGGTCGCACAATCCCGCATCCTGCACGTCCGACCCGATTCCACCGGACGATATTCATATCGGACATCCATCTCGGGACGCGCGGCTGCAAGGCCGAATTCCTCTGCGATTTCCTGGCCAAGAACGCCTGCGAAACACTCTATCTGATCGGCGACATCGTCGATGGCTGGCAACTCAAGCGCCGCTGGTACTGGACCGAGGCGCATACCCGCGTTGTGCAGGAGATCCTTCGCAAGGTCGATGAAGGCACGCGCGTCGTGTTCGTGCCGGGCAATCACGACGAATTCCTGCGCCCCTATTGCGGCCGCAACTATGCCGGTATCGAAGTCGTCCGGGAGACAATTCACGAAACGGCAAACGGCAAGAAGCTGCTGGTCATCCACGGCGATCAGTTCGACGGGGTGATCGAGTTTGCGAAGTGGCTCGCCCATCTCGGGTCATGGGCCTACGACAAGGCCCTCCAGATCAATGAGGCCTTGCACAGTGTGCGGCGCACCTTCGGCCTGCCGTACTGGTCGCTGTCGAATTACCTGAAACACGCCGTCAAGGACGCCGTTGAGTATGTCTGCCGCTTTGAGGACGCCGTTGCGAGGGCGGCCGAGGCGCGCGGTCTCGACGGCGTGGTTTGCGGTCACATTCATCAGGCACAGATGCGCCAGATCGGAAAAGTCCTTTACCTCAACGACGGAGACTGGGTTGAAAGCTGCACAGCCCTTGTCGAAGATGCCCTCGGACATCTGGAAATCATTCATTGGGCCACTCCTGCTTCTGCGACAGTCCCAGCCGGCGCCACGGAGCTGGGCGAGGCCGAGGCTATACCCGCGTAGAGTTCGGCGCGTGACACCCGGCGGCCCGTCCGCCGGGCGATTTCCTGTGGCAGGCCTTGAGCACCTGAAAATTCTCATCGTTACCGACGCATGGGCGCCGCAGGTCAACGGCGTCGTTCGCACGCTTGAGACGCTCGGACGCGAACTGCGCGCGCAGGGACACGAAGTCCGCTATGCATCGCCGCAAGGTCGCTTCTCCGTGCCGCTACCGACCTATCCGGAAATTCGCCTGGCGATCTTTCCCCGTACCGGGCTCGAAAAACTCATCGCGGAGTTTGCGCCAGACGCCGTGCACATCGCCACCGAAGGCACGATGGGCATGAGCGCGCGCGCGATCTGCCTGAAGCACAACATCCAGTTCACCACCGCGTTTCACACGCGCTTCCCCGAATACGTGCATGCGCGTTTTCCGTTCGTGCCCGAGAGCCTGGTCTGGCGGATTGAGCGCTGGTTTCATTCCGGCGGGGTCGCCACGATGGCGCGCACGCCGGCCATGCAGCGCGAGCTCGAAGGCCACGGATTTAGGAACGTCCGGCTCTGGGAAGGCGGTGTCGACACCGACTTCTTCCGCCCGATCGAAGATGCGAAGTGGCCCTTCCCTCATCCGGTCTTTCTTTATGTCGGCCGCGTCGCGATCGAGAAGAACATCGAGGCCTTCCTCAATCTGGATCTGCCGGGAACGAAGGTCGTGGTCGGACCGGGACCGGCGCGCGAAGCGCTCGCGCACAAATATCCCAAGGTGCAGTTCCTCGGACCCAAATCCGGCGACGAGCTGGTGCGCGCCTACGCCGCCAGCGATGTGACCGTCTTCCCCAGCCTTACCGATACCTTCGGACTCGTAATGCTGGAGTCCCTGGCATGCGGAACGCCTGTCGCCGCATTCGACGGCGAGGTCCAGCGTGACGTGGTGGGCAACTGCGCGGCCGCCGCCCTCGATCAGGATCTGGGCGCCGCGTGCCGGCGGGCGCTGACCATGCCGCGCGCCGAGGCCAGACCCTTCGCCCTCAAGCGGTCCTATCGATTCGCGACCCGCCAGTTCCTCGCCAACCTGTCAGTGGAAGAGCCGGAAGTCGTGCGATTTGACGAGGCCGAAAGCTAGTCTAGAACGGGTGCGGATCACCCAGGGCGCACCGCCAGACCTTGATGTCCGTTATCCAAGACGATCCACGCGGCCGCCCCCTCGGTGCCCAGGAGTATCTGTTTCTCGGGGTCACGATTGCCTTCTGGGGCCTGTTCGTCCTGTGGCTGGGCAAAGACACGTCCTGGGACTTCCGCAACTACCATTGGTACATCCCATACGCCTTCCTGAACGGACGCGAGCACATCGACATGCTCGTGGCGCATCAGGCGACCTACTACAACCCGCTGCAGGACGTGCCCTTCTATGTGCTGGCAACGCATGCACCCGCATGGTTGACGTTGTTCACCCTCGGCGCAGTCCAGGGAAGCAATGTCGTGCCGCTCTACCTGCTCGCGCGGCACATCCTTCGCATCGATGAATTCAAGCTTGGTGCGGCCGCGCTCGCGCTTCTTGGCCAGACCGGTGGTCTCGGCCTGAACATGTTCGGCACGACGTATTACGACAACGTCATGAGCGTCGTAATCCTGTCGAGCATCGCGATACTTGTTCTCAACCAGAAGCGGCTCAACACAGGATCGCTCGCACAGACGGCGGCGATCACGGCCGTGGCTGGATTCCTCACCGGCTGCACGGTCGGCCTCAAGCTTCCCGAGATGCCGTTCGCGATCGGCTTTGCCGCCGCGCTCGTTGCGCTCGGCGGTGACTGGAAGCATCAGCTCGTTCGCCTGGCGGCTGGTGGCATCGCCGGCGCGATCGGTGTCGCCGTCTGCATGGGATGGTGGACGCTGCACCTCCAGGAGACGACGGGCAATCCGCTGTTTCCCTATTTCAACGAACAGTTCAAGTCGCCGCTCGCGCTTCCTGCGCCCTATCGCGACATGCGCTTCCTGCCGACCAAATTCTGGATCGCCGCGGCGTTTCCGATCCTGTTCTCGCTCAACTGGGCAATCGCCGACGACATCGCGTTCCGCGACATCCGCGTCGTCTCGGCTTACATCACCGCCATCGTCGCGATCATCATCTGGGTCGCGGGACGGCGGTCCAGAGACCCGCTGGTCATACCGGAAGCGGCGCGGCCGATCATGGCCTATGCGGCGGTATCCTACTTCGCCTGGCTGAAGATCTTCGCGATCTACCGCTACATCGTCGGCCTGGAAATGTTCGCGCCGCTGATCGTCGCCATTTCCATCGGCCTGCTGCCGATCGCGCGCCGCACCCAGCTCGTCGCCCTTGGCGTCCTGTTCCTGGCCACGCTGGCCTTCACCCATGTCGAATACATTGATCGCGC
>DASZCC010000454.1:0-18506 GCA_035943485.1 Rhizomicrobium sp. | reverse complement strand
GGATCGGTCACGCGCTGGCCGGCCACCTGCCCGACATCCCCGGCCTGATATGGACCGACGCGCGGCTGTCCGAACCGGTGGTCGACAACACGGATCGCTTCATGGCGGCTGCAGGCAAACTGTTCCGCAAGCTCGCGCTTTATCGCAATCCGTCGGCGAGCGTGGAAGACGACGTTGCCAGTCTTGAACGCGACCTGCGCGCCGACATCGGTGCGTCGCGCCGCCTGACCGCGCAACTGAGCAGGCGCCGCGTCGCGCGTTATCGTGCCCGTGCGCTGACCGAGGCCTATGGTGCCACGCCGATGCCGCGCTACCGCGTCGGGCGCTGGGCCGACCGGGCCTTTAAAGAACAGCGCGCCGATCTGCTGCCCAGCATCGCGATCTTCCTGCGCGAGCACACTGGCATTGCCGGCGATGCGCTGGGCTTCGGCACGCGGCTTCCCTACACCTGGCGCGATCCGGCGACGCGTGAGCAGACAGACTGGTACAAATTCCAGATGGCAGTGCGCTCGCATCTGGAGGAGTGCTGGAACATCCTCACCGCGACGATGCCGGAACTGAAAGCGGATCAGGCGGTGCGCGCCGTCGCCGGCAGCAGCGCGCGCAGCTGATCGACAGGCACAGCCTCGCCGAACAGCATGCCCTGCACGGCATGCACGCCGGCGACCTTCAGGAACTGGCGCTCCTGTTCGGATTCGACGCCTTCTGCCGTGACCTTCATGCCCAGCGCGCGCCCGATGCTGACGACGGCGTGGATGATGGTCGCCGCCTGAATGTCGCTGGTGCAATTGGTGATGAACTCGCGATCGATCTTGAGCTTGTCGAACGGGAAGCGACGCAGGTGCTGCAGGCTGGAGTAACCGGCGCCGAAATCGTCCAGCGCAATGCGCACACCGCCGGCGCGCAACGCGTCCATGTTCCGGCGCACCTGGCTTTCGTTCTCGATGATCGCGGTCTCCGTGACCTCGATCTCCAGCCAGCGCGGATCGAATCCGGTGCGCGCGATCGCCGCTTCGACGCGCGTGACGAAATCAGGCCGCGCAAAATCGTGCGCCGAGGCGTTGACCGCAACGCTCAGCGGCACGTTCTTCATCTCGATCAAGGTCCGATTGAGCACCCATTCGGTGATATCGGAGATGAACCCTGCTTGCTCAGCCAGCGGGATGAACACAGCCGGCGAGACCGGGCCGCGCGTCGGATGATTCCAGCGCAACAGCGCTTCGCAGGCCACCAGTTCGCGTCCCGCCGCGTCGTATTGCGGGTGGTAGACGACCGTCAGCGCGTCATCGGTGATCGCTTTGCGCAGATCGCGCAAGAGCGCCTCGTCATCGGAAAGCGCTTCCGCCTCGAAACCGAGCGCCTTGAGCGTGCGCTCGAGCAGCGTAGCAAGCCTGTTCACCGCGGCCGGGTCCGGGACGGCTCCCGCAAGGCCCGCAGACTCTATGGATGCCGCCTGATCCGCGACGGCGCTCGCGCCGAGATTGAAGCTCATCGATTTGAGCGCATGCGCGGCCTTCGACGCGCCGTCAGCATCCGCAGCCGTCACGCTCTCTCTCAGCTGCACGATTGTCCGTGGGGCATTCTCAGCATAGAGACGGCGGATCTTCTGCACAAAGTCCGTGCGTCCCGCGGCGGCGAGTTCGTCGAGCTGCGCGACAATTTCCGGATCGAACAAATCGTCATGCACGGGCACTATCGCGGGCGCCGGCGCGAGTACTGCCGACCCTGCTCCAGGCATCAGGAAGCGCCCGAGCGTCTCCGCGAGTCCCTTCAGTTTGAAAGGCTTGTGCAGCACGCCATCCATGCCCGCATCGCGCCAGGCATCGGCGGCGGAGCCTACGACATGCGCAGTCAGAGCGATGATCGGCACATGCCGTGTCTGCACCTTGCGGATCGCGCGTGCGGCGTCATAGCCGTCAAGCACCGGCATGCTGCCGTCCATCAGGATGATATCGAACGTGGTCGCCGCTGCGGCATCGACCGCGGCCTGTCCGTCGGCCACCAGCGTCGCCTCGACGCCCAGACGGCGAAGCGCTTCCATCGCAACCTCGCGATTAACCGCGCTGTCGTCGGCAACAAGCACGCGCGCGCCCGCAAAGGACGGCAGGGTTTCGCCGGCATCCGCCTTGCCGGTAAGCGTCGCATCCGTGAGCGGTGTTCCCGCCTCAAGGGCCGCGAGCATTGCCTCGATCTCACGACGCTGGAGCGGCTGGGTCTGGACCGCCTGCACCTCGCCCCGACGCAACAACTCGTAAGGTTCGGAGTCGCCATAAGCTGCGATGCAGACCTTCTGCGCACCCTGCATATCGCGCAAACCATCCGCATCACCGATGGCAAGTGCCGCGTCCAATTGAGATATCGCATAGCCGGCATGGCGCACGTATCGCTCAAGGACGTCGCGCGTGAACACGCCGTGATGCCGGACAAGCGCTGTCGAACGACCTGCACGCGCCTGCGGCCAGCGTGGCATCTGTTCCAGCACACGCACCGGCAGCCGAACGGCGAAGACCGATCCCTCGCCGAGCTTGCTCGTCACCTCGAATGCGCCTTTCATGGCCTCGACTAGCTTCTTGCAGATCGCCAGGCCAAGGCCGGTGCCGCCGAACCGGCGCGTTGTCGACTGGTCGGCTTGCGTGAACGCCCCGAACACCGAGCCGATCTTGTCTTCCGCGATGCCGATGCCGGTATCGCGCACAGCGATGCGGATTGCGCCCTCTTCCACCGTCACCTCGACCAGAACACCGCCGGTCTGGGTGAACTTGATCGCATTGTTGACCAGATTGGATATCACCTGCCGCAGGCGCACCGGATCGCTCTCGACAAGCTTGGGCACTGACGGATCAACATAGCCGGCGAGATCCAGCCCCTGGCCCTGCGCCCGTTCCCAGAACAGGCTCAGCACATCGTCCACGATCTCGGACAGGTCGACAGCGACCATTTCGAGTTCGAGCTTGCCGGCCTCGATCTTCGAGAAATCCAGGATGTCGTTGATGATCGCGAGCAAGCTGGCGCCCGATTTCGCGATGACTTCGGCGAAGCGGCGTTCGCGCACCGGCAGCGAACCTGCGGCGAGCATCTCCGCCATCACCATCACGCCGTTCATCGGTGTGCGGATTTCGTGGCTCATCGTCGCGAGGAAGTCGGACTTCGCGCTGTTCGCGGTCTCCGCCGCGTCTCTCGCCACGACCAGCTC
The DNA here is from genome assembly GCA_035943485.1 of Rhizomicrobium sp. Classification (GTDB taxonomy): domain Bacteria; phylum Pseudomonadota; class Alphaproteobacteria; order Micropepsales; family Micropepsaceae; genus Rhizomicrobium. The sequence goes on along the minus strand of DASZCC010000454.1, from coordinate 15,313 downwards.
TGCGGTACGCGTCTTCACTTCGGCTTCCAGCCCGGCCATGTGCGCTGCGATACGATCGTCGCGTTCGCGTATCTCGGACAGCATGCGGTTGAAGCCGCCGACAAGCGACGCCACTTCACCGTCAGCCGGCACATCGACGGGCTTGCCGAAATCATGGGTGCGCTCGACATCCTGCATCGCGTCGGTCAGCGCCACGATCGGCCGCGCGATCCGCTCTTGCAGGCGCCATGCGATCAGCAGACCGATCGTGATCGCAGCCGCGGCGACACCAAGGCTTGTCAGCAGGCTCGCCAGGAACCGCATGAACACGTCATCTGTGCGGCCGAGCAGGACAACACGACCCACCGCCTGACCATTATGGAGTACTGGCGCGGAGACTTCCGAACTGCGGCTGAACAGGGCCGTGAAGATCGACGCATTCGCATCGCCGCCCGCGCGCACGTCGCGCACCAGCCGCGTGCCGGCGCCGGTCTCGACCAGCAGTCCGCCGTCAGCGCGCAGAATGCGGCCGTATTCGACATCCGGCATCTGGCCGATAGCGCGCAGCGCGTGATAGGCACCCTGCTTGTCGCCCTTCAGCGTCGCGTCTGACGCAAGCGACGCCACGACATGGGCAGCCGCCCCCAGGCGCGCGGTCTCCAGCGCCACGGCGCGCTCGCCGTCACGCCAGGCCGAAACACCTGCCATCGGGACCACGGCCAGCCCTACGACCACGGCCACCAGCAAGGTCAGCCGCCGCCGCAGGGTTTTGCCGCCAATGGCCGCCGGATCGGAAGCCGAGTTCACAAAAAACCCCGTCATATTGGGCATTTGAGTTACCACGGATTAATGACCTCCCACTTAATTTGAGGGAATGACGGGACCAGCCGACACAGCCACGCCGCGGGCCGGGTTCTTCTATGTGCTGGAAGAACCCCTGAAACTGCTGTTCGTGGACGACGACCCGATCCTGCGGGAATTCGCGCTTGTCCACCTGGCCTCCGAGCAGGGCGAAGTGGCTGTCGCCGAGGATGGCGAGGCCGCCCTCAAGGCCATCGCAGGCAACCTGCCCGACCTCGTGCTGCTCGACCTGCAGATGCCGAAGGTCGACGGCTTTGCCGTGCTGAAGGCCCTGCGCGCCGATGAAGCGACCAAGCGGCTTCCGGTCATCGTGATCACCGGCCGCGACGATGTCGTCGCCATCGATCGTGCTTTCTCGGAAGGCGCCACATCGTTCCTGGTGAAGCCGATCAACTGGCGCCTGCTCACCTACCAGATCCGCTTTGTGGCGCGCGCCCATCGCACCGAAATCTCCCTAACCGCGGCCTCGCGCGCCGCGGCCGTCGCAAGTGAAGCAAAGGCGCGCTTCCTGGCTGCCATGAGCCATGAGCTGCGCACGCCGCTGAATGCAGTGATCGGGTTTTCACAGATCCTGAGCGGACAGGCGCTGGGCCCACTCGGCCACCAGCGGTATCTGGAATATGCACGGGACATCCAGGACAGCGGCACGCATCTGCTGTCGCTGATCAACGATGTGCTTGAGCTGTCGCGCGCCGACTCCGGCGAGACGACGCTGCACGAAGAGGCCTTTGCGGTCGGCGAGGTGATCGACCAGGTCGCCCATATGGTCATGCCGCAGGTCAAGGCGGCGTCTCTCACGCTCTCGATCAACTGCGACGCGCGGCTGCCGCGTGTGCTGGGCGATCGGATCCGTATCCGTCAGGTGCTCATCAACCTGATATCCAACGCCGCCAAGTTCACACCGGAGGGCGGCCAGATTTTCGTGTCGGCGCATCATGCAGAGACAGGCCTGACGATCACCGTGCGTGACACCGGGATCGGCATTGCCGAAGAGGACATTCCGAAGGCGCTGGACCGGTTCAGCCAGGTCGACGGCGCGCTCGCCCGCAAATTCGAAGGCGCCGGCCTGGGCCTCCCGCTCTCAAAAGAATTCGTCGAAATGCTTGACGGCCAGCTGACAATCGCAAGCAGGGTCGGAGCCGGCACAACGGTGACCGTGATCCTGCCCCCGTCGCGGCTGATGGCAGAACGCCTTATTTCACAAGGCTGACTGTCGCGTTCGCGGCCGAATTGCCGACACCGGTGGGCACCGGAACCGTGGTCATCGCATAATTGGAATTGACCGTCAGGTTCGCACTTCCCGAAATCTGGATACCCTTGGCGACGATCACGGTCCATGCCGAAGCCTCGGCCACCCGGTTGTCACCTGTGATGCTGAGAAGCCCGTCCGGAATGTAGACCACGCCCAGCAGCTTGTGCGCGCTTGTCGTCGAGATCGTGAAGGTTTTGGTGTTGCCATGCGCCGTGGCGATCACGAAACCGGCGAGCGCACCCGACGTCCGGCCCTCAAGCTCGATGTCGGAGCTGTCCTTGAAGGTGAAAACCGACGTTGCGTCGAAGACGAGCGCGACATCGGTGCCGACCAGCTTGGCGTTATCCTGCATGGTGAGGGTCGCCGCGAAGAAATAATGCTCACCTGGCTGCAGCTGCAGCGTCGCGTTCGCCTTGACCGTGATGATGCCGCAATGGACGCCTGGCGGAAGCGTGGTCGTTCCACTCAGGATGTCGAGGCTGATGGTCGTGCACAGCGAGGGAAGATTGACATAGACCGCGCTGAACGGATCGGCGATCGCCGGCGCGCCGGTCTGCGGCGACGGCGCAATGGAGCCCGTCGCATCGCCCACCGCCTCGATGGCGCCGGCGCTGATGGCGGCGCCGTTTTCGGCCGCGATGTTCATATTCGAATGGATCATGCAGCCCGTCGCGGTGACGCGCGACAGGTTCTGCATATCGATCACGTTCGACGTGCCACCGACGAGACCCAGAAGCCCACCCGCTGTCGAGCCCGTCGCCAGGACGCACAGCGGCATCAGGCCTTCAATCTGCGCTTCGGACGAAACGCCCAGCTTCCAGCCGCCTGGCGGCAGAAGGTTTCCAAACATGGAGGGGCGTGCGCCGGTGATATTGACCTGGACCGCAGTACCCTTGTTGACCACCTCGGCCGTCACGTTTAGTGACCATTTGCCGATGAGCGCACCCAGCTGCGCCTCGACAAGAGATTGCGCGCGCACAGCGGTTGCGTTGGAGGTGTCGACGGCAAGCTGCTTGGCAGCAGTCAGCGCAGCGGCGTCGGCAATGCCCTGCAGCTTGGCGCTGTCGGCGACGACTGTCGCGTATTCGATGCCGCCCAGAGTTGCGACCGACGCTGCCGGCAAAGCGAGCGCGAACATGATGACGACACCGCCATCGCGGGCCGCTGCAAAACGCCGTATCAACGATGAGAAGAAACGCGACACGCAACGCACCTCAGAAATCCGGCATTTGACTGGGCCCGTTAAGACTCAGGCAACACACCCGTTCTAGGTGACGCCAATTTATAAAATCTTACGGAATACCGGACTCCTCAGAAGGCGCGGCGCGCGCCGACAGGTCGGGTAAATGGAAAGTGAATCTTAATCACGCGATCGCAGGGATCGCGTTGGAACAAGTAGCGAAGCCAGGCATGCGCGCTCACAGGTAGCAATGCGGCCAAAAGCACAGTGGACTAATCGGTCGATGCAGTCAGAGTTAACGTGAGGGCCTATTGGAGAAGGCGAGCAATGGCACGGAAACAGGTTCGCGAGACCCGCAACGGCGTGACGCTCACCAAGATGATCTTGTTCGACGGCACGCCGCGCAAGGCAATCGGTGCGACCTACCTCGTGCAGACGCCACGCAACCAGGAAGGCCGCAAATTCGATACGGTCGCCGAGGCCAAGAAGTACTTCAACGTGCAGGCGAGTCTGCGGCCCCGGAACACGTGATCCGCAGTTCCATCTATCTGCGCGGTTCCAGCAGGTCGTCGAGCAACGCCGGCGTGTTGGCAATGCGCTCCAGATGCGGATAGCGAAGTCCGCCCTTGTAGTCGATCGATATCGTTTTGTAGACCTTGTCGCGGCGCAAAATGAGCTGCAGCGGGCCGCCGGACCTGGCATCGGTGATCGCATCCCGCAGATCCTCGCCGTCGAACGCGACGCCATTGAGCGCCACGATCTCTGAACCCACCGTCACGCCCGCCTTGGCGGCCGGGCTGTCCCACGCAACGTTGGTGATCATTCCCTTCCGGTCCACGGTGAGTCCGATCGAATAGGAAAAGTCGTCCTGCTTGCGCAGCGTATCGACAGAGCGCGCAAACGCGGTCGGCTTGTCGGTGTAGACAAGCTGGTAACCGCCGCGTGCGAGACCATCAAGCGGCGCAGGTGCCGGGACCATCAGGCGCGCCTTCAGGAATCCTGCCCAGTCATAAGGCATCACATCGTTCAGTGACTTGACCACATCGTCAAAACTGTACGTGACGGTCACGAAGCTGCCGTCGTTGATGCCGAAGAACCCGCGAGCGAAGTCATCAAGCGATTTCTGGCCGCCGGACTTCTGGCGGATCAACGTGTCTGCGTCCAGCCAGATGAGCAGACCCTCATTGTAATAGTCCTCGCTGCGCTGCCAGGACCGCCACGGCATTGGCCTGCGCTGCGCGATGACCGGATCGTTCGTCGTATCCTGGAGAGGCCGCCAGCTGCGGCCGGCCTGATTGTCGTAGACCGCGGCAATGCCAGCGATCTCGTCGAGCCCATCCTGCTTGGTGAAGAGTCCGGAACGTGTCGCAAGCACGACGCCCCAGAATTGCGTCTGGCCTTCATAGACCCAGAGCAGACTGTCGCGCATCGGTACGTTGAAATTTGGAGTCCATAGATCGGCCGGCCGCCGGAACTTGCCGTTCCAGGAGTGGGTGAATTCGTGACTGAGAAGGTCACGCGATGCCAGCGCCTGGTCCCAGTGCGTGAAGTATTTGGGGTTCGTGCCGTCCTCGCTGGACTGATGATGTTCAAGCCCCGCGCCGCCCATCCGGTCGGACAGGCTCAGGAGAAAATCATAGTGGTCATAGTGATGCGAACCGAACAGACGATAGGCCTGCTCCACCAGATTGCGATGAAGCGCGATCTGGTCCGGCGAGAACGCGATCTGCTCCGGCCTGTCGCCGATCACATCGAGATGGACATTCGTCTTGCCGCTGGGGTCGAGATCGGCGCGCGCGAAGTATTTCCCCGCGATCATCGGCGAGTCGACCAGCGTGTTGAACGGCACCGGTTTGAACGTCGCGGTATCGCCGCCGGTCTGGGGATCCAGCGCGGTCGCGAATTTCCAGCCGGCAGGAAACTTCACGCTCGGCTCGAACAGGATGTCGCGTGCGAAATAACCAGCGGGATACAACGCCACCGAGTTCCACTCGAGGCTCTGCATCTCCTGTGTCATCACGATGCGGCCCTCCTTGCTGTCGACGGCGGAGAGGAACTGGAAGTCCAGGTCCAGCGCGGTGACCCCTTCCGGGACATCGACATGAAAGGCGAAAACGTCGACGACGTCACGCGTCCAGGGAATTGTCTTGCCGCCAGCGCGGATCACAAGCCCCGCGAATTTGTCGAGCGTGCCGTTCGGTGCGTGATTGCCGGGCAGCCATTTGGGGTAAAGCAGCGTCAGCGCGCCGGCGTGGACGGGAATAATTTCATGCACGCGGAAAACGCCGCGCGTGACGTCAGTCGCGTCGACCGAAAGCCTGATCGTGCCGGGATAAGCGATGTCCCGCGGCGCCGGGATCTCCGGCGGCATGGGCAATGGTGAGGGCCCGGTCGAGGTTTGCGCGACTGCTGTGAATGACGTGGACGCAAAAAGGGCAGAAACAACAAAAGCAACTTTGCCGATCATAGAGTTTGATCTTCCATGAAGCGGCGCTCCGCCATAAAACTTACCTGGTCCGGCGTTGTTGTCGAGACGCCTTCCGCGGCCGGAATCCTCCCGGCACAACAAGCATCCGGCCGACATGACACTTGAACCGCTGCTGCACGCACCCCTCGCCGTGCGCATCCATGTGGCGACCGTGGTGCCGGCTTTCGCTATCGGAACATGGCTCATCTTTTTCAGCCGCAAGGGCCAGATAATCCATCGCAGCCTTGGTTATGTGTATCTCGTGCTGATGACCGTGACTGCGCTTACTACGTTGTTCATCCACCAGCTCATGCCGAGCAGTCCGTTCTTCGGACTGAGCCCGATACACCTCTTGATTCCCGTCGTGCTGTTCGCCGTCGTTGGTGCGCTACGCGGCGCCTGGTCGCACAACATTGCCGATCACAAACGGGCGATGTTGATCCTCTACGTCACGGGCCTTCTGCTCGCAGGCGGGCTGACCTTCCTGCCCGGTCGCATCATGCACGCCGTCGTGTTCGGTACTTACTAGACAAGCAAAAGGCGGCGCACGGAATGCGCCGCCTTTTTCGATAGGCCAGGCTCCTAGAGAATGTCGCCACCAGTGGCAGAGGCTGTCGTGCCGTGCTGCTTGTAGGCCTTGATGACATTGCGGCCTGTCGTCCAGCGATGCACTTCGTCCGGCCCGTCGACCAGGCGCTGGGACCGGATGTGCGTGTACCAGGCAGCCAGCGGCGTATCCATCGAATAGCCCAGCGCGCCATGCAGCTGGATCGCGGTGTCCACCACCTTGTGCACCATGTTGGCGAGATAGACCTTGGCAATGCCGTTCTCGTTGCGGAGGTCGAGACCCTTCTCCGCCTTGTAGGCGATGTGCATCAGCATCAGCCGCGCGATGTAGAGCTGGCTGGCGCAGTCGGCGAGCATGAACTGCACGCCCTGACGATCCGAAAGCGGTTTGCCGAACGTCGAGCGGTTCGTCACATGCTTGACCGCAAGGTCGAGCGCGCGCTGCGCCATCGCGACATTGTGCATGCCATGACGCAAGCGCCCATAGGCCAGGCGATGCTGGCCCATGTTGAAGCCATTGCCCTCGCCGCCCAGCAGATTCTCAGCCGGCACTTCGAGATCCTTGATGTCGATCTCGGAATGTCCACCGCCAAGGATGTGGGAGAGCGGGCCTTCCGCCGCCATCGTCTTGATGTCGCGCTTGATGCGGTAGCCGGGATTCGGCAGTTCGACCAGGAAGGTCGAGAACTGCTGGTGGCGTGGCGCATCCGGGTTGGTCTTGGCCATCACAAGTGCAATGTCGGCCACACTCGCTGCCGACGAGAACCACTTCTCCCCGTTCAGGACATAGGTCGAATTGCCCTTCTTCTCGGCGCGCGTCTGCATGCCGGTCGCATCGGAACCAGCCGCCTTCTCCGTCATCGAATAGCAGATGCGCTTCTCGCCATTCAGCAGCGGCTTGAGGAATTTTTCCTTCTGATACTCGGTGCCGTTCTGTAGCAGGGTGAGCATCGTCGCATCGTCGGGTCCCTGCGTGTTCATGGACAGGGCGCCGAGATAGCTTTCGCCAAGCTCCATCTGGACAAGCGCGTTGGCCAGCGGACCAAGGCCCATGCCGCCGTACTCTTTTGGTATGAAGGGACACCAAAGACCTTGCGCACGCGCCTTGGTGCGCAACTCGCCGAGGATGGTCTTGTAGTCGCCGCCGGCGATCAGCCTCTCCTGTGCAGGCATGCACTCGTCATGCACCCACTTGCGCACTTTTTCGCGGATCGCTTTTGCTTCCGGCGGAATTTCAAAGTCGATGGCCATTGTCTTCCCCTGTCGTTGGATAGTTTTCCAGACGACATTACGGCGAAGACGCAGGCGGCGGCTATCACTTCCGGTGCGGAAGCCTTGTTGTGCAGTGCACCCGGATCAGAGCGCAACCTTGGCGTGATCGCCTACAGAAGGCCTTGTTCCGGTCGCGGCAGCCGTCAGCATGATGGCACTTGCAATCAGAGCGTTGGGGCTGTCCCACAATTCGGCATGATCCGGCGTCACGGTGATCACCCGAATACGCGGATCCTCAGCAGAATCCCACCAGGCTTTCGCGAAGGGTGTCCACAGTTCGCGGATCTTAGCGCGGTCGTTGCTTATGCGGGCATGACCGTTCAGCGTCACGCATTTCTTGCTTTCGGTGAAGCCAAGCACGACGGCGTCAAAGCGCTCGATGTGCTGAACCGGCGGCGAATCCACCGCGGCCAGAAAATGCACCGCGAATTCCTCGCGCTTCACATTCGCCGACATCGGACGCATCGACTGTTCCTTGCCGTCCCACGTGGTCAGCAGCGCCGTCCCGATCGACTTGGAGAGTTCCCAAACCCGGTCGATGAGTTCGCCTTGCGATTTGTTGGTGTTCTCTTCGCCTGCCATTGGACACTCCGCGTGTTGTCGTGTCCTAACGACGCGAGACGCGGGTTGTTCCGGATCAGTCGCGAATGATGGCGCCGGCGAGCAGACGTTGCGTAACCTGCTGCGGATTGGCCTGATCCATCATCATCGACAAGCGCTGGATCATGCCCACGAAGATCAGGTCGTTTTCCGGATCGACCCAGAACCAGGTGCCTGCCGCACCGTCCCACTGGAATGTGCCCTTGCCCACTGGCAAACCAGCTTTTACCGGGTCCGTGAAGACGGCGCAGTTGTAGCCATAGCCAAACCCGGGACGAATGCTCTGCGCGCCGACGCCGAAGCCGCCATTGATAAGCGCGTCGGACAAATGGTTCCGGCTCATCAGCGCCACGGCCGGAGGCGATAGTACGCGGGCGCCGAGTTCGCCCCCGTTCAGCAGCATCTGTGCGAAGCGTGCATAATCGTCGAGCGTCGAGACAAGACCACCGCCGCCCGAAGGCACGGTCGGAGGTGAAAGATTGTCGCCATGCATCGGCGGACGTTCCATCGCGACCAGTCCATCCGTCCGGCTGGTTCTGTAGAGCGTAGCGAGGCGACCCACCTTCTCCGGCGGCACGAAGAAGCCGGTGTCGCTCATCCCCAGCGGCTCGAATATCCGAGTGCGCATGAAGTCAGCGAGCTTCTGGCCGCCAAGCGCTTCGATGATGGCGCCCTGTACGTCCATTGCCAGACTGTAGAGCCACTTCGTCCCGGGTTGATAAGCCAGCGGCAGACGACCAAGGCGCTCGGCAAATCCGGCCAGCGAACCGGCGTGCCAGATGTCGGCAGCCTTATACAGTTCGTCGAGCGGCGAGTCCGTCATGCCATAGGTCAGGCCCGCCGTGTGCGTCATCAACTCGCTGATCGTCGGCGCGTGATCGGCAGCAACCAGCTTCGAAGGGTCCGCATCGTCGGCAACGACCTTTGCGCCGGCGAACGATGGAAGGAATTTCGCGATCGGATCTTCCGGCTTCCACAATCCCTGATCGTGCAGGATCATCATCGCGACAGCCGTCACCGGTTTCGTCATTGAATAGATACGGAAGATCGTGTCCTCCGCGAGCTTCGTCCGGTGCTCGACATTGTTCAGACCCAGCACACTGCGGCGCGCGACGCGGCCATGCCGCGCGACAAGCGTGACCGCGCCAGCGAGCTCGCCCTTGTCGATCAGCTCCTGGAGACCGGCATCGACCTTATCCAATCCTGTCGAGGACAAGCCCGTATCTTCGGGACGCGCTGCGTCGGGGATGCGCATGCTGTCTCCTTCGCTCTGGTTTGCAGGTGGCCTAGTGCGGATGAACCGTGTACCAGGCAAGGCACGCCGACGCCAAAATGATAATCAGGATAAGGACACCACTGGGCGCCAGCAGGATGTTCCGCGCTTGCAGCAGCGCGATCTGATTTCCACGTCTCACTTATACTTCCCCCACCCGCAGGCACTGCCGGCTAATGCCAGCTTATGTCAGCGGAGCAGGAATAAGCAGGCTTCTGCCGGTCTGTCCACAGGCCGAGGACACACCCAAAACAGGGTGTCCGTCGCCGTGCGGAGATCTATAGCTACACTTGATCGGCAGCGCTCGCATTCGCACCCGGCAAAGGCTGTTCCGCGTAGCGCCGCGCGAGCCAGGCGCAGACCATCAGCTGCATCTGATGGAAAATCATCAGCGGCAGGATAATGGCGCCCAGTCCACTCCCCGCGAACAGCACGCGTGCCATGGGAATGCCGCTGGCCAGGCTTTTCTTCGATCCGCAGAAGACGATGGCGATTTGGTCTTCACGGGAGAAGCCCGCAAGCCCGCTGCCGAAATGCGTCACCAGCAGTACGATCGCGAGGATCACGGCGCAGACGAGAAGCAGGATCGCGAAGCCGCTAGGCGGGAGCTGATGCCAGATGCCGCCGAGCACCGCTGCCGAGAACGCGCCATACACGGCCAGAACGATTGTACCCCGATCCGTCAGGGTGGTCAGCGTCTTGTGCCGTGCCGACCAATCGGCGAGCCAGGGCCGCATGAGATGGCCAGCAACAAACGGAACGCACAATTGCAGCACGACATCCCAGATCCCGGAGAATGAGATTCCGCCACCATGCGACCTGACCAGAACACTCACGATGAGCGGCGTGAGCACGATCCCGATCATATTGGAGGCGCCGGCAGCGGCCACGGCGCCCGCAACATTGCCGCGCGCGATGGACGTGAACGCGATAGACGACTGAACGGTGGACGGCAGGGCACACAGGAACAGCACCCCAAGCCAGAGCGTGCGCGGCATCAGTGCCGGAAACGCACTGGACAATGCGAGACCAACAAGCGGAAACAGAATAAAAGTCGCGCTGAGGATGGTAATGTGGAGCCGCCAGTTGCGCAGGCCCGCAATCAGCGCGTCGCGCGGCAGCCTGAGACCATGGAGAAAAAATAGCAGGACAATGGCAGCGGTCGTCACGTAGCCGACGATTATGGCGAACAGACCTTGCGCCGGGAGGAATGTGGCGAGAACAACCGTGAGCACAATGGCGGTGATGAACGGATCGGGCGCAAAACGGCGCAGGCTCGCTGGCATTGATGACTGTATTCCGTTGTCGGTTGGCATGAACCAGCCACACCTATCACCCCAGCGAACATGGCAAAAGACCGCCGCCCCGGCACTTCCGCCTGGCGACTGACGGTCGCCCTGCTTTTCTCAGATAAGACAGGGTGGCTCCTGTTATCCCACCACACGGAGACCTGGGCGCAGCCTGCGATAGTTGGACAGATTAAGACGACAGGCGTGTGCGCCTGGACTATCGACGAGGAGGATGCGCGATGCGATCGACTCGAAGTCGGCGCGGAAATGGATTGTACTTTTCACAACAAGGATGGCCTGGTCTCGGGGCTCGACCCCGAGCGCGCGAAAGAGCATCTGGTCGAGGCACTGATACCGGATGCTCGACACGACGACGCGAACATCGGTGTTTGAAACGCGGAGCTGTGCCATCGCGCCTAGCGACATCATTGCGCCGCCAACGATCGCGCCATCACCCTTTATGTGACCGTCGCTGATCCGCTCGACATGGAAGCGCGCACGAAATGGCGCGGCGTCATAGCCATAGCGGCCGCCAAGCTGCAGCTCGATCTCCGCGCCCTCGCTTGCATCATGCGCCATCCTCGCGGCCTCAGGATCCCAGAGCACTGACACCGCGGCGCGGCTGGCTCCTGCTCCCACAAGCGCTCGAAGGATCGTCGTGGTGTCCGACGTGCCGCCAGCGCCGGGATTGTCCTGAACGTCAGCGAGCACAACGGGCCTGCCCGAACGGTCCGCCATGGCTGTCGCGATTGCATCCTTGACCGAGACGAGTTCGTTGCGAAATGCGCTCTCGGCCTCCAGCAGAAGCGACAGGATCTCGTCGGCGCATTTGTCCGCACTGGCCTGATCCAGAGCATAGGCGATGATCGATGGACCGCACTCGCGAATGTCGGCGGCTGGAAAACCCGACGCGATATCGGCGCTCAGCACACTCCCCTGCACATAGGTCGGAAGGCGCCGGTAAATCGATCGAAATGGCTCCATGTCGGTGCACTGTGCCGACAACGGGATCAAGTAGGGAAGCTTTCGGAACGCCTTGAAGATCTTCAAGCCTGCAAGGCGGCTTGCCATCAGAGGGGCGCAACGAGCGCCGGCGTTTGCCATATCGACATGCGGATACGTGCGATAGATCGTCATCGCATCGGTCAGCGCGACCATCGCTTCGGTGATATTGGCATGCATGTCGAGGCTGACCACGACCGGCACGGCATCGCCGACGATGCCGCGGATGCGCGTCAGCAATTCACCTTCGCCATCCTCATGACTGTCGGTGACCATTGCGCCGTGCAGATCGAGATAGACGCCATCCAACGGCCTGGCCTTGCGCAGGCCATCGCAGATGATCTGCGACATGCGGGCAAAGGCGTCGTCCGAAACCGGACCTGACGGCTCAGCACTCGACCATGCGATGGGCACGAATTCAAAATCGCCCACACTCAGGAAGCCACCCAGCGGGATATTGAGCGGCGGAAAGACGTCGAGAAGCGCTTCGCCAGTCGTTAGCTGCGGCCATCCGTCGGCGATCTCAAAATCGTGCCAGGTGGCGCCGAACGGAGAAAAGCTGTTGGACTCGTGCTGGAAGCCGGCGACAGCGATGCGGGGTTTTCGGTTCATGGCGCGGGTGCGGTCAGTATACGGCCAAGCGGCCGGCGGAAGATGAACACGAGGATACCACCGGTCACCCCGATCGCGGCGTTCATCAGCCAGAACTGCGAGGGCGACATCCGTTCATAGAAGCCACCCAGCCAACCCACGATGTTGTAGCTCAGAAACAGCGTGAGGAAGCTGACGCCCATCATGGTCGAGTTTATCTGTGCAGGCGCAGCGCGGGAAACAAGCGCGAGTGTCGTCGGCCATTGGTAGACGAACGCAGTCCCGAGAATGCCTGAGAACAGAAGCGGCCAGATGATACTGACCGGCCCATGACCACGGCTGGCGAAAGCCAGCATGCAATGAGCGGCCGCGACCGCGAAGGACGCCAGACCGATCTTCGTCAGGTCGCCAGGTTCGGTGCCGCGCGCGGCCTGCCACTGCCAGAACCGGATCAGCAGCGGCGTGCTCGCGATGGTGAAGAGCGAGTCGAGGCCGCTGAACCAGGTCACCGGCACTGTCACCCCGAACGCGCGGCGATCGACCGTGGCGCTTATCCAGATCATGTAGGAGTCCGAGAGCTGGTAATAGGCAATCGAGAAGAAGACACCGAGAACTAGCATCGCAAGAAGCGCGAATACCACGTTCCAGTCGTGCCGGCTCATCGCAACTTTCGGTGCCCGTGCCACGCGCCGCCGGTCCGGAGGCATCCAGCGTAGCCCAGCTGTATAAGTCGCGAGCGCCGCAAGCATCAGGACACCTGCGACGGCGAAGCCATAATGCCAACCATAAATCTCTCCGATGGCGCCACAAACGAAGGGCCCGAACAGGCCACCGAAATTGATGCCGACATTGAAGATCGCGAACGCCCGCGTGCGCCTCGCGTCGCCGGCCTCATACAGATTGCCGACCTGGGCGGAGATGTTCCCCTTCAGACAACCGCATCCGACGATGAGAAGCAGAAGCGCCATCAGGAAAGGCGCGTCGAATGCCATCAGCAGATGACCGGCTGCCATCAGCACCGCACCCAGCATGACGGTGCGGCGCTGACCGAGCACGCGATCACCCAGAAGGCCGCCAAAAACCGGCGTAAAATAGACGAGTCCGCCATAGAGACCGAAGATTTCCGACGCGAAAGCCTGGGTGGAAAGCGGACCGAGTATCGTCCCGAGGCCGCGGCGAAGCGTCTCCAGACCGACAACACGCTGCGCATTGGCAGGCTTCAGCAGTGAATTGACGAGATAGAGTACGAGAAGCGCTTGCATGCCGTAGAACGAGAAGCGCTCCCAGGCCTCGGTAAATGCGAGATAGAAGACGCCGCGCGGCTGGCCGAAGATCGCCGTCTGTGGCTCACCGGCCGTGGCGACGGCAGCGTCCGTCACGTCGCGGCCACGACTTCGATCTCGACGAGCAGGCGCGGATCAATCAGCTCGGCGATCACAAGGGTCGAGACCGGGCGCGTGTCGCCGAGGCGCTTCAGGAACACCCTGCGGTACGTTGCGACGTTGGCGCGGTCGCTGATGAAGCCGTTGACCTTGACGATGTCTGTGAGCGCCATGCCGCCGGCTTCAAGAATGGTCGAAATGCGGTCGAAGGCGCGCTCGACCTGCTCTTCGAAGTCCTCCGGCGGTGCGATCGCGAAACCGTCACCCGCCACCTGCCCCGCCACATAGAGGAGACGTGAATTGGCTGGTACTGATACAGCCTGCGCAAAATGCGGCGCGCGCGTAAAGCCTTCCGGATCGATCCGCTTCATGTGACTTCCTCGAGTTGGGTGCCTCGTGCCCGTGCGAACCAGTAGATCAAACCCGCAGCGGACCAGACGATCAGCAACTGCCATTCCAGCGGCAGGCCGCCTTCACCTCGTAAAAACGGCGAGACGAATGCAGCGAGCGTCATGACGGCGGCACCCACAAGCCCGCACCACACGATGACGTCGCTTTGAACAGCCTCGCCCTTCGCCTGTGCGCGGCGGCGAAGAAGCAGCACTGTTATGCAGCACAGGACATAGGTAAGGGTCAGCACCATCGCGCACATGTCCGTGATGGGCTCGACAGCGCCTCGGCCGAGGAAGATGCCCAGAAAATTGAGCACTGCGATGGTCAGCACGGCCAAACGCGGCGATCCGAAGCGGCCATCGAGTGTCGCCAGCGCATGTGGCACCAGCCCTACTCGCGACATCGCCACAAGCAGCCGGACAGCCATCATAAAAATGCCGTTCCAGGCTTTGAGAAGTGACGTCGCAGTGGCACAAAGCAGCGCCGCCGCGACAAGCCGGCCCCAGGGCAAGGCGCCGGCAGCGGCAGCCGCTGCGAGCGGTGCATGGATGGAGACGCGCCACGGCGCCGCTACGCTGACCGCGACGATCACCAGACAATAGAAGATGGCTGCCAGTCCGATCGAAATGACGAGAATGCGCGCGATGGTGGCGAGTGCGATGCCGCTTGCCCGCTCTTCAATGGTCTGCGGGATCGCCTGAAACCCGTTGAGGCCATAGGCGCAGAAGGCGAACAGGCCCGCCGCGCCGATCCACCAGGGCGTGCCCGAAGGCGTACGCCACAACGGCTCGGCATTCGACAAGCTTCCGGAGCCAAGCATGATCGCGATCACGCCCAGCGCGATCGTCAGGAAGCCGAACGTCAAAATGCTGTGGAACCGGACGGCCGTCTTCACGCCCAAAATGTTCAGCAGCGTGACGACCACCCACACGCCGATGCTGATGTAGAGCGCGTCGGTCGTGATCACGCTTCCGAACGCACTATAAAGCGTTGCACCCTTGAGCGCCGGAAACAGCACTTCCAGCACCCATGGCAGGGCGAGCGCCTCGTACACCGTCACGCCGACGAGATAGAGGATCAGGAACCAGCCGACGACGAACCCGGTCGCGGGACCGAACACGCGATAGGCATAGATGAACTCGCTTCCGGCTTCCGGCAGTCGGCCGATGAGCTCGGCATAGCAGTAGCCGATCACCATCATCACG
>DASZCC010000453.1:0-1785 GCA_035943485.1 Rhizomicrobium sp. | reverse complement strand
AGCCGCCGGCGACGGATGACGAGATCCGCGCCAGCGCGATCCAGTTCGTGCGCAAGCTGTCCGGCTTCAACCGGCAGTCGAAGCAGAACGAGGCGGTGTTCAATCGCGCGGTCGAGGATGTGACGCACGCGGCGCATCACCTGATCGCCGAACTCGTCAGCAACGCGCCGCCGCGCGACCGCGCGACGGAAGCCGCCAAGGCGAAGGCGCGCAACGAGAAGCGCTTCGGCACCGCCGCCGCGTCCTGACCGGACGATGGCGGCACGCGCAGGCGCCTATGTCGTGAAGGCCGCGATCGGCGACGTCGGCGTGCGCCGCTTCATGTTCGACTGCATGAAGACGATGTATGGCGGCAAGCTGATCGCGAAAGGCGACCGTGTGTTCGTCTTCGCGTCGGAGAATGAAGGCGGCCACGGCCTGATCGCGCGCGGCGTGGTGACGGAGGCCGCGGCCATCGCGCGCCGTCCCGGCGTGGCGCGCCAGACGCCGCGCGTGAGCATCGCCGTCCGCGTCACCGCGCATGCCGAACGCACGCTCGGCCGCGCAGAGATCAAGCCGCATCGCGGCAAGGACAGCGCGGCGGCCGAACTCGACTTCAAGCTCTACCGCCAGGCGACGAACAAGATCGTCGGCATCAGCGATGCGGCGGCGGCGTTCCTGCAACGCTGCTTCTGACGCCGTTCAGACGCCGACGGAGATGATGTTGATCTCGCCCAGCGGCGCATCCGCCTCGATCACGTCGCCGGCGCGCGCGCCGATCACCGCCTGCGCCAGCGGCGCGCGGATGCTGATGAGCCCCTGTGCCGGATCGGCCTCGTCGGCGCCGACGATGCGCAGGCGCTGCTCCCGCCCGTTGCGCGACAGCACGACGGAAGAGCCGAACGCGACCGTCCCGTCCGCGCGCGGCGCGGTGACCAGCGCGCTCGCCTTTTTCACCTGCCAGTAGCGCAGATCGCGCTCCAGCGTTTCGCGCAGCAGCACATTGCTCTCGGACTTGAGCGCCGCCTCCAGCCGCACCACATGCCCCACAATCAACCCCATCCCCGCCTCGGTCACGAGGTTAGGGCCATCATCCACCATCCGCTCGGGCGGCGGGGCATCGGAGGCAGTCTCTTTGACGAAGGCGCGGGACATCATTGCCTAATAGCCTTGCACCGCTGAAGTTCCCCGCGAATCGGAATACAAACGACTGACCTGTGATAGCAGCCGGTGGCGCCATTGGACGCTCGAGTCAACGAAAATTCACTCCATTATGCCGATTGCAAATATCGCATCGGTGCAACAGCACGGAGTGCTCTCGCACGAACGTGCTTCGAAACTACCCCACCACTCCATTGCACTGCAGCCCGTACAGGACAAGCGCGACTTAAAAACTGTCCCAGGTGGAAGGAAACTCCACCAGTACGCGAACCTCTACTTTCACGCACGAAATCCGATGATGTTTAAGCGGAAGTCGGAGGCCGCGGACATCTGCGTACTTCGAGTCTCTACGAACGTTTTCGCTCTGGCCGGCGCAGTGATCACCGACATGAATGCGGCAAGCAATTACGTGCGGTTCTATCACCCGACCCAATGGGCATCATTGGACTTTAACGCGATCTTTGCAATGGACTGGAGGCACCCCGACAATGCCCCGGCGTATTATCGGCATAGTGCTCAGAAGTGCGCGGAAGTATTGATCCCGGGTGTGATCGCACCGGCACACATTGAGGGCGCCTATGTTGTGGATGCACAGGCTGAAACCAAGCTGAGGCAAGTCGGATTTGCTTTGCCTATCGCAATCAA
>DASZCC010000452.1:0-12038 GCA_035943485.1 Rhizomicrobium sp. | reverse complement strand
GTCCGCGGCCTCGACGACCAGATACGCGCCTTCTACAACACGTGCCGTCACCGCGGCGCACCTGTTGTGAAAGACGCAGAGGGCCGCTGCAATGTCCTGCGCTGCCAGTATCATTCCTGGGCCTATGACTTCGATGGCACGCTGGTACAGGTTCCGGACGAACACGAATTTCCCGGCCTGGATCGCTCCAGTCGCGGTCTCATACCGGTCCGCTGCGAGATCTTCGGTGGCCTGATCTTCGTCAACGAAGACGCCGGCGCGCCGTCGCTGCGCACCTGGATGGGTTCACTGGCCGACGAATGGTCGATGCTGGATCTGGATCAACGCCGGATCGATTTCCGCTGGTCGCGAATCGTCAACTGCAACTGGAAATGCGCCGTCGACGCGTTCCAGGAGGTCTACCACATCAACACGCTGCATCCGCGCTCGGTCGGCCTGGCGCTCGATCATGCCGCCGCCGCGATGTCGCTGCTGCCCGGCGGAAACTCCCGGATGTGCGTGCAGCTCAAGTCGTCCGACATTTCGAAGCCAGCAACAGGCGAGTGGAGCGAAGGTGATCTCTATCGGTTGACCAGCGTTGCGCACACGTTGTGGCCCGGACTGATCGTCCCCTGGCAGACGGGCGGCGCAAAGCTCATCACGTTCTGGCCGCGCGCTGCGAACCAGTGCGAGATCAGTGTGCTGGGGCTCGGCACGAATTGGGGCGAGGGTCCACTGCCGGAGGATCGTCAGGCGGCAAACGTCGCCTTCGACGGGATCATGATGGAAGACATGCTGAACCTGGAAGGCATCCAGGCTTCGCTCGAGTCCGGTGCCTTCACGGGGATGATGCTGGGCCACCAGGAACGCCGCATCTACTGGTTTCACGAACAGCTCGACAGGATGATCGGCGCGGAACGCCTTCCACCGGCGCTTGGCGTGAAGCAGCTCCTTTCACGCTTTGTCGAAACTGGTGGAAACAAGCAGCGATCAGGGGAGTTGAACGCATGAAAGACCTCAAGAACAAGCGCATCGTTGTGACAGGTGGCAACAGCGGTATCGGGCTCGCTACCGCCAGGAGGTGTGCCGAGGAGGGCGCGTCAGTCGCGATCGTCGGGCGGCGGCAAGCGGCGCTCGATGAGGCCGTCGCGTCGATCGGTCATGGCGCGCGTGCATATCCCTGCGACGTGACGTCGGTTCAGAGTCTGTCGCAGCTCTTCAAACAGATCGAAGCCGACATGGGCGGACTTGAGGGCTTGGTCATAAGCGCCGGCGGGACCGGGGCAGGCCCGCTGCCGACTTGCACAGAAGAGGCGTTCGACGATCTCATCTCGCTCAACATCAAGAGCGTGTTCTTCACGACGCAGAAGGCGCTCCCGCTTCTGGCCAATCCTTCGGCCATCGTGATTATCGGCTCGATAGCCTCGGAGATCGTTGTTCCGGGCGGTTCGGTTTATGCCGCAACAAAGGTGGCGTTGAAACAATTCGCGCGTTGCTGGGCGGAGGATCTGGGCCCACGCGGGATACGGGTGAGCGTGCTGGCACCGGGTTACACAGAGACGCCGTTGCTGGAGCGGCTGTCGTCTACCAGCGAGGGGCAGAAGATGTTCGACCACATGGTCAACGACCGGACCTCGCTTAAGCGTCGCGGGCGCGCGGATGAAGTTGGTGCCGTTGCTGCCTTTCTCTGTTCTGACGATGCCTCCTACATGACGGGCGGCACGATCTTCGTCGGCGGCGGAGGCGAGAATTGGTAGCGTCCGGGACCGATGTTCTCTTTCAACCGCTGAAGCTCGGCGACATCACGGTTCGCAATCGTCTCGCGATGGCGCCCTGCACGCGGCAGCGCGCGCATCTCGACGGCACGCCGACGGAGCTGATGGCGGAGTATTATCGTCAGCGCGCCGGCGCCGGCCTCCTGATTACCGAGGGCATTGCACCTTGTGCGATGGGCATGGGCTATCTGTTTTCGCCCGGCTTGTTCACGGATGCTCATGAGGCTGGCTGGCGAATGATTGCCGACGCCGTTCATGGCCGCGATGGTCGCATTTTTGGGCAGATCATGCATGTCGGGCGGCTGTCCGACCCGCTTCTCCTGCCCCGCGGAAGCGTTCCGAAAGGCCCCTCGGCCGTGCAGCCCGATCCCACTGCGCGGCACTACACGATCCACTGTCCGCGTCCGAAGCGGCACTATCCGCAACCCGCCGCGATGACGGTCGACGACATCAAGCGCACCGTCGACGACTATGCGGCTTGTGCGGTCAGGGCGCGGCGTGCGGGTCTCGATGGTGTCGAGGTGCACGGCGCGTCGGGCTATCTGCCCATGCAGTTTCTTTCGACCAATACCAACCTGCGGGATGATGACTATGGCGGCCCGGTCGAGAACCGTGCGCGTTTCCTCCTCGATGTTGTTGAAGCGATGCAGGCTGCGACGAGTCCCGGGTTTGTGGCGGTCAAGGTGGGACCGGGCTGGACGTTCCACAACGTCTTCGATGACGATCCCGCAGCGACCTATAGCTACGTCGCAAGCGCGCTTTCAAAGCGCCGCATCGCATTCCTCGAAGTCGGAAATTACGGACAGGACTGGGACGTCTTTGGCACGTTGCGGTCATGCTCTGACGGTCCGCTGATCGGCGTCGCCGGATTCACGCGGCCGCGCGCGATCGAGCAGATCGCCGCCGGACGCATGGACATGGTCGCGTTCGGTCAGGCGTACATGGCAAACCCGGATCTTGCGGAGCGATTCCGCAACGGCTGGGGTTTGAATGACGTTCGCGTCGACTTTTACTACACGCAGGGAGAAGAAGGTTATGCAGACTATCCCGCGTTCACGCCGGATCACGCCGACCTTTTGTCAGTCGACTCCCAGATCTCGCAAGTCCTGACGCTTTCCAACCGCTAGCGCCCTCGCACGCACTCATCGCTGCGCCGCGTTCATTTGAAAATTAACTCGCGTAGTAGATTCTGGCGTTTTGTTATTGACATGCGTTATATAATTTGTGCTTAGTTCACGATCAAAGAATCCCGGTGCAACCGGGTGTAAGGGCGGAAACAACAAGCCGGTCAATGCGGCCTTCAAATCAGACGCGGTGACAGCCGCGCCTGTAAGAAGTCTGCCTTTCGCGGGGGCGCGAAGCCGGCCACAGTGAGGAGGGTGACATGCAAACCCGGGACGCGCGGCATCGCGCAATCGTCGACTTGCGCCACTGCGCTCTAGGCTTTGCATCGACAACAGCAATTGCGTTGTCGCTCCTGTCCGGCACCGCTGTGCCCGCCGCTGCTCAAACAGCGCCCGACTCGAACCAGCAGGCATCCGGCGGCATCGAGACGGTTGTCGTCACGGCCCGCAAGCGCGAGGAGCAGCTCATCAACGTGCCGGTGGCGGCTTCGACGATGAACACCGAGACGCTTGATCGCTATGCTTCGACCGACCTGACAGCCATCGGAAACCAGATGCCGGGCGTCAACCTGGCGCGGACAGGCGGCGGCACGTCCGGCGCTTCGCTGTCGATCCGCGGTGTCGGCAATCTCGCGATCGACTACGGCAATGAGCAGCCGGTGGCGATTGTCATCGACGGGATGCAGCTGACGCGCGGCCACGTGCTCGATATCGGCATGTTCGATGTGCAGCAGGTCGAAGTCCTGAAGGGCCCCCAGGCGCTCTTCTTCGGCAAGAACAGCCCGGCAGGCGTCGTTTCGATCGACACGGTGAATCCCGGCGACACGTTCGAGGGTTATGCCCGCGTCGGCTATGAAGTCGCCACCGAGATGCCCTTCGTCGAAGGCGCTGTGTCGATCCCGATAACCGATACGCTCTCGGTGCGTTTTGCAGGCCGCTATCAGGACATGCTCGGAGGCTACGTGACCAATGTCGCAAAGCCGCTCGCCGATCCGTTCCCAGGCGAAGACACATTCACCCTGCCTGGCGCCGCCGACCACCAGCGGCCGGGCATCCGCAATCTAATCGGCCGGTTCACCGCCGTGTGGAAGCCAGTCGAAAATTTCGACGCAACACTGAAGGTTCTTGGCGCCGAGTATCACGACAACGGCTCGGCCCTTGCGTCCGAGGCAGTCGGCTGCTTTCCGGGCAACAATCATCCGTCCGTCGTCGATCTGCTTGCCCCTGCAATCCAGTTCCATCCCTATGGCGATTGCAAGATGGATGGGCATACCTCGATCGGCAACGCGCCGCCCGAGATTCTCTCAAACTTCGCCGGCGCGCCTACCAACGGCAAGCCGTTCGACAAGACCGATACGCTGCTGACGACGCTCACGATGAATTACACGTTCAGCAACATCACGCTGACATCCGTCACAGGCTACTATCACGCGACGCAGTCCGGCTTCGACAATTTTGACTGGACGGTCTACGCCCAGGCCCTTGATGCGCAGAAGGACAACAATGCGAGCTTCACGCAGGAATTCCGTGCGAGCTCGGATTACGACGGTCCGCTGAACTTCACCGTCGGCGCGTTCTACGAATATGACCATCGCCCGTTCTTCAACACCGACAAGATCTTTCCGCTCGGCCCATATCCGGTGCCGGGCCCCAATGCAGGCATCTACAACACGCTCCTGATGCAGGCCGACAACCGCGGTGTTTCCTACTCCGCGTTCGGGCAGGTGAACTGGAAAATACTGGAGAATCTCGAACTCGCCGCGGGTGCCCGCTGGTCGCATGACACGAAGGTCACCGACATCGGCAACACGTTCAATTACCTTTCCCTGTTCATACCGGATGCGTTCAATCCGTTCTCACCGGCCGGCCGCGTTTTCCACCCGAGGGTCAGCGAAAACAATCTTTCACCCGAGGTGACGCTTACCTGGCATCCGGAAGAGAATTGGACTGTCTATGGCGCCTACCGGACCGGCTATCTCGCCGGCGGCGCATCCAACCCGGGCAACGTCAGCAATTATGACTCGCTTTGCGCCGCGACGGCCGGATGCACCGATCCGGACTCGCTGCTTAAATTCCGTGATGAGAGAGTTACTGGCGGTGAGGGCGGTACAAAGGCGGTTCTTCTGGATGGCAAGCTGAGCGGCGACCTCACGCTCTACTGGTATCAATACTCAAACCTGCAGGTCACGACCTTCGATTCCGCGACGACTTCGTTCTTCACGAAGAACGCGGGCGGTGCGCGCAATCGCGGCGTCGAGCTGCAGGCAGCCTACCAGGCGACAGACGCGCTCGCGGTGCACGGCTTTGTCGAGTATTCGGACCTGAGCTTTACGAGCTACATCGGCGCCCCTTGCAATGCCGACCAGGGCTGCAGCTCACAGGATTTGAGCGGGCGCATCTATGGCGGGCCGCCGCTCGAGTTCAATCTAGGCGCGACCTACAACACGCCGCTCGACATCGGGTGGAACCTCGGACTCGCAGGCGACATCTACGTTCACAGCCGGGCGCCCAAGCTGAACTCGGATCCTCTTGTCCCGGGTTCAGAGCCCTACACCCTGCTGAATGCGTCGGCGCGACTGACAGATCCGCAGGGAGTATGGGAGGTGGCTGTCATCGGAACCAACCTGACCAATGAGCGCTACTTCACTGTGGGTGCGGGAAAGCCGCTTGGCCTACCGGGCGAGTACGACGCAGTGGATCCGCTGCCTGCTCAGGTGACATTCCAGGTAACGAGGCGATTCTGAGGACAATGAAGTCGGACACTCTGCAAGCGCGTCGTGCCGTTCCAGCGGTTTCGAAACTGACGGTGCTTCATCGCAATCTGGCTTATGAAGGTAGCTGGTCGTACAGCAGAAGGGGCATGCTTGCCGTCACTTTCGGACGCATGACGCGCATCGTGGTCGCGAAAGAGAGAAGTGAGTACGACGTCGACGTTCTGGTCCACAATCTTATGCGGGAACTGGTCGCAACCGCCGACGCGCGAGGCGAACTCGACTAGCTGCCGGAGAACCGGGCATGCGGCTGCTGTCCCTGCATCACCTCGTCGCGATCGAGATATCGGCCGCTGAACTCGTCAAGGTGGCCGCCGCTGTCGGCGCCGACCGCGTATGCCTGTTTGTTCAGAGCATGCCAGGTGCATCGGACTTTCCGCTGGTGAGACCGGAGGATGTGCCAGAGGTCGGCCGTGTGATGCAGGCAACGGGTGTCACGGCCTGCAACCTCGAATACTTTGGGCTCGCATCGGATGTCGATGTCGAGAACTTCCGGCCAGCACTTGAGATCGGCGCGCGGCTTGGCGCGACGAGGGCGACGGCCCTTGCGTTCGATGCAGACATGGCGCGCCTCGCAGACCACTTTTCGCAATTCTGCGAACTCACGCCCGAGTATGGCATCGACGCATCCGTCGAATTCATGCCTTTGACACCGTTGGCATCCTTTGCGCAGGCGGTGACGCTGGTGCGCGCCGCCGGCCATGCCGGCAGGACGATTGCTCTCGACATGATTCACATGGTGCGCACCGGAGGCTTGCCGTCCGATCTGACGGCTTCAGGCCCGGGCCTCATCGGCTACGTACAACTCTGCGACGGACCAAAAGTGGCGACTGCCGACTACCGCGAGGAAGCGGTTCACAACCGAATGCCGCCGGGTGAGGGAGAGTGGCCTCTTGCGCAATTCCTGAAGCAGATACCGCCTGACGTGCCGCTCTCGGTCGAGGTGCCAATGAACCGCCTTCGCGACCGCGGTGTCTCCGCAGTAGAGCGCGCGCGGATCGCCATTGATGCGGCACGCAGGCTTATCGAAGCCGTAGACGGATCCTGAATTAAGCCTTTTGATTTCTATATTGTATGATACTTTTCATGCAGCAACAAGAAAGCTGCCCAGAGCGGCGTCCAGGGGTCTTTAGTGCAGGTTTTTCTGATTGGCGCGGGAGGCTATCTCGGCTCGGCACTTTGCCGCTGTTTCCGTGCGGCGGGCCATACAGTCGTCGCGCTTGCGCGGAGTCAGGAACGCGAAATTGCGTTCCGGCATGACGGCCTGGAGACGATACGTGGCGATCTTTCGGATCATGAAGTGCTGGCCAGCTCGGCGTTGAAAGCAGACGCGACAATATTTGCTGCGGCGGTGCCTTTCGATATCGAGATGCCGACCATCCGGCCGATCCTTGAAAATCTGTCGGGAACGAAAAAGCCCTTCATTCTCACGACCGGCACTGCGGTGCTTTCGCATGAGACGCCGCATGGCGAGTGGCGCGAAGAAAACTATGGCGAGGACGATCCATTCACACCGCCCGCGTGGATCGCGACACGCGTGCAAACCGAGAATTTTGTCCGCAGTGCCGCAAAGAGCGACGTGCGGGCGATGGTGGTGCGGCCGCCGCTGATCTGGGGCCATGGTGGAAGCAAGCAGATCCCGGCGATCTTCGACTCTGTCAGAAAGACGGGAAGCGCCTGCTATATCGGCGCCGGTCTCAATCTCTATTCGCACGTCCATGTCGACGATCTGGCCGACGTCTATCGCCTGGCCATCGAGCGTGGCGTAGCCGGCGCGCTTTATCATGCGGTCGCCGGCGAGGCCAATTTCCGTGCCCTTGCAGAAGCGGCCGCGCAGGCGATGGGGACCAGGTCGCGCAGCGTCAGCCTGGAGGAAGCCAAAGCGATCTGGGGCGACTTCATCGGGCCGCTGTTCTTCGGCGTGTGCAGCCGCTCGCGCGCGCCGCGAACACGCCGCGAGCTGGGTTGGGAACCGCGCCATCTGGACGCCGTCGAAGACGTCCGCGCGGGCTCCTACCGCGACGCCTACGCACGCTAGAGCTGTCATCACGGCGCTCATAAGTTGACATGCATGCTAATTTTCACCACAGTTTCGCCGGCGCCCGGATGTGCCGACGAAAACACGCGGTGAGCGAGGAAAACGGTTAGAGATGGCGGAACGGGAGAACCTGGAAATCGATTTCGCGTCGGAAGATTTCCAGCGCAACTACAAGCGCTACTACGAACAGATGCACGCCAAGTGCCCGGTCGTACACGCCGCGCGCGGCGACTTCTACGCCGTCGCGAAATACAGCGACCTGATGTCGGTCATCCTCAATCCCAAGCTCTGGAGCAGCAAGTTCGGACCTGGTCTTCCCTTCCAGTCGCCGGATGCACCGGGTGCGCTCGTCAACGTCGATCCGCCCGAGCACACGGCCGAAGTGAAGATCGTCGCCAAGGCGTTCACGCGTGTGTATTTCGAAAGCCTCGAGCCGGAGATACAGGAATTCGTCGATCGGCAGCTCGACGCGGTCTATGCGAAGGGTACAGCCGATCTGCACCAGGTTCTCTCGATTCCGCTGCCGCTTTTCGTGATCAGCAAGATGCTCGGCATCGAATATGAGGGGAAGGCGCAGCTGTTCGATGAATGGGTGACCAACAGCGCTGCCGGCGTGTTGATGACATCCGACGATCCGCGCCGCGCCGACATCGAGCGCTCGACGCTTGCCCTGCACGGTTACTTCAAGACTGTCCTCGAGGATTGGCAGAAGAAGCTCGCAGATGGAGAGGCAGGTCCGGAGGACAATCTGATCACCCGCCTCCTCACCGCGACAGCCGACGGAAAAACGCTTCCGCCACACAAGATTCTGGGCTTCTGCACATTCCTGCTCGTCGCCGGTAGCCGGACCACGACGATCCTGATCTCCAACCTCATCCACCGCCTGCTCAATGAGCCGGCGCAGCTTGCGAAAGTTAAGACGAACGCAGACTACGTTCCGCGCGCCATCGAGGAGTGTTTGCGCGTCGATGCGCCCGTGCACGGCCTGTTCCGCACAAACAATGAAGAGACAAAGCTTGGCCCTTATGACCTGCAGAAGGATACGAAGGTCATGCTTCTGTGGGCTGCGGCAAATCTCGATCCGGAAATGTGGGCCGACCCGAACACGTTCGATCTCGACCGGGATCCGGAACAGGTAAAAAAGCACGTCGCGTTTGGCTCCGGCATCCACATCTGCCGCGGTGCGCCGCTTGCGCGCCTCGAAGCGACGGTTGCCCTTCGCCGCGTTCTCGCGAAGCTGCCCAATCTGCGGCCCGCAGG
Source organism: Rhizomicrobium sp. (assembly GCA_035943485.1). GTDB lineage: Bacteria > Pseudomonadota > Alphaproteobacteria > Micropepsales > Micropepsaceae > Rhizomicrobium. Next base: position 3,091 of record DASZCC010000452.1, on the reverse strand, counting down.
CGAGGCCGTTCCAGAGACCCGCATGCCGGTCTTGATGGGCTTGCGTTCACTGCCTGTGGCCTGGGACGTCAACTGAGGAGGCGACAATGCCGAAACCACTCACCCAGGAGACGCTGATCGCCCGCGCCGAGATCAGCGAGGTGGTGATCCGTTATGCGACCGGGATCGACCGCCGTGACTGGGCGCTTTACCGCTCCTGCTTTGCCGATCAGATCGACCTCGACTTCACGAGTTGGTCCGGTGGCGAGCCCTCGAAGATCGCTGCTGATCAGTGGGTCACTGGTGTGCGCGATGGCCTGTCCGGATTCGACGCGACGCACCATGTCAGCAGCAATCACGTCATCACCGTGGAAGACGATCAGGCCACCTGCGTATCGTATATGGTCGCCTATCATCTGCTTGCGACGTCCATGGGCGAGAACATCTTCACGCTCGGTGGCTATTACACCAATAGGCTGCGACGGCACGCCGGTGAGTGGAAGATCCACAACTGCAAGCTCACCGTGACCTGGGCCACCGGCAACCGTCATCTGTTTGAACTGGCGCGGGAGCACTGGAACGCAAAAAAATAATTGGGAGGGAGCGATGGATATCAAGGGACGCAACGCACTCGTCACGGGCGCTGCCGCCGGGATAGGGCGCGCCGCCGCGGTTGCCTTCGCGAAGAAGGGCGCTGCGAGGATCGTTCTCGCCGATCTTGAGCCTCAGGGGCTGGCGGAAACGGCAGCACAGGTCGAGAAGCTCGGCGCCAAGGCCGTTATCTGCAAGATCGACGTCACGGACCGCGCGGCGCAGGAAGCGATGTTCGCCGACGCCGAGCGCGCCGGAGGCCTGGACATCGTTTTCAATAATGCTGGAATTCTATCTGGACCACCAGCCTTTCCCGAGACGCCGATTGAACGGATCGAACTCCTGATCGCCATAAATTTCACCGCCGTGATCGTTGGCACGTGGCTGGCCATTCGCCACATGAAGAAGCGCGGTGGCGGCGTCATTATCAACACGTCCTCTACAGGTGGTCTCAATCCCTATCTCGCCGACGCTCCTTATGCAGCGACGAAGGCAGGCGTTCTGATGTTCAGCCGTTCCTGCGGTCCTCTCGGGGAGATGGCGAATATTCGCGTGAATGCCGTTTGCCCTGGCGTGACCAATACGCCGATCCTGGCGAAAACGGGCGGGGACAGGGTTGCGGACTGGCTCGAACCGCTTCTGAAGCAGATAAAGGTTCTGGAGCCGGAGGACATCGCCCGCGTCGTCGTTGGACTGGTCGAGGACGACTCCAAATCTGGCGAGTTTGTCGTCGTTCAGAACGACGTCGTCGGCGATTCGCGTGTGAAGCTCACCTGAGCTGCACGCGATCGTCCGGCTACTCCTCCAGGCTGAACTGGAAGAACATCGCCATCTGCTCGATGTCGAGATCGCGTTCGAGGTTGTGCATCACCTCATCCTCGATCTCGCCGGCGCGGTGAAGACGCACGAGTTCGGCGCGGCTGGCAGCGTTCGCCTTTACCAGAACGTTATAGTGCGCGTTCAGCCCGCCCATCACGGCGTCCGTATCGACCTCGTAGCGCTCCATGAAGCGCATACGCCGCTGCGACTCCTCCAGAAGCTGCGGATGAAGCAGCGAGCCGTCTTCGGCATAGGCGAGCTGCTCGATGGTCGCGTTGCGTGCGCGTGTGATCGCCGCTTCGGCCCCCGCCATGGAGACATTCGCGAGCGGCTCGAGGTCGACCGGCCGCACGAGGCGGACAAGAAGCCCGAGGCTTGAGCCCTGCACGATGACGGTGACGAAAATCACGGCGAAGGCGCAGAGCAGCATCAGGTCGCGTCCGGGCATGTTGTCGGGCAGGGTCAGTGCGATTGCCAGTGTAACAACCCCGCGCATCCCCGCCCAACTGAGGACCGTCGCCTCCCGCCACCCGAGCGGCCGTGCGCTTGGAACGCCGAACCTGCGTGCGAGGGTGATGATGCCGTCCCGGGCGAACACCCAGAGAAAACGGGCAAGGGTGAGTGCAACGATAACGCCCAACACGATCTCGACGGTCGCGGCGGGCAGCGCTTCGATGCCGCCCATGCGCTCGACAACGCCGCGCAGTGAGAAGCCGATCAGGATGAAAACCTGTGCTTCGAGAACGAAACTGACCACTTCGCCCAATGACCGGGTCGGCAACCGGACATCGGCGTTGATGACGGTATGCTGGTACCAGCCATGCACAAGGCCACCGACAACCACGGCGATGACGCCGGAAACGTGAAGCGCCTCTCCCGTTATGTAGACAATCCAGGACGACATCATCGTCACGCCGATGATCAGCATGCGGTCGCTGAGGTGGCGCACTAGAAACACCCACGCCGCGCCCATCACGACGCCAACCAGCGCGCCGCCGATTGAGACGACAACAAAGCTCTGCGCGGCGGAGGCCAGGCTGAACGTGCCGCTCAGGGCGGCGGCGACCGCGAAGCGGAACAGGATCAGGCCGGTCGCGTCGTTCAGCAGGCTCTCGCCTTCCAGCAAGGTCTTGAGCCGCCGCGGCAGCTTTACGCCCTTGAGCACCGCGCCCGCCGAAACCGCATCCGGCGGCGACACGATGGCGCCCAGCGCGAAGCACGCGGCCCATGGCAGCGCGGGGGCGAGCCAGTGCATCACAAGCCCTACGGCAAGAGTCGTGAAGATCACGCCGCCGACGGCAAGCGAAAGAATGCCGGGCAAATTCCGCCGGAAGCGCCCGAGCGGAATGAATATCGCGCCATGCACAAGCAGGGGCGGCAGGAACAGCACGAGCGCCAGCTGGGGGTTGAGCGTGATCGCCGGCACGCCGGGCAGGAAGGCAAGCGCGCCGCCGCCGACCAGCATCACCGCGGCCGGCGGAAATCTGAGCTTCAGTGCCACCCAGTACAACGCGAATACGAACGCCAGCAGGAGCAGCACGAGTTCGAAAGTCTGGACAGGGTGCATGGTCATAAGGACAGCAAATGTTGCTACCCGAACGATATCAGGCGAGCTAGGCGGCGGGTCAAGGCAACGGTTCTGCCGGCGGCTGCCCTTGACCTTCGGCCCGGTTCCTAAACTAGAATTGTGCGCCTTATCGTG
>DASZCC010000451.1:0-1846 GCA_035943485.1 Rhizomicrobium sp. | reverse complement strand
ATCCGCGATGCCTCTGGGGGCATAAAGACATCGCGCGGCGTTGAGGCCCACCATCGCGCAGGGCATCAGAAACCGATCGATGCCGTCAGTAGCCTTGCCAAGCGGCGGGTAGGGCGTGCCGAATTTCTCCTGATACCAGATGTGCACGCGCGCCTGGTTGCGCACCTCGATCTCGATGTCGCCGAACAGCGCTCTCGCCCGGCGTATCACAGCGTCTTCCGCATCCCACGACGTATCGGGATCGAAATAGAAGATGTCGTAATCCCGAATGCCATATGTCGGTGCGTGTCCCGTCAGGGCGTTCCAGACCGTCTGAAACAGTGCGCCGGAGACCAGCCACGCGTCGGGCGCGCGCAGATCAGGCAGCCTTTCGAGGATGGCGCGATTGTTTGGATTGGTGAGTGACGCTTCGATGAAGCTGGCCTGATTCATGGGCGAATGGTCGCGAATGTGCCGGGCTTCGTCCACCACCCTTGATGCCCTGCATGGTTCCGACATGAAAGGCACGCTGCCTGTCGGACAAGTCATGGGATTTTTGCGCCGCATGCCCGCCTGGGCGGAGTTCGCGATCGTCGTTGGCGGCGCGTTCGGCTATTTCATCGTCAGCAGCGTCATCATTGCGTCGAGCCACAATCTCTTCGCAAAGACGCATCACAGCAGCAACTCACTGTTTGCGCTGTCGGCCATGGAGGTCGCAATCATGGCGATCCTGCTTCCGTTCCTTTGGGCGCGCGGGTGGACGATTGCACGCGTCGGCCTGCGTCCGGCGTGGATGGACCTGGTTTACGGCGTCGGTCTCGCTGTGGCGGCCTATGCTACCTACGTCGTCATGTGGGTGCTGTTTGTCGTCACCGCGCCCGACGCGGCACGTGATGCGGCGCGCGTCTCCGTTGTAGCGAACGGCATCTCGCCGGCCGCCGCGATCGTCCCGCCGCTGGTCAATGCGCTGTTCGAGGAGATTTTCGTGGCGGGCTACATCATCACTGCGCTGAAGGACAGGCATGGCGAATGGACGGCCATCAATGTGAGCGTCGGCGTGCGGTTGGCCTACCATCTCTACCAGGGCGCTGTCGGTGTGATCGCGATTATTCCGCTCGGTCTGATTTTTGGAATCTGGTACGCGCGCAGGGGCAGGCTATGGCCGCTGATCATTGCGCATGCTGCGATCGATCTCACCGGGCTTTTGTACGTGGCGAAATTCTAGGAGACGCGTGTGTCGGCTACATCGATCATCGGCTTTGCGGCCGCGTTCTGCACCACCTTCGCGCTGGTCCCGCAATTGGTCAAAACCTGGCGCTCGCGCTCGACCAGCGATGTCTCGCTCGCCTGGTCGTCGGTGCTCACGACCGGAACGTTCCTGTGGTTCATCTATGGGCTCAGGCTGCACGACGTACCACTGATGGCCGCAAACGGCACCGGCCTCGTGCTCTCAGGCCTGATACTGATGCTGAAGCTGCGTCACGGCTGAAACGGCCGGGTCCACAAGACGGCGTCGAGCGGCAGAGTGCCATAGAGATGCGGAAACAACTCGCCGCCGCGCGAGGGCTCATACTTTAGCGCACCGCCAAGCGTCTCGGGATCGACGGCAACCAGCACCAGGCCACGCTGGCCGGCATAGTATTTCGCGACCGTCCCATCGAGCTGCTCCTCGCTGGAGAAGTGCAGGAAGCCGTCTTCCTTATCCTTCGCCGAACCGGAAAAGATTCCGGCCGCCTCCGCCGCGCGCCATTCCTCCGCGTGAACGATTTTGAAGATGAGCATGCTCAAGCAGCCTGAGCGGTACCACCGATTGTGAGGCCATCGAGACGCAGTGTCGGCTGGCCGACTCCGACGGGCACGCTCTGGC
>DASZCC010000450.1:0-5856 GCA_035943485.1 Rhizomicrobium sp. | reverse complement strand
ATCAATGGCGTTACGACAGCGGAAGCCGCGCGTATCAGGTCCCAATGGCGAAAGCATTTCGCTCGCCGATCTGCCTGACGCGACCACGAACCACTGGGGCTTGCTGATGAAGGCCCGGGTCGTGGCTGCTGTCGAAGGCGGTCTGATCGCGCTGAGCGATGCGTGCCAGCGATACAACATGTCGAGCGACGAGTATTTCATCTGGCGCAGACAAGTGATCGACCGTGCTTACGACGATCTGCACTGGATCAATTGACCGGCAGCACAAACCACCAAGCGTAAACAAAAAACGGCGCCCAAGAGCAACGCTTCGTTTCATGCGATGAAGTAAGAACCGCGATCAGATACTTCTTGCGACCGGCAAGACGTTGTCCGGCAGTGACAGAATTCACTCCGCGGTCATCCGCGTGACAGCCCAGCCGTAATTCCGAACCTTCCATTCGTTGCCCTGCCTGACGATCACGAACGACCAGCCGCCATCTTCCTGAAACGGTCGCCCGTTCGAGACACCGGCCCAATGCGTCGGAAGCGAAAAGAATGCGACCTCTCCGTCATCGGAGAAATCCTGTGCCTGCCCGAAGCGGTGCCGCAATCCGGAGAGCGTCTTCGTGTGCGCACGCATCCCCCGCGCCCACGACGCGACCGCCTCAGGGCCGGCAAAAAGATAAGGCGCAAAGTTCTCGAGGATCACGACATCGCGCTGCGCAAATGCGGACAGGCAGGACTCGTCGCCGGTCGCGATGAACCGCGCAATCATCTGCACCGGCGCCATCTGCACTGCATCAGGACTTGCGTAAATCGCCATTCGCGCTGGAGCGCCGCTAGCTGGTCGCGATCACGGTCACCGGCGCGCCCGTATCGACGACGGACTGGTCTGTCAGCAGCATCGTCGTGCCCACGGTGATGATCGAATGCACATCGGCGAGGTATTCCTTGGGGATGACGACGCCTTTGCGCCAATCCGGCGGAACCGGCTTTCCTGCTAGCGGATCATCGCCCGGAAGGCCAATGTAGAACCACTGGTTCGCGCCCTTGCTGTCCACACCTTTGAACTGGAGTGCCTGCATGCCCACGATCCGCCCCGGCGGATACGTGATACGCGCACGCCCGATAATGACGCCATTGCGCAACACCATGGAACGCTGATCGGCTGTGCTCACGACGATGGAAACAGGTCCCGTCGGTGACAATTCCGGATGCCAGCTGAATTCTTCTCCCGCCACAAGCCGTTCCGACGGCGTATTGGCGTCGGGTTTTGCTGCGGTCAGGAGATTTGGGGCCACTATGGTGCGCGGTTCTGGCGTCGTCGCTGTGATCACGACGGTCATGCCCAGCGACGTCTGCCCGAACAGCAGTTCGGAGAACTTCAACGGCAGATGCACGCAGCCATGCGACGAAGGATATCCCGGCAGGCCACCGGCATGCAGCGCTACGCCGTCCCAGGTGAGGCGCTCGGTGAACGGCATCGAAGCGTTGTTGTACTTGGTCGAGTGATGCTTCGCGTCTTTCTGCAGGATCGTGAACACGCCGGTTGGCGTCAGGTGCCCCGGCTTGCCGCTCGAGACTGTGGTCGCGCCGATGATGATGCCATTGCGATAGACGAGCGCCCGCTGCGCCGTGAGGTTGACGTAGATCGCCATCGGCCCCTGCGGTGCGATCTGAGGCTCCCAAATCCACTCACCGGCCTTGAGGGCATACACGTCTGTTGCGGACGGTGAAGAGCGCAGCGCACCCGGCGCGAAAGCGAATGCCGTGGTCGGTGCAAGGGCCAGCGCGGTACTCAAGAAACTACGGCGATCCATTTCGATTTCCCCAGACTTCGATGGAGGCAATTTTTAACGTTCCCGGATGAAAATGTCGTCTACCTTGATTTTAGGGGCCAATAACGGTAGGGAACTTTCATCGGGCATATTCATGGCGGCCTTATGGCGCCGGAACGGCTGCGAACCCCATCTGTCCGATCTTTGCGCACTTGGAGTTCACCCGACAATGATTTCCCGTCGAAAGATTCTGGCAAGCTCCGCCCTGGCTTCGTCCGCCCTTCTGGTGCGGCCGGCCTTTGCGTCTGCCGGAAAGCCGTCCTCGGGCCTTTTCGCGCGCGGCCTCGCCGCACTCGACAGGCATCGCAGCGAGATCGCCCAGCAGGATCTGATCGCCCTTGCCGATTTCTCGCAGCCATCGAGCGCCAAGCGTTTTCATCTCGTCAATCTGCAGACTGGCGCTGTGTCGTCTTATCTCGTGGCGCACGGTCTCGGCTCGGATCCGCAGCATACCGGCTGGCTCCAAAGCTTCTCGAACACGCCTTCATCCAAAGCATCGTCTGCCGGCGCCTATCGCGCCGACAATATCTATGTCGGCAAGCACGGCCGCTCGATCCGCCTTAGCGGGCTGGATGCGACCAATGACAACGCACTGGCGCGCGCCATCGTCGTCCATCCGGCCGACTACGTGAGCGACGAGATCATCGCGCGCTGCGGTGTGCTGGGCCGCAGCGACGGATGCTTCACGGTTTCGCAGGCAAATATCGGCGAAGTGCTCGACAAACTTGGCGAGGGCCGCATGATCTACGCGGACAACCTCGGCGCCTGACGGCCGACGCGGCACGCAAATCACCAGACCACACGCGCCCACGCAAGGCGCGCGTCGTCATGCAGGCGTGCCGAATTTGTGCGACTGTGTCGGGATGGCAAGCGAGAAATCACCCGACCAGATCAATTCGCAGCGCACACGCGTCCGCGCAGTGCTGATTGCCGATCGCCTCCTGCCGGATCGCTCGCTGCACAAGGATGTCGTGTCGATCGCGCCTTTCTGCTTTCGGGTCGGTAGTGGTTACGCCGTGATCTTCCGCTACGGTGCGGTGGTGATGGTCGGGCTCCAACCCGCCGACGAGCAAGCGATTCTCGCCCAGTATTCGCGTGGCGGCCACACGCAACCCGCCGAGGAAGAGCGGCTCGAACTCCTCACTGTGCCCGACCAGGACGAGGGTCTTTCAAGCGACGGTGCGTTGCAGATCAGGGCGCTCACGCCCGGTCATGTGCTGGTCCTGTCCGACATTCTCGCCAAGAGCGTTGCGCTCGCACGCTATGAACACGAGGTCGCAAACGTCTTCGACACCATCGAGCCGGCTGCGAACACGCTGGCAATCAGCGGCCGCACACCCAACAGCCGCAAGGCGCTGCTGCAGCTGATCGGATCGTCTTTGCTCGCGCAGCATCGCGTTTCAGGCCGCATAGCCTTCGCCGAGAAGCCGGACATCCTATGGGAGCATCCGGAGCTCGAGCGCTTTTATGCGCGACTGGAAGACGAATACGAAATCATCGAACGCGGCACGCTGCTGAACGGCAAGGTCAGTGTGGTCGCATCGGCCGCGCAAACCTTCACCGACATGATCGACACCGAGCGTTCGACACGCCTGGAGATTCTGATCGTCGTCCTCATTCTTGCCGAGCTCGTCATCGGCGCCATCACTCTGTTTCGTCCGGCTTAGAACCGCGATGTAAGCCGCCGAAGGGGTCTTCGATCCCGCAGAATCTCGCGCGCCGCGTTATGGCCTGGGGCACCGGAGACGCCGCCGCCGGGATGCGTGCCGGCGCCGCACATATAGAGTCCCTTGATCGGTCCGCGATAGGCTCCGTGGCCAAGGATCGGGCGCGCCGACCAGAGCTGATCCAGTGACATCGCACCATGCATGATGTCGCCGCCGGCGAGGCCGAAGGTACGCTCCAGATCGAGCGGCGAGTAGATCTGCCGCGCAATCACCGACGCCTTGAAGTTCGGCGCAAAGGAATTGACGGTGTCGATGATCAGATCGGCGGCCGCGTCGCGCATGTCGTCCCAGCTGCGTCCGCCTGGCAGCTCCGGCGCAAACTGCTGGCAGAACAGGCTCACCACGTGCTGACCCGGCGGCGCGAGGCTGTCGTCCACGGTTGAGGGTATGAGGATCTCGACGATCGGCTTTCTCGACATGCCGAACTGTTTCGCGTCCATGAAGGCGCGATCCATATAGTCCAGCGTGGGCGCGATCACGATACCGCTCTGATGATGCTCGCCGGGCTCGGGCAGACAGGTGAAGCGCGGCAGTTCGGAGAGGGCCACATTCATGCGGAACGTGCCGGAGCCAACCTTGTAGCCTTTCACGCGGCGGAGGAATTCGTCGGAAAGGTCGGACGCGTCTATCAGTTCGTCATAGAGGAGCTTCGGCCCGACATTCGAGACGATGGCGTTCGCGAAAATCTCCTCGCCGCTTTCCAGCCGCACGCCAGCGGCATGCCCTTTATCCACCAGCACACGCGCGACCGGGGCCTCCAGTCTGATCTCCACGCCGAGCTGCTCACACGCCTGCCGCATCGCCTGGGTGATCGCACCCATGCCACCCATGGCATGACCCCAGACACCCTTCTTGCCGTTCACTTCGCCAAAGACGTGATGCAGCAGCACATAAGCCGAACCGGGCGTGTCCGGACTCGCGTAATTGCCGACGACGGCATCGAACCCGAATGCCGCCTTGACTGCGTCGCTCTCAAACCACGCATCGAGGAAAGTTCGCGCGCTCTTGGTAAAAAGGTCGAGCACGTCGCGCTTGTGCGAAAGATCAAGGCCCGCCAGCCTGCGCCCCTGCCCCGCCGCGACGATAAGGGCCTGCAACCCGTCGCCGAGATTGGGAGGCGTCTTCAGCGCGAGCTCGCGCAGGACATCGGCGACGCCATCGAGCACATCGTAGTAGTGGGGCAACACCTCAGCGTCGCGCTCCGAAAACTTGCGGAATTCTACCTGCGTGCGTTCCAGTCCGCCGCCAAGCTTGAGGTAACGGCCATCATCCTGCGGCAGGAAGTTGGAGATCGGCCGCTCCACGATGCGCAAGCCGCGCTCGGCGAGCTTCATGTCGGCGATCACTTTGGGATTGAGCAGGCTGACGGTGTAGCTCGCGACGGAATTGCGAAAGCCGGGATAAAACTCCTCAGTCACGGCCGCACCACCGACCACCGCGCGCCGTTCCAGCACACGCACCTTCAATCCAGCGCGCGCAAGATAGAACGCGCAGACCAGCCCGTTATGACCGCCGCCGATGATCAATGCATCGCAGGAATTTACCTTGCCCACCGCAAACCCCAACGCGCTGAAAACCTGACGGAATGTAGGAAAAAGCCGCGGAAACGCGGCGCATTTTGATCACTACTGGTCAATCGCGCCAAATGCAATTTCCGCCAGTTCCGATCGGAGGAACCAAGCCGGGAACGAACCGTTGTACGGTCGGGATTCTCCGACAGGTCAAGATCATGTCCGCATTCGTGCTCTATATCGTCGGTTTCTTCATTCTGCTCGGCGGCCTCATATACGGCGCACTGCTGCTTCACTTGCCGCAAACGTGGATACTTGTCGGCGGGCTCATCGTGCTCGGTTTTGGCATCATGGCTGCGGTTTCGCACACCAAGCAGCGCGACCCGCCAAGCGAAGCGCCGAAGCCTTAACGACCATTCATTTTGCGCGGCCGCGACTTTTCAACTCAATCCAGGTTGGCGCATGGTCGCTCGACTTCTCCCAGCCGCGCACCGCACGATCGACATTCGCGGCTTTCAGTCGTGGCGCAAGAACCGGGTTGAGCAGCAGATGGTCGATGCGCAAACCGGCATCGCGCGCGTAGGCATTCCGAAAATAATCCCAGAATGTGTAGATGCGTTCATCGGGATGAAGATGACGCAGGGAATCGAGCCAACCCTGCTTTAGGAGTTGCGCATAAGCGCGCCGCACTTCAGGGCGAAACAGCGCATCGTCACGCCAGCGTTCGGGCTTGTAGACGTCGAGGTCGGTCGGCATCACATTGAAGTCGCCGGCCAGCACAACAGGCTTTTTCGAGCC
>DASZCC010000449.1:0-3816 GCA_035943485.1 Rhizomicrobium sp. | reverse complement strand
TAGCCGCGATAGTTTACCGACAGCGGCTCGACCCACTCACCGTGATGGCTGGCGAAATCGTCGTAGCGCAGATCGCCGCCGATGCGTTTGAAATAGGCGTCGATCGTGTGCGCGATCTCGCCCTTGTAGTAAGCGTCGCGTCCGCCCTTGGCGATCACAGTCAGCGTGTGTGCGAGATCGGGGTTGCGGAAGATCTCACCCTCGGCCGGCGCCTGACCGTTGACGAGATAGGTCGCCTTCGCGTTGTTGATTTCCTCGATCATCGGACCCATATGATCGAACGCGGCCATGTTGCGCTTCCAGTACAGCGCGACGAGCTGGGTGACGGGAAAACCGTTCTGCGCATAGGCGATGGCCGGCGCGAGATCGTCGGCGAGGGGCAGCTTGCCGAACTTGTCGTGCAATGCGCCCCAAGCATCGACCGCGCCGGGCACCGTGACGGAGAGCGTGCCGAAGGATGGGATATGCGGCTTGTACGGCTTACCTGTCTTGATCGCGACGGCCTTGATCTCCTCGACCAACTTCGCGAGGTTGCGTCCCTTCGGCGAACGGCCCGATCCGTTGTAGCCGTAGAGCCTCTTCGTCTTCGGATCCCACACGATGGCGAACAGATCGCCGCCCATGCCGTTCGAGACGGGTTCCATCAGGCCCAGTGTCGCGTTCGCCGCGATCGCCGCGTCGACGGCGCTGCCGCCCTTCTTCAGGATATCGAGCGCGACCTCCGTAGCCGCCGGGACGGCCGTTGCCGCCATGCCATGCTGGCCCAGCGCGGGCGAGCGCGTCGCCCATGACGCTCCTGAGTAGCGGTCGCCGCGTCCGAGTTCGCCATAAGCCGTATTGGAAACTACGCCGACTGCCATGGTGACAAATACCCCCGCAAGAACCCTCGACAACTTCATGAAATGCCCCCGTGAACGGCAGCGACTATACGGCTCACGATGCGTTTGCGTTATCGGTTTGACCTGGACACGACAAATTCCTATGCCGCTCGCCATGCAGGTTGACCGCACATGAAGGTCGTCATCATTGGAGCGGGCGCTGCCGGGCTCGGAACGGGCTGGCGTCTGAGACAGGCGGGCGTGGACGTCACAGTCCTTGAACGTTCCCAGCCTGCGCGCGGCGCGACCTGGGCCGCAGCGGGAATGCTCTCAGTCGCTGGTGAACTCGGAAGGGCGCAAACGCCCGAGGCCGAATTTGCGTATCGCTCCAGTCTTTTGTGGCCCGCCTTTGCGACGGAGCTTGAGGCCGCAAGTGGCATGACCATTGGCTACCGCCGGAACGGCGCGCTGATCGTGGCGCGGACGCAAGGTGAGGCAGCCGAGCTGGAAGCCGGGCCGGGTGTCGAACGCCTGACTCCCGCCGAGACCCGCGAGCGCGAACCGATGTTGACAGGTGACCTCGCCGCCGCCCTGTGGGCGCCGGAAGAAGCGCAGGTCAGCAATCGCGCCCTCGGCCAGGCACTGCGGCAAGCCTTCCTGAAGTCCGGCGGAACGCTTGCGATCAACGAGGCCGTGATCCGCTTCGAGGTCGAAGGCGATCGCGTCGCTGCCATCCGCACGCCGTTCCGTCTGGTCGAGGCCGACCTCTTCGTCATCGCGGCCGGTGCCTGGTCGGCTCAGTTCGAAGGGCTTCCTGCGAGCGCCATTCCAAACGTGGTCCCCGTCAAAGGCCAGATGATCGCCGTCGTGCCGCCGGCCGGAACGCCGCTGCCGGCACAAGTGATCTGGGGCAACGACATCTATCTTGTCCCGCAACCGGATCGCCTCTTGATCGGCGCGACCTTAGAGCCTGACGCGGGCTTCGATACGCGCGTAACAGACATCGCGACCGAGTGGCTCTCCAGCCGCGCGATCTCTTTGATGCCGAAGCTCGCAGTCTGGAACGTGATCGAACGATGGGCTGGCCTGCGACCAGGCTCCCCGGACGGCAGACCGATCATGGGCCGGACCTCGCTCGAAAACCTGATGGTTGCGAGCGGACAATTTCGCAACGGCATCCTCATGACGCCCGCGCTCGCCGAAAGCATGGCGCGCCTGATCGTGAGCGGCGCGGCGCCGGAAATCGAAGCCTTCGATCCGCGCCGCTAATCCGGCGGCCTCCAGATGCCCCAGGGCAGCTTGCGCACACCAGCAAGCGTTGTGCGGGTAACGTAGCCGCCGATCGGAACGTAGCGCGCAGCGACCAACAGATTGTCACGCAGCCATGCCATGACTTGGCTGTTGGACTGGAACATCGGCGTCAGCAAGCGCGAGGTCAGCTGGTAGTAGGCGAGGTGCTGCCGCCGCATCTGCTCGTACCGTCTGAGCGCGTTGTCGATGTCGGCCTTGCCATTCAGGCAATGCGCGATGGTGAGTGCGTCGATGAGCGCCAGATTGGCGCCTTGCCCGAGCTGGGGGCTCGTACCATGCGCCGCGTCACCGATTACGAGGACGCGGCCGCGTCGCCAGGGCCGCATGACCACGTCGCGATAAGTCGCCAGCGAGAACTGATCAAAGGATGTGATCTCGTCGACGACAGGGCGCGCGGCCGGCCATGCTCGCAGGATCCGCTGCTTCAGCACATCGAGACCCGCCGCTTTCTGTGCATCGGCCTGCGCGAGAGGCAGGCTCCAGAAGAAAGCCACGAAGCGTGCGTCAGACTCCGGCGCACGACCGACCGGGAGAATACCCATCATCGTATGGGCGCCGTCATAGGTTTGGCGCAAAGCCTCGGTCCAACGGCCATCGCGATCGGGCACAGCGCACCAGAACGCTCCCCATGGATAGACCGGCGCGCTGACTGCGATGCCAAGATGATCGCGTGTCGTGTCATGTGCACCGGCGCAGTCGAGCACAACGTCGAACGGTCCTTCGCGCCGGCCATCACGGGCCACCAACACCGGATCATCCGGGTCATCGATCGAGACTGTATCAAACCCGAGGGTCAGCCGCGCACCGCTGGACCGGACCGCGTTGTGCAGGAGGTTGAACAACGCGCCGCGATGTATGCCAAGCCCATGCTCCCGTCCGTAGTCAAGCGCGAGTACGCGACGGCCTCGCACCGTGTTGCCCTCGAGCCGGTGAATTGGTGCGCCCCAGCTTTCAGCCTCGGCACGCAAACCGAGACGTTCCAGGACAGTGAGGCCTGAAGGCTGGAGGAGAAGGCCGGCGCCAACAGGCCTCGCCTCCGGAAAGCGCTCGACGATCGTGACGTCATGGCCTTGACGCGTAAGCGCGATGGCAGCCGTCTGGCCGGCCACGCCGCATCCGATGATTCCGATCTGCAAACTGTCCCCGCAGCCTTTCCGATAGGTTATGCTCGATTCAATGAGCGACTTCCAACTACAGACCCGTCTGGCAGCCGATACATTCCCGATCGCGGACTGGAAATTGTCGCGGGTGCTGCTGATGAACGACCGGCGCTATCCGTGGATCGTGCTGGTGCCGCGTCGCGCCGGCGCCGTTGAACTGTTCGAGCTCTCTGCAGATGACCGGGCGGTGCTGATGGAGGAGATCGCGGATGCTTCAGCGCGTCTCAAAGGCGACGCGGCCAAGATCAACGTGGGTGTGCTCGGCAATCTGGTGCCGCAATTGCATGTGCATGTCGTGGCGCGAAGTCCCGGCGACCCGGCTTGGCCCGGTCCGGTGTGGGGGCACAGTCCGGTCGTGCCCTACGATGAAGACGAGCGCGAGGCGCTCATCTGGAAATTCGTAAACGCGCGTTAACCAGACTGGCACGGCCGTTGCTTTGTTATCTCGCAGGAGAACCGAAGCCATGCAGGCAGAAGCCGCAAACGCCACGTCCTATTCGTCCATCGTCACCGCGCTTCAGAATGCG
>DASZCC010000448.1:0-7332 GCA_035943485.1 Rhizomicrobium sp. | reverse complement strand
CACGACCCAGAGCGCCATCAACTCGGGCTTGAAAGTTGCCAACGCCCGTGACGACGGCGCGATCTACGCGATCGCCCAGAACCAGCGCGCGGCGGTTGCCGGCTACGGTTCGGTGATCGACAGCTTGAACAACGGTTCGTCCTCGATCGACGTCGCGCTCTCCGCCGGCCAGTCGATCTCGGATCTGCTGATCCAGCTCAAGACCGACGCTACCAAGGCTTCGGACGCCTCTCTGGATACGGCCAGCCGCAACGCGATCAACTCGCAGTTCACAGCGCTTCGTGACCAGATCTCGACGATCGTGAAGAACGCCGTGTTCAACGGCTTCAACCTGGTCGACGGTTCCACGAAGCAGATCACGGCTCTGGCCTCGTCTGACGGTTCGCGCCGCATCACGGCTTCGGCGCAGAACATGAGCCTGTCGGGCAAGATCGTGACGATGGCGACGACCGCGACGATTTCGACGCAGTCGAAGGCTTCGGCCATGATCGGCACACTCCAGACTTCGCTCACGAACGTCGACTCCGCTCTCGCCCAGCTTTCTTCGGGCGCCGCGAAGTTCTCGATCCAGGCGACTTTCTCGCAGAAGCTGTCGGACACGCTGACCACCGGCATCGGTCAGCTGGTCGACGCCAACATGGCGCAGGAAAGCGCGTTGCTGCAGTCCTTGCAGGTCAAGCAGCAGCTCGGCGTTCAGGCCCTGTCGATCGCCAACCAGGCGCCGCAGGTCATTCTGTCGCTGTTCCACTAAGACTAAAGGCGGCGGGGTTCGCGCTCCGCCGCCCATTTCTTGCGTATCGAATTGCAGTTCGAAGGAACCGAAGAATCGGTCCTTCACCCCGAGGCTTAGGGGACTTTCATCTGGTGGGAATATTGGGAAGCGGGCGAGGGCCACAGGCCTTCGTCCGTTTTCTTTTTTCAGGCCGCGCTGACGCTGAAGCGGAAACGCCGCGGCACGTTGCCGTAAGACGCGGGCTTGCGCGTATCATCCAGCTCAAGCGCCGACAGCATCAGCTGGCAGAACAGATGGCCGCCGCTGACGCGATGGGTGAGCAATCCCAGAAGCGGCGCCGTCGCGCGATCGACCTCGATGCGAAGACGCGTGCGGTCGTCGCCCAGCTCGGCCCAGCCTTCGGTCATGCCGAAGCCATGCGATGACGAAACCAGGAACGAGACCGGCGCGCCATGCTCGACCGTCTGACCCGCAAGGGCGAAGCGCTCGGCAGCGCGGCCGCCATTGTGCGTGACCAGCGTGAGTGCCGATGCGTCGAACGTCTGGGGCAGCAGCGTAAAGTGGCCGAGGCGCAGACTGCCCTTGCCCCAGTCCTTCCAGTTAAAGGTGATGTCGAAGTCGATCCGCGGCGCATCATGGGCGAACCGCAAGGTCTTCTCGATCGGGCCGTTCGCCGTCGGAATGGATGCATGCACGATGGTGTCGCCGTTCGCCGCGGTCGACTGTCTCGCTTCGCACCATTCGAGATCCGTCACCTTGTGCTCGCCTGGTGCTTCGAAGACGCAGTCCCCGGTGTACCAGTCGGCCTGCAACGCGATGTCGTCGAAATGACCGTGACCGAGACCGCCCAGCGATGCGGCCCGATGCGGTGCAAACCGGATGCTTTCCAGCGCAAGACCGCGGCGCCGATCGATGCGGGCGTGTACGTGTGGCGTGCGAATGTCGAAACGGCGTGCGGAAACTGGCGTGCCGTCGAAAGCAATGGTCGGCGCTAGCGGCGTGGCCCAGTTGTCCTCGGCACGCGCAAGTCGCGCGCAGAACGTCTTCCAGCGCTTGTCGGTGATGTGGGTACGGTTGTCGCTCGCCCAAAGACCGCAGAGTTCTTTCCAGGCGGCTTCGTCGGCGCCGCGCGCTTCCATGCCGCGATAGATGCGCTCGCAGGCGGCGTTGATCGCAATGTCGTCGCGTCCCGTCACGGCCCAGCGCGCGAGATTGTACTTGCGCTGCTTCTTCACCGGCACCGGCATGTCCGCCGTTTCGAGGCGGAGCGGCTCGCTGGAGGCGGGCAAGGCGAAAACCTGCGATGGTTCAATCAGCGCAAACTCATTGGAGAGCGCGGAGAAGGCTTCTTCCATCCGCGTCCACTCGCTTGCACCCGTGAGTTTCTCTTCCGTCTTGTAGCGTCCGGGACGGAAGTCGAAGATCTCGGCATCGCTGGCATAGACGCACAGGGCGCGCGGCGTCGCCGCTTGGCGGCCACGCACATAGTCCATGTAGCTGTCGATCTCGATGTCGCGATGAACGAAACGCTGCAGCTTCTGGAACGCAACCGTGTTGGTCCAGATGAGGCCGATGTCACGGCCACAGGCGCCGCGCGCACGCTGTGGCAGATAGCGTGTCTCCGCCGGCCATTCGGGATGCGCCGCGCCAGGATTGTCCCAGTCCATCAACAGTCCGCGATAACCGGCGTCGAGATAAAGCCCGACAAGTCCGGCCGCGTAAGCCTGCTCGTTCACGAGCGCCAGCGTTGGTGTCAGCCCCAGCAGGCGCTGGTAGATCGTGTTGCCGATCCGCAGATTGGCTTCGGTCACCCGCGCCGGCACGAGGGGGCCGATCATCTGCGCATAACCGGAGCCAACTAGCTCGGCGCGGCCGTCGTTCAGCAGCGCCTTGAAACGCTCGATCCATGACGGATCGCGCTTGGCGATTTCTTCAAGCGTGAAGCCGGTTGCCTCGATGCCGATGGGACCGAACTTCTCAGCCAGACGCAGCAGTGGCCAGTAGCAGCGCGCAATCACATCGTCGCGCTGTTCCTCCTCGATCGAGGAGAAGGCGAGATTGAGATGAAAGAGCGCGAATAGGCTTAGCGTGTCCGCCGCCGCCGCAATGTCGCGCCGGGCCAGCGGGGCGTTCATTTGGTGACGATCTTCAGCCGCGACAGCGCATCATTGGCGGCCGCGACCGCAGCTTCGCGCGACGCGCCAGTCGTCAGCACCATGGCAGCCGAGGGCCGCTTGTCGCCGGCGGCGGGGATCACGTCACCCGGCTTGGCCGTCACGATGATCTCGGTGACGCCGCTGACCTGGCGAGCCTCTTCTTCGCCGGAGATCGAAACGACCTTGCCGGCGTCTGGGAAAGCATAGCGCTGGATCACGGGCGTTTCGTGGGTCGGCTGCAACTCTGCCGCCGTCACCTCTTCGCCAAGCGCAAGCTTGATGGCAGCTGCGATGAAATCGACGCCTGTGTTGAGCGGGATCTCACGCGTGCAAAAGAAACCGCCCGACAGGCGCGCCGCCAGTTCGATGACATGCGGCTCGCCATTGTGGACGACGATGTCGCCCTTGACCGTGCCGTTGACGACGCCGAGTGCGGCCGCGGCCTTCGCCACGACGTCCTTTACCTTCGCCTGAATCTCGGGCGACAGATGGCTCGGCAGATCGCCGCCATTCTCGATGAAGAACGGCGCGTAACGGTCGAGATACTCGTAATTGCGATCCGAGAAGCCGGGCGTGAAGCACTCGCCGTTGACGATCACGGATTCCGTGGAGACCTGTGGGCCTTCCAGATACTGCTCGACCATCACGCGGTCGTTCGGCGAGTGCGAGCGGGCGAAGAAGAACGCCTTGGTCAGATCGGCCACCTGCGCCACGCGCTGCACGCCGCGCGAACCGCGCGAATCGACGGGCTTGATCACCAGGTCTCGGCCGCGCTCGACGGCAATGCGCTGCAAGGCCTGTGGCGTCGCCACTTCGGAGAACCACGGCACCGGCACGCCGCATTCGGCGAAGCGCTGCTTCATGGCGAGCTTGTCGGTGGCAAGTTTTGCAGTCTCGACAGAGATGCCCGGCAGGCCCAGGCGGCGCGTGACGGTGGCGACGGTCAGCGGCGCATCGGCGGCGACACAGATCACACCGTCGATCTTGCGGATTTTGCGGTTGTAGCGATCGGCAGCTGCCGCTGTCTCATCTGCGCCATAAACATCTGCGATAAGACACGAGTCGGCGAACTGAAATCCAGGTGCTTCCGGATTAATGTCTGATACGACGACGGTGTAGCCGAGCTCCTTCGCCCGCTTGGCCGCGTCGGCTGCTTCGATGCCGCCGGAGATGATCAGGATCGTCTTGGCCATCAGAAATACAACCCGCCATTGACGTTCAGGGTTTGCGCCGTGATGTAGGAAGCAGCGTCGCTCGCCAGGAACACGACGGCGTCGGCCACTTCGGATGTCTGGCCCAGCCGCTTCATCAGGATGCCTTCGGCCGCCTTCTGCACACTGGCCGCCTGCAGCGCTGCGGCGCCCATGTCGGACGCGATCAAACCAGCCGCGACCACGTTGGAGCGAACCTTCATCGAGGCGCCAAAGCGCGCGATCACCTGTGCGAGCGAGAAGAGACCGGCTTTCGAAGCTGCATAATGCGCCGTGCGCGGGCCGCCATACTGACCGCTTACCGAGCCGATATGCACGATGCTGCCGCCGCCCGCCTCTGCCAGAAGCGGCAGGAACACCTGGGCGCAGATGAACGGGCCTTTGAGATTGGTGGACAGGATCAGGTCCCAGTCGGAGTCCGTCACCTTGTCGAAATCGGTCGGCTTGTTGATGCCGGCGTTGTTCACGAGGACCGAGATCTTACCAAAGCGTGCCGCGTCACGGGCCGTTTCTTCGACACTGGCGCGGTCGGTCACGTCCATCCGCAAGGCCTGCGCCCTGCGGCCAAGCTTGTGGATCTGTGCCGCGACGACTTCGGCTTCTTCGCGCTGGTCGCGATAGGTGAAGATCACGTCGGCGCCGGCTTCCGCCAGGCCGAGGGCGATGGCACGGCCGATGCCGCGGCTGCCGCCGGTCACGACGGCGTTCTTTCCGGCAAGCGAGAAGCGGCTCATTACGCGGCCTTTTTGGCAAGGGCGCGCTTGCGCTTGATGGCGTCCTTTGCCGCGCTTGCGATATGCGGCGCGGTCAATCCAAACAGCTCGGCGAGTTCCTCTGGCTCGCCCGACTGGCCGAAGCGGTCCTTCACGCCGATGAACTCGATGGGGCACGGGTGCGTGCGCGCGAGCGACTCAGCGACTGCGCTGCCAAGACCGCCATGGATGTTGTGATCCTCACACGTCACGAATGCGCCGGTCTCGCCGGCACAGCGCAGCAGCAGCGCCGAGTCGATCGGCTTGATCGTCGGCATGTTTACGACGCGGGCGTCGATGCCTTCGCCGGTGAGAAGCTCGGCCGCATCCAGCGCGCGCGCCACCTCGACGCCACAGGCAACCAGCGTGACGTCGCGACCTTCGCGGATAATCTGGCCCTTGCCGATCTCGAACTTGTGGCTGTCGTCGAACAGGCGGCGTGCCGGGCTGCGGCCGGTGCGCATGTAAACCGGGCCGTTGAACTCGATCATCGCGCGTGTGGCCTGCGCCATCTCGATGGGATCGGCCGGCGAGATCACCGTCATGCCGGGAATGGCGCGGAACGCGGCCATGTCTTCCAGCGACTGGGCCGAGCCGCCATCGGGACCGACATCCAGGCCTGGATGGCTGGCGACGATCTTGGCGTTGCGGCCCGAATATGCGATCGACAGACGCGCCTGTTCGACGGCACGCAGGCAGAAGACGGCGAAAGTGGTCACGACAGGGATAAGGCCCGTCGCAGCAAGTCCGCCAGCGGCAGCCATCATGTTCTGCTCGGCGATGCCGAACTGCAGGAAGCGGCCGGGATGACTTTTGCGGAAGTGATGTACACCCGTGCCGCCCGCGATGTCGGCGTCGAGCACGACAACCTTGGGAAATTCGTTTGCGAGACCCGACAGCGCCTTGCCGAACGCTTCACGCAGGCTGTCGCCGCTTGTGCCGATCAGGGCAGGTGATTCAGCCGACATCCAGAAGCTCCTTCATCTCGTTCTGAGAAGCGCCGAGTGCGCGCAAGGCGTCTTCGGCCTGCTCGCGTGTCAGCTTCACGCTCCCATGCCACGCGGCGACATTTTCCATGTAAGGGACGCCTTTGCCCTTGGTGGTGTGAGCGATGATCACGCTCGGGCGTCCGGTGGTGGAGCCGGCGCGGCGGAAGGTCTTCAGAATCTCGGAGATGTTGTGGCCGTCGATCTCGGCGATCGCCCATTCGAAGGCGCGCCACTTCGCGGCCAGGGGCTCCAGCCGCATGATCGCGTCGTTGCGGTTGTCGCTCTGAAGCTTGTTGTAGTCTATGAGGACGCAGAGATTGTCGAGGCCGTGATGCGCAGCGCACATCGCCGCCTCCCAAACCTCGCCCTCCTGCATCTCGCCGTCGCCCAGCATCGTGTAGACGCGCGCCGTCCGGTTCTGCATGCGAAGGCCCATCGCCATGCCGACGGCAACAGAGAAGCCCTGGCCCAGCGAACCCGTGCTCGTCTCCACCCAGGGCAGGTCGAGCACATGCGGATGACCCTGGAAGCGGCTGTTCAGCTTGCGCAGCGCGAGCGCTTCCTTTGCGTCGCAGAATCCGTAATGCGCGCCGGCGGCATAGAGCGCGGGCGCGGCATGGCCCTTCGAGAGCACGAAGCGGTCGCGATCGGGATCGTCCAGCTGCGACGGCCACAGATTGAGCTCGGCGCCGTACAGGCATGCCATCAGATCGGCACAGGACAGAGCACCGCCAGGATGGCCGGAGCCGGCGTGATAGATCGAGGCGATCACATGCCGGCGGACGAACGTCGCGGCGGCGGTGAGCTGCGCTTCCAGATGGCGCGTCGGGTTCGGCTGTTCCACCGCAATGGTGCGGGCTTTCAGGGCCATTAAAGCAACTCCTAGGCAGCCGCGCGGGCGCGGCTCAACAGGTCGGTGTAAAGAACGATCTCGGCGCCTGGCGTCAGGCGGGTGACTTCTGCGGAAATCTCTTTCGCGAAATCGCGGCTCATCACGACGACGACGCCGGGCTTCGCATCTGCAAGCGACTCGGGGCCGGATAGGGCGCAGCCATGACGCTGGTCCATGTGGGCGGCGAGATGCTTGTCGATCAGCAAAGTCAGCGCCGACGCGTCGAAACGGCCGTGCGAGACAAGGCTGTCGAACAGTCGGCCCGCGCCCCAGATCACGACACGCCGCGGCGCCATGCGCAGAAGTTCGGTCGCCACCCAGGTCAGCGCCGACATGTTGCGGGCGCGCGTCGCGCCATAGATCGCAACGAGGTCGGTGGCGTATTCTGCTTCGGTCAGATCGCTCGCGACGGACTCGACGGGCTTGCCGTCGTTCTTGCGCGCGACGAAGAAAAGGTTGCTGCGGTCCTTCGGATCGGGACGCTCGACGATGGTGAAGCCGGCGGCAACGATCATGCGCTCCAGCGTACGCTCGGAGAAATGATAGAGGTGCTTGTCGATAAACCATTCCTCGACGATGTCGTCGCTGGCGAGCAGCGC
>DASZCC010000447.1:0-1621 GCA_035943485.1 Rhizomicrobium sp. | reverse complement strand
CTGAAAGTCCTGTTCGTCTGGGGCCTGCATCTTGGCGTCGCCGGCATCGCGCTCGGCACCGCGCTGGCCGCCTGGGTCAATGTCGGCGCGCTGATGTGGCTGGGCCGCGCGCGCGGATTGCTGAAGGTGAGCAATGTGTTCTGGCGCTCGTTCCTGCCGTCGCTGCTAGCGGCGGCTGCGACGGGCGCGGGCGCGCTTGCGGTCGTGACGTTCGGCGCGCCGCTGGTGCACGGAACAGGCGTATTGCGCGACGTGATCCTGTTGGTTGTAGCAATCATCGTGGCGGCGGCCGGCTATGTCGCGGTCGTGTTCGTCTTCCGCCGCGCGCTGCCATTGGGTCCGCTCTCGGGAAGGAGGGCATGACATGCAGCGCCTGTTTGTCGGCATCGCGATCCCCGACGAGGTCGCTGAAGGCCTGGAGCTGATCCAGTCCGGCATGACGAACGCCCGCTGGCAATCGCGCGAGCAGTTCCACCTCACGCTGCGGTTCATCGGCGAGGTCGATGGCCCCGACGCAGCGCTGATCGACGATCTGCTGGCCGGGATCGAGGCGCCGGCCTTTTCGCTTGAGCTGCACGGCACCGGCCAGTTTGGTAACAAGCACCCGCACGCGCTCTGGGCAGGCGTCCGTCCCAATCCGGCTCTGACGCACCTGCAGCGCAAGGTCGAATCGGCCATCCAGCGGGCAGGGCTCCCCGGCGACCGACAGAACTACACACCCCATGTCACGCTCGCACGCCTGCGCGGTGCGCCGGTCGGACGTGTGATGGACTACCTGACCGATCACGCGCTTTTCACGAGCCCGGAATTCGACGTGGAGAGCTTCAACCTCTATTCCAGCGTGCTGACGAGTGACGGCAGCGTGTATCGTGTCGAGCGGGAGTATCCGCTGCGCACAGGGAGATGACGATGAAGGTGAAGAAACTCACGACCAGGGCTCGGGCCGCCGCGTTGAAGAAGCTGTCCAAGTGGAAGCTTGTCGATGGCCGGGACGCAATCACGCGCAAATATGCGTTCAAGGACTTCAACGCCGCATTCGGCTTCATGACGCGGGTTGCGCTGCTGGCGGACAAGATGGATCATCATCCGGAGTGGTTCAATGTCTACAACAAGGTCGACGTCACACTCTCGACCCATGACGCGGGCGGTGTGACGCAGAACGACATCGACATGGCGAAAGCGATGGACGGCTTCGCCGCGTGATGCGGGTGCTGGCGATTTCGGGAAGCCTGCGCGCGGTGTCGACCAACACCGCGCTGCTGAAGGCGGCTATCGCGCTGGCGCCGGATGGCATGACGATCGAGCTTTATGACGGCCTCGGCAGTCTGCCGCACTTCAACCCGGATATCGATGTCGAGCCGCGCCCGGCTGCTGTGGCCGACCTTCGCCGCAGGATCGCTGATGTTGACGGCCTGCTGATCTCGTCCCCCGAGTATGCGCGCGGTGTTCCCGGCTCGCTCAAGAACGCGCTCGACTGGTTGGTCAGCAGCGAGGAATTCGCCGGCAAGCCGGTCGCCTTCCTGCACGCGTCAGTGCGCGCTGTTGCCTCGCAGGCAGCGCTGCGGCTGATCCTGGAGACAATGGCAGCGCGCGTGATCGAAGACGCGACGATCACCGTGCC
>DASZCC010000446.1:0-6775 GCA_035943485.1 Rhizomicrobium sp. | reverse complement strand
CGCTTCTGGGCCGAGGTCGCGACCGTCATGCGCCTGCCTGCCGCGCTGCCGCCCTGGCAGATCGTGAAAGAGCGCCGCGCCACCTTCGCTGCCACGCCTGAACAGGCGGCGCTGCGGCCGCCTGCTACTACACAATTCCCCAATCTGTGGCTTGCGGGTGACTGGACCGACACGGGTTTGCCCGCGACCATCGAGGGCGCCGTGAGGTCGGGCCAGAAGGCCGCCGCTATGGCGCTCGGACGCCTGAGGCTATAGTCCCCGCCCCATGAACCAGATCGTCATCGACCGCGAATCGGCACTGAACGTGGACCGCATGCTCGGCCGCGCCAGCGATGCGCTGCTGAAGCTGCAGCGCGATGACGGCCACTGGGTGTTCGAGTTGGAAGCCGACGCGACGATCCCGTCCGAATACGTCCTGCTGGTCCACTATCTCGCGGAGGAGCCGAACCTTGAACTGGAGCGCAAGATCGGTAACTACCTGCGCCGCATCCAGTCCGATCATGGCGGCTGGCCGCTCTATCACGATGGCGCGTTCGATATCTCGGCGACGATCAAGGCCTATTTCGCGCTCAAGATGATCGGCGATGACATCAACGCGCCGCACATGGTGCGCGCCCGCGAGGCAATCCGCGCCAGCGGCGGCGCCATCAAGGCGAATGTCTTCACGCGCATCCTGCTCGCCCTCTATGGCGAGACGTCGTGGCAGAATGTGCCGACGGTGCCGGTCGAGCTGATCCTGCTGCCGCGCTGGTTCCCGATCCATCTTTCAAAAATGAGTTACTGGGCGCGCACCGTGATCGTGCCGCTTCTGGTGCTGGCTGCGCTCAAACCCGTCGCGCGCAATCCGCGTGGCATCCATGTGCCCGAGCTGTTCGTCGAGGGTGTGCCGGTGGTCAGTCCGCGCGCGCCGCATCAGTCGGCCGGCTGGTCGTTCTTCTTCAACACGCTCGACAAGGTGCTCAAGGTGGTGCCGTGGCCAAAGCGTCTGCGCCAGCATGCGATCGACACGTGCGTGTCATGGACGACGGAACGCCTCAATGGCGAAGACGGTCTCGGCGCGATCTACCCCGCCATCGCCAACAGCGTGATGATGTACGACGTCATCGGACGGCCGGCCTCCGATCCCGACCGCGCCATCGCGCGCAAGGCAATCGAATTGTTGCTGGTGGTGAAGGACGACGAAGCCTATTGCCAGCCCTGCGTCTCACCGGTGTGGGACACAGCGCTTGCCGCCCACGCGATGATGGAAGCGAAAGACGCTGATGCCGCCGTCACGCGCTCGCTCGAATGGCTGAAACAGCGTCAGGTGCTGGACGTGAAGGGCGACTGGGCTGAGGAGCGTCCCGATGTGCGTCCCGGCGGCTGGGCCTTCCAGTACAACAACGCGCATTATCCCGATCTCGACGACACCGCAGTCGTCGTCATGGCGCTCGATCGTGCCAAGGCGAGCGGCGATTACGGGCAGGCGATCGCGCGCGGCCGCGAATGGGTCGAGGGGCTGCAGAGCAAGAACGGCGGCTGGGGCGCGTTCGACGCCGACAACGCCTATTACTACCTGAACAACATCCCGTTCGCCGATCATGGCGCGCTGCTTGATCCGCCTACGGACGATGTCTCGGGCCGCTGCATCGGTATGCTGGCGCAGCTCGGCGCGGGTCCGGACGATCCGGTGATGAAGGCCGGCGTGGATTTTCTGCGCCGTTCCCAGATGCCGGACGGCAGCTGGTTCGGCCGCTGGGGCGTGAACTACATCTACGGCACCTGGTCGTCGCTCGCAGGTCTCAACGCAGCGGGCGTGCCGGCCGACGATCCGATGATGGCGCGCGCCGCCGAGTGGCTGGTGAAGATCCAGAACGCGGACGGCGGCTGGGGTGAGGACTGCGACAGCTACAAGCTCACCTACAAGGGCTACGAGCCGGCGCCTTCCACTGCGTCACAGACCGCTTGGGCGTTGCTGGCATTGATGGCCGCGGGGCAGGTGGATCATCCAGCGGTGACACGTGGCATCCGTCATCTCGAGGCGACACAGCAGGGTGACGGGCTCTGGCCGCAGGAGCATTACACCGGCGGCGGCTTCCCGCGCGTCTTCTACCTGCGCTATCACGGCTATCCGAAATTCTTCCCCCTCTGGGCCGTCGCCCGCTATCGCAACCTCAAGTCTGGCAACTCCCGCCACGTCGCCTACGGACTCTGATGACTGTCATTGCTGTCACCGGGCTCGCGCGTGAGGCGCGGATCGCGAGGCGTGCGGGCGCCACGCCGGTCATCGGGGCAGGCGACGAGGCCCTGCTCACACGCAGGCTCCACGAGGCGATCGCCGCCGGCGCCAGGGGCATCATCAGCTTCGGTATTGCGGGCGCTCTGGCGCCGCTCCTGAAGCCCGGTGACACGATCGTCGCGACCCATGTCGTCCACGGCAAGGAGCGCTATGCCACGGACGAGCGCTGGACCGCCGCCATCCGCAAGGCGCTGCCCGGCGCCCGCCCGGCCATCATCGTCGGCCATGGTGAGATCGTCTCGAATGTCGACGGCAAGAAGCGGCTCTTCGCCATGTCCGGCGCGCATGCCGTGGACATGGAGTCCCATATCGCGGCGCGTATCGCGAAGTCGCACGGGCTGCCCTTCGTGGCCCTGCGCACGATCTCGGATGCAGCCACGCGCGGCCTACCACCGGCGGCGCTGACGCAGCTGAAAGCAAATGGTTCGATAAACCTGCTGGGCGTGCTGGGCTCGGTCGCGACCGAGCCCTCGCAGATAGGCGACCTGATGACGACCGGCCGCGAAAGCGGCAAGGCGTTCAGGTCTCTAGTCGTCGGCCGTCGCCGGCTCGGGCTTCTTCTTGGATTCCCGTATCTCGGCTAGCTTCTTCTCGACATGGCCGGAGAACACGAAATCGGCCGGGCGCTGATGGCTGGTGTCGATGTCCGGCTTCATCGGGCCTGACGTCTTCACGCCGCGCACGGCGAGCGGGATGAGCTTGTAGGGGTTCTTGATCGAGTCGATCACGGCGGTGCCTTCGAAGCCGCAATGGACCATGCAGTCCTGGCACTTCTCGTACTTGCCGACGCCGTACTTGTCCCAGTCGGTGCCTTCGATCAGCTCCTTGAAGGTCTTCACATAGCCTTCGCCGAGCAGGTAGCAGGGCTTCTGCCAGCCGAACACGCAGCGCAGCGGCATCGACCACGGCGTGCACTCATAGGTCTGGTTGCCCGCGAGGAAGTCGAGGAACAGGGCCGACTGGGTGAACTCCCAATTCTTGCCGCCATTGCCGCGCGAAAGGATATCGCGGAACAGATTCTTGGTGCGCTCGCGGTTCAGGAAGCTGTCCTGGTCGGGCGCGCGCTCATAGGCATAGCCGGGCGAGATCGTGATGCCGTCCAGGCCCATCTCCATCATCGTGTCGAAGAACTTCGCGACGCGCTCGGGGATGGCATTGGAGAACAGCGTGCAGTTGATCTGGGTGCGGAAGCCCTTTGACTTCGCCAGCTTGATCGCGTCGATCGCCTTCTCGTACACGCCGTCGAGGCAGACCGAATGGTCGTGCATCGCCTTGTCGCCGTCGAGATGGATGGACCAGGTGAAGTTTGGATGCGGCTTGTACTGGTCGATCTTCTTGGTCATCAGCAGCGCGTTGGTGCACAGGATGACGAACTTGTTCTTCTTGATGAAGCCTTCGACGATCTGTGGCATCTCGCGATGCAGCAGCGGCTCGCCACCGGCGATCGAGACGGCGGGCGCGCCGCACTCGTCAATCGCTTCCATGCACTCCTCATAGGAGAGGCGCTGGTTCAGGATCGGATCCGGATAGTCGATCTTGCCGCAACCGGCGCAGGCGAGGTTGCAGCGGAACAGCGGCTCCAGCATGAGCACGAGCGGATAGCGCTTCTTGCCCGTGAGGTGCTGCTTCATGACGTATGCGCCGATCTTGGCGGCCTGCTGAACGGGAATGCCCACTGGTGCTGTTCTCCTTAAACGACGGGTGCGCGATCGCCGCGCAGCTCCGCCGGGAGGCGGAATTCGATGTGCTCTTTCTTGCCGTCCATCGTGGACACTTCAACCGGTGCGATGCGGCCGAGTGCTTCGATGACGTCGTCGACAAGTCGTTCCGGTGCCGAGGCGCCGGCGGTGAGACCAACGGCGTTCTTGCCCCTGATCCAGTCTGCCTGCAACTCGCTGCCATCGGCTAGCAGATAGCTCGGAATGCCTTCCTCGCGGCCGATCTCGACTAGGCGGTTGGAGTTCGAGCTGTTTTTGGCACCGACCACCAGAATCACGTCGGCCACCTTGGCGAGCTCGCGCACCGCGGTCTGACGGTTCTGCGTCGCATAGCAGATGTCCGTCGTCTCGGGTCCCACGATGTCGCTGAACCTGCGCTTCAGGGCGAGGATGATGCTCTTGGTGTCGTCGATCGAAAGTGTCGTCTGTGTAATGTAGGCGACTGGCGTATCGCCCGGGATGGTCAGTGCTTCGACCTCATCCTCCGACTGTACCAGCGTCACCGGTGCGCCGACCTGGCCCATCGTGCCTTCGACTTCCGGATGGCCCGCATGGCCAATCAGGATCAGCTTGCGGCCATGGGCAACATAGCGCTTGCCCTGATTGTGGACCTTGGAGACCAGCGGACAGGTCGCGTCCAGCACGGGCAGGCCGCGCGACTGGGCGTCCTTCACGACGGCCTGGGGCACGCCATGGGCGCTGAACACGGTGACGGCGCCATCAGGCACTTCGTCGAGTTCCTCGACGAATCGGGCACCCTTGTTCTTCAGGGTGTCGACGACGTGCTTGTTGTGGACGATTTCGTGCCGGACATAGACGGGCTCCCCGTATTTCTCGAGGGCCCGCTCAACGATATCAATGGCGCGGACCACTCCGGCGCAGAAACCACGGGGCTGGGCGAGGATGACTCGCATCAGGACTCCTGTCTTGGGCCAAGTGTCGCCCTATTGGCTGGCTATAGCCACCCCTTGGGTGCGGTGCAACCGGTCACATATACGCAACGGTTTGTGCTTTACCGCCGCGACCTATGTAGGTATCGCTCCGGCCCGAACCTAGGTGTGCTAGGATTCTTTATCGTCAATAAACCCCTGCCAGCCATGGGGGAATAGGTTTGGCAGTGTCATTGGGGTCTTCATGGTGATTAGGTCCGGCGGGGCGCCGAAGGTTTCGGTACTTGCCCCGTCATTCAGGTTGCCGGATGCCTTGGCGGCCGCCTCCAGAACGGTGGATGAGACTCTGGAGCGCGTTCTCCCCAAGCCCGAGGGCCTCCACGCGCGCGTGCAGGAAGCCATGCGCTATGCCGTGTTCGCGGGCGGCAAGCGTCTGCGTCCATTCCTGGTGCTGAACGCCGCCAAGATGTTCGGCGTCGATCCCGCTCGTGCGTCGCGCGTCGGTGCGGCGATCGAAGTGCTGCATACCTACTCGCTGGTGCATGACGATCTGCCCTGCATGGACGATGATGATCTTCGTCGCGGCCGTCCCACCACGCACATCGCATTCGACGAGATGACGGCAGTGCTGGCCGGTGATGCGCTGCTGACTCTCGCATTCGAGATACTGGCGCATCATGACACCCATACGTCAGCCGAAGTGCGCGCCGCGCTTGTGCTGCGCCTTGCCGAAGCGGCGGGCAGCGAAGGTATGATCGGCGGCCAGATGATCGACATGCAGGCGGCGCAGAGCACCTTCGGCATCGACGAGGTCAAGCTGCTGCAGCGCCTGAAGACCGGCCAGCTGTTCGAATTCTCCTGCGAGGCCGGTGCCATCCTGGGTCAGGCATCCTCCGCGGATCGCGACCGCCTGCGCGCCTACGCCCGCGATATGGGCCTCGTATTCCAGATCACCGACGACCTGCTGGACGTGACGTCCACCGCCGAGAAGACCGGCAAGGCTGTCGGCAAGGACAAGGATCAGGGCAAGGCGACCCTCGTCTCGCTCATGGGGGTGGACGGCGCGCGCGCAGAGGCAGAAAAGATCGCCCGCCGCGCGGTGGACACACTCGCCCCTTATGGCAACAGCGCGCCGGAGCTTTGCGCGCTGCCGCTTTATCTGCTCGACCGGGATTCCTGATGCACACGCCCCTGCTTGATACGATCAAGACGCCCGCCGACCTGCGCCGGCTGGACAAGTCGCAGCTGCGGACGGTCGCGGACGAACTGCGCACCGAGCTGATCCATGCCGTGTCGGAGACGGGCGGCCATTTCGGCGCCGGTCTCGGCGTCGTCGAACTGACGGTCGCGCTGCACTACGTTTTCTCGACGCCGGACGACCGGATCATCTGGGACGTCGGCCATCAGGCTTATCCGCACAAGATTCTCACCGGCCGCCGCGATCGCATCCGCACCATCCGCAAGGCTGGCGGCCTCTCCGGCTTCACGCGGCGCAGCGAGAGCGAATATGACCCGTTCGGCGCGGCGCATTCGTCGACCTCGATCTCCGCCGGCCTTGGCATGGCGGTCGGTCGTGACCTGCTCGGCAAGGACAACAACGTCATCGCCGTGATCGGCGACGGTGCAATGAGCGCGGGCATGGCCTATGAGGCGATCAACAACGCCGGCGCCCTCAAGAGCCGCCTGCTGGTCGTGCTCAACGACAACAACATGTCGATTGCACCTGCGACCGGTGCGCTGAACACGCATCTCAATCATCTGGCAGCGACAGCCTCGAGCGACCACACGCTGTTCGAGAAGCTCGGCATGCGCCACATCGGCCCGATCGACGGCCACGATGTGAATGCGCTGGTCGCGGCGATGGAAGCGATCCGTGACGATGCAGAGGG
>DASZCC010000445.1:0-2275 GCA_035943485.1 Rhizomicrobium sp. | reverse complement strand
TCTCAATCATCTGGCAGCGACAGCCTCGAGCGACCACACGCTGTTCGAGAAGCTCGGCATGCGCCACATCGGCCCGATCGACGGCCACGATGTGAATGCGCTGGTCGCGGCGATGGAAGCGATCCGTGACGATGCAGAGGGCGGCGCCGTGCTGCTCCATATCGTGACCGAGAAGGGCCGCGGCTATGCGCCAGCCGAAGGGTCGGCTGACAAGGGCCATGCGGTTGCGAAGTTCGACGTAGCCACCGGTGCACAGTCGAAGGGCAAGGCGGGCGCGCCGACCTATACGAAGGTCTTCGCCGATGCGCTGATCGCGGAAGCCAAGGCCGATCCGCGGGTCGTCGCCATCACGGCCGCGATGCCGTCGGGCACTGGGCTCGATGCGTTCGGCGCTGCGTTTCCGGACCGCACCTTTGACGTCGGCATTGCCGAACAGCACGCGGTTACGTTTGCGGCCGGTCTTGCGACCGAGGGTCTCAAGCCATTTGCCGTGATCTATTCGACGTTCCTGCAGCGCGCGTATGACCAGGTGGTCCACGACGTCGCGATCCAGAAGCTGCCGGTGCGCTTTGCGATGGATCGCGCCGGCCTTGTCGGCGCCGACGGCGCAACGCATGCCGGCTCGTTCGATCTCGCCTATCTCTGCTGCCTGCCGAACTTTGTGGTCATGGCGGCGGCGGACGAGGCCGAACTCATGCACATGGTCGCCACTGCGGCGGCTTATGACGAAGGCCCGATCGCGCTGCGCTATCCGCGCGGCGAAGGTACGGGCGTGGCGCTTCCGGCGCGCGGACAGGTTCTGCCGATCGGCAAGGGCCGCGTCGTGCGCGAGGGCAAGGAAGTCGCGATCCTAAGCCTTGGCACGCGCCTCGGTGCGGCGCTTACCGCTGCTGATCAGCTCGCTGCCGACGGCATTTCCTGCACCGTCGCCGATGCGCGCTTCGCCAAGCCGTTCGATGAAGAGCTTGTCCGCCGCCTTGTCCGCACGCATGGCATGCTGGTGACAGTGGAAGAAGGATCGGCCGGCGGATTCGGTGCGCAGATTCTGCACTTCATCGCCAACAACGGCCTGCTGCGTCCCGGCTTCGACATTCGCACCATGACGCTCCCCGACGTGTTCCAGGAGCATGACGATCCGGCGAAGCAGTATGAGACGGCGGGCCTTGGCGCATCGGATATCGCGCGCGTGGTGGCGAACCATTTCGTCCGCAAGGCCAAGGCGCGCGGCTGATCGGGAACTTTTCGGCACCGCCGCGGTTCAAAGAACGGTTTGTTGGAGACTCGCATGAAAGCCTGGATCGCTTCGCTTTTCGCAGCGCTGATGTTCGTTGTCGCCGCTCCCGCCGCACAGGCGCAGGCGGCTGATCCCGCCATAGCGACCGTCCAGGGCTTCTACGACGCGCTGCTGGCGAGCATGAAGGGCGGCAAGGCGCTGGGCCCGCAGGGCCGCTACAACAAGATGCGTCCGGCGGTGGACCAGGCGTTCGATTTCAACACCATGATCCGCTTCGCCGCAGGCCCCGCATTCGACCAGGCATCGCCGGCCGACCAGAAGGCGCTCACGGAATCCTTTGCGCGCATGACGGCGGCGCAATATGCCGGCAATTTCGACAGCTACAGCGGCGAGAAGTTCGTCGTCGACCCCACGGTGCAGGTGCGCGGCACCGATCATTACGTTTCGAGCAAGCTCGTGACGCCGTCGCAGAGCGTGGTGTTCATCTACCGCATGCGCCAGTTCGGCTCGGCGTGGAAGATCATCGACGTGCTGCTTGAAGGTTCGATCAGCCAGCTCTCGGTCTACCGCTCAGATTATAACGCGACGATGCAGCAGGGCGGCGCCCCCGCCCTGATCAAGAAGATCGACGCACTCGCCGACAAGGCGCTGAAATAGCCTCAGCACACCTGCTTCGGTTCCAGCAGGGCCGGCAGGAAGAACAGCGTCGTCACCAGCGTCCAGAACAGCGAGATCATCAGCAGTTCGCCCATGCTGGCGGTGCCGGGATGGCTGGAGAGCCACAGGCTGCCGAAGCCTGATGCCGTCGTGAGCGCGCTGAAGATCACCGCACGCGTCAGGCTGGTCTCCAGCAGATGCGTCTGCCCGGCGCGTCCCGCCATCACGAAATAGATGTTGAATGCCACCCCGATGCCGAACAGCAGGGGCAGCGCGATCACGTTCGCGAAGTTGAGTTGCATGCCGATCACCACCGTCGTCGCCATGGTGAGCAGGCCCGTCAGCGCCAGCGGCAGGATGGTGCGCAGCACATGCGAGAACCGG
>DASZCC010000444.1:0-5181 GCA_035943485.1 Rhizomicrobium sp. | reverse complement strand
CGGCACCACGACAGCGACCTGCTGCCCCGTCATCGCCATCACGAAGGCGGCGCGCAATGCGACCTCGGTCTTGCCGAAACCGACATCGCCGCACACCAGCCGGTCCATCGGACGGCCCTTGGCGAAATCCTCCATCGTGTCGGCGATGGCTTTTTCCTGGTCGTCAGTCTCCTGATAGGGGAACCGCGCGCAGAACTCGTCATAGAGACCAGAGGGCGCCTCGATCACCGGCAGGGATTTCAGCTCGCGCGCCGCGGCGATGCGGATCAGTTCGGCCGCGATCTCGCGCACCCGCTCCTTGGCGCGCGCCTTGCGCTGCTGCCAGCCCGCGCCGCCGAGACGATCAAGTTGAGCGTTGCTCTCATCCGCGCCATAACGCGTGAGCAGTTCGATGTTCTCCACCGGCAGGAACAGCTTGCCGCCGTCATATTGCAGCTCGAGACAGTCATGCGGCGCGCCCAAAGCGTCGATTGTCTTGAGACCCAGGTAGCGGCCGACGCCATGCTCGATATGCGTGACGAGATCGCCGGACGCGAGGCCCGACGCTTCCGACAGAAAGTTCTGCGCCCGCCGCGCCCGTGACGCCGCGCGGACCATGCGGTCGCCCAGAATGTCCTGCTCGGAGATGATCGCGAAGTCCGGGCCCTCGAAGCCACGCTCCGCCCCCAGCACAGCGATGCCAACGGCGTTGTCATGCAGCGTCGCCGCATCCGGCCAGTTCGCGACCACGCGCATGGCGCCAAGTCCGTGATCGGACAGCACGCCGCCCATACGCTCCGATGAGCCGGCGCTCCACGACGCGACGATGACGCGCTTCTTCGCCTCCAGCAGCGAGGCGATATGCGCCGCCGCCGCTTCGAACACATTGGTGCGTCCCTGCTGGCGTTCGGGCGCGAAGTCCCTGCCCTGCTTGCCGCCGGCATCGACCGATTTCATCGATTCCGGCGCCTGGAACGGCGACAGGTCGCGCACCAGATGCTTCGCCAGCGCCTCGTTCCAGTCCTTGTCTGTCAGATAAAGCGTCTCGGGCTTTAGCGGACGATAGGGTGGCGCCTTGATCGCCGGCTTGTCCTCGCCACGCGACACGCGGCGGAATTCCTCGCGCGTCTCGTAATAGTCCTTCACCAGCTCGAGGCGCGCCGTCTTGGACTCATCGCTCTGATGCCCGAGCAGGATGAGGGCACGCGGCATGAAATCGAACAGCGTGTCCAGCTTGGGATAGAACAGCGGCAGCCAGTGCTCCATGCCTGGATGCTTGCGGCCGGCGCTGACCGACTCATAGAGCGGATCATCGCCCGCCGGTCCAAACGTCGCGACATAGCCCGAGCGGAAGCGGCTGATCTCGTCGGGACCGAGCGGCACTTCGCTCGCCGGCAGCAATTCGATCTGTGCCACGGTGTCGGACGACAGCTGCGTCTCGGCATCGAAGGTGCGTATCGCCTCCAGCTCCTCGCCGAAGAAATCCAGGCGCAGCGGCTGCGTTGTGCCCGGCGGCCACAGATCGACGATACCGCCACGCAACGCGAAATCGCCCGGCTCGCGCACTGTGCTGGCGCGGACATAACCATTGCCGGAGAGGAACGCCGTCAGCTTCTCGCGGTCCACCGCCTTGCCGGCACGCGCGAAGAAGCTCGCCTGCGCAATCCACTCCTTCGGCGGCACACGCTGCAGGATGGCGTTGATCGTGGTGACGACCAGTGTCGCGCCGCGTTCGCCATCGGGCCGCGCCAGCGAAGCCAGCGTGGCAAGCCGCACGCTTTCGATGTCCGGCTTGGGCGAGACGCGGTCATATGGCAGGCAATCCCAGGCCGGGAAGGACAGCAGCGGCACGTCGGGCGCGAAGAACTGCGCCGCCTCGATCACCGCCGCCGCATGCACATCGTCCGACGCGACAAAGACCACGAGTCCGCCGGAGCGCTTCGCCGCCTCGACTGCGATATAGGCGTCATAGCCGGACGGAGCGCCGGTTACGGACAGCCGCCCCGGCTGGCGCGCGATATAATCTAGACGTTCCATGTGGGGTCTTTGCGGACGCAGAGCGCCTTCATGCGCCGAAACAATGGCGTGTCGAATTCGGCAGGCGCGGGTTCAGCGCCGCGCAGCCACGCGTAGACCTCCTGATCCGGGGCCGAGAGCAGCGCCTCGAACTGGTCCAGCTCGGCTTCGGGCAGATGCGCAAGTTCGGCCGCCGCGAAGGTGCCGAATATCAGATCGACCTCCTTGAAGCCGCGCCGTTTGGCCCGGAACAAAAGCATTTTGCGGCGGACCCCGAGGGACCCACCGTTTTCGTCATGCGTCATGGCGGGGATATAGCACGCGTCACGTTGAGAACAACGTCCCGCGACCATATTGTTCCCACAGCATGCGCCCCTCGATTCTGTTCCCGCTTTTCGCTGAAACGCACACGCTGGCCGGCGTCGGCCCGAAGCTGGAAAAGCTGATCGGCCGCGTTGCAGGTCCACGGCTGGTGGACCTCATCTTCGACCTGCCAGTGGGCCTGATCGACCGGTCCTATACGCCGCGCCTGATCGAGGCCGAGGCCGGCCGCATCGCAACACTTGTGCTGAACGTGCTGGAGCACACGCCGTCGCGCGACCGTCGCCAGCCCTATCGCATCCTGTGTTCCGACGATACGGCGGTGATCGACCTTGTGTTCTTCCATGCGCATACCGACTTCCTGAAGAAGCAGTTTCCGACCGGCTCAAAGCGCATCGTCAGCGGCAAGCTGGAGCGCTTTCGCGACAAGCTGCAGATGACGCATCCCGATCATGTGCTGACACCGGAAGAATTGTCCGAGATGCCGGCGCAGGAGCCGGTCTATGCGCTCACCGAAGGCCTAACGCTCAAACCGCTGAACAAGGCGGTCCGCGCGGCGCTTTCGAAGGTACCAGAGCTGGTAGAATGGGACGACCCGGCGTTTGTCATGCAACGCGGGTGGTTGCCGTTTCACGACGCGCTGTTCGCCGCGCATGCGCCGCAAAGCAGCGCCGATATTGATTTTGAGACGCCGGTACGCATGCGGCTGGCCTATGACGAGCTGCTGGCGAACCAGCTCGCGCTGCTACTGATCCGCCGCCAGATGCGGCAAGCGAAGAAGGGCCGCGCGCTGAAAGGCGATGGCCATCTCAAGGCGCGCGCTATCGCAGCGTTGCCTTTTGCACTGACCGAGCCGCAGTTGGCCGCCATTGCCGAGATCGAGGCCGATGTCGTGGCCCCCACGCGCATGATGCGGCTGCTGCAAGGCGATGTCGGCGCAGGCAAGACGATCGTGGCGTTTCTGGCGCTGCTTGGCGCGGTTGAAGCCGGCGCACAGGGCGCGTTGATGGCGCCGACTGATATCCTCGCGCGTCAACATATGGCGTCGCTGGCTTCATTGGCCGAAGCGACCGGCATCCGCATGGCGCTGCTTACCGGGCGCGAACGCAGTGGACGCGACACCACGCTGGCGGCGCTGGCGGCCGGTGAGATCGACATTCTGGTGGGCACGCATGCCCTGTTTTCGGAGGATGTCGCGTTTGCCGATCTTGGGTTAGCCGTGATCGACGAACAGCATCGTTTCGGCGTACATCAGCGGATGGCGCTGCAGGGCAAGGGTGGCCGGCCGGTCGATGTGCTGGTGATGACGGCGACGCCCATCCCGCGCACGCTCGCCCTCACCGCTTATGGCGACATGGATGTCTCGCGCCTCACCGGCCGCCCGCCGGGACGCCAGCCGATCGAAACGCGCACGATGTCCGACGAACGGCTGGACGAAGTGGTCGAGCATCTGCGCGGTGCGGTTGCGCGGGGTGCGCGAGCTTATTGGGTGTGCCCGCTGGTCGAAGAATCCGAAAAGCTCGATCTTGCCGCGGCACAGGAACGCGCCGCGATGCTACGCGGCACGTTCGGCGACAAGGTGGGTCTTGTCCACGGCGAGATGAAGACCGCCGAGCGCGATGTGCAGATGGCGAAGTTCAAAGCAGGCGAACTGTCCGTGCTCGTCGCCACCACGGTGATCGAAGTCGGCGTCGATGTGCCGGAAGCCACGATCATGGTCATCGAGCACGCCGAGCGCTTTGGCCTGGCGCAGCTCCATCAGCTGCGCGGGCGCGTTGGGCGCGGCAGCGGCAAGTCGAGCTGCCTGCTGATCTATCACGGCCCGCTCGGCGACACGGCGAAAGAACGGCTGAAGACACTGCGCGAGACCGACGACGGCTTCGTCATCGCGGAAGCCGATCTTCGCCTGCGCGGCGCTGGCGAACTGCTCGGCACGCGCCAGAGCGGAATGCCCGAATTCCGTCTCGCCGATCTTGCCGTGCACGCCGATCTGCTGGCGGTGGCGCGCGACGATGCGCAACTGATCCTGACGCGCGATCCCGACCTGCAATCGCCGCGCGGCGAAGCGCTGCGGACGCTGCTCTATCTGTTCGGGCGTGATGAGGCGGTGCGCTATCTGAAGGCGGGCCATGACAATATTGGATTGTGATCCCTTCCTATGTTCAGATAACGCCGTGCACTCAGCACCTTCCGCAGCGTCATCAAGAACAAGAGCAACAGGGATCATGGACGCCGATTTCTCGCCCGCATTGGAACACGCGTTGCGCCGCGCCCTGCCTGGTCTGATGCGCATCGAGGGGCTAGTCCGGCTGTCCGGCGGTGCGAGCCAGGAGACATGGTCGTTCGATGCGGACTGCGACGGCGCTCTCATCCCGCTGATCCTGCGCCGCGGCCCGGGTGGCTTGCCCAAGGCCAATGCCGAGAATTCGACGTCTGTGCCGTTGGCGACTGAGGCTGTCGCGATCGAGGCCGCGCGCAAATCCGGCGTGCGCGCGCCCGGTGTGCGGCTTGTGCTGCAGAATGGCGACGAACTCGGCGAAGGCTATGTGATGGATCGCCTGCCAGGCGAGACGCTGGCGCGGCGCATCCTGCGCGACAAGGAGTTCGACGCCGTGCGCGGCGACCTTGCGCGCCAATGCGGCGAGATACTGGCGCGTATCCATGATGTGCCGCTGACACCCGGCCTGCGCGCGGTGCTGCCGGTGGTCGACGGCCCCGCGCAGCTGCGGCGCTATCGCGACATCTACGATCTCTACGACTATCCGCATCCGATGTTCGAGCTGGCGTTCAAATGGCTGGAGCCACGCATGGCGAAGGCGAAACGCCAGACGCTGGTGCATGGCGATTTCCGGCACGGCAATCTGC
>DASZCC010000443.1:0-1821 GCA_035943485.1 Rhizomicrobium sp. | reverse complement strand
CATTCTCATTGCTCAATGCGCGCTCTCCTGCGTCTTCAGGAGTTCGCGCGTGATCGCCGACGACAGGCCGATGCCGCCCTGCGCCGCAAGCTGCTTACCGTATTCATCGACCATCATCGAGCGGAACATATCCTCGCCCTGACCACCGCCGAAATTCGGATCGGCCTGCACGCCGTCGAACATCTGGCTCAGCATCTGGGAGATGAACACGCCCTCGAACTGCAGCGCCACGTGCTTGGCCATGACGGGATCCGTCATGGAATGGGGGGCTGGACCGCTGGCCGGCGCGGCCCTCATGACGAGTGCGGGATCGATAGGCGCGGTCATCCGATCACCTGGATGTCAGCCTGGAGCGCGCCGGCCGCCTTGATCGCCTGCAGGATGGAGATGATGTCGCGCGGACCGACGCCCAGTGCGTTCAGGCCGTCGACGAGATTCTGCAGCGACACGCCCTGATGCAGCACGGCGACCTTGTTGCCCTTGCCGTCGTCGACGTCGATCGACGTGCGCGGCAGCACCTGTGTCGTGCCGGTGCGCGAGAACGGCGCCGGCTGGCTTGCGATCGGGGTTTCCGTCACACGGATGGTGAGATTGCCCTGCGCGATCGCCACGGTGGAGATGCGGACGTCGGAGCCCATCACGATAACGCCGGATTGTTCGTCGATCACGACGCGTGCCGGCTGGTCGGGATCGACGCGCACCTGTTCGAGATCGGTGAGCAGGCCCACGACACCCTTGGGATAATTGTCGGGCACGTTCACGCGCACGGTCGACGGATCGGTCGCCTCGGCGACGGTGCCGCCGATATAGGAGTTGACCGCAACCGCGATGCGCGAGGCCGTCGTGAGATCGGGATTGTGCAGCGACAGGCGCAGCGAGTGCTGGCTGGCGAGCTGGAAGCCGGTTTCCTTTTCGACGATCGCACCGTTGGAGATGCGGCCGGCGGTCGGCACGCCCTGGGTCACGGAGCTCGCGGCGCCCGAAGCGGAGAAGCCGCTGATCGCGACCGGACCCTGGCCGACGGCATAGATCTGGCCGTCAGCGCCGAACATCGTGGTGGCGAGCAGCGTGCCGCCCTGCAGGCTCTTGGCATCACCCATCGCGCTCACGGAGATGTCGATATGCGTGCCGGTGGCCGAGAAGGCCGGCAGATTCGCCGTCACCATCACGGCGGCGACGTCCTTGGTCTGCATTGTCGTGCCGCGCGTGTTCACGCCCATGCGCTCGAGCATCGTCTGCATCGACAGCAGGGTAAACGGGGCGTTCTTGAGGCTGTCGCCCGTGCCGTTTAGGCCGACGACAAGGCCATAGCCGACCAGAGTATTGTCGCGGATGCCTTCAACCGCCACGAGATCCTTCACGCGCGAAAACGCGAACGCCTGAAGGGGCGCGGCCGCCAGGCCGGCACCGAGGAGAAAGGCGGCGATTCGTATATAGAGTGTACGCTTCATGGAGCGGGTTCTGCTCTTGGGCTGTTCATCCGGGTCCCTCCTTGCGAGGATCGTGCCGGGGCGATCCCTGATTTAGCTGTTGAATTTCAATGGCTTGGATAGGCGCCGCGACTGGCAAATCAGGCCGGTCGGCAAGTTTTGCCACCGGAAAACGCCAAAACCCGCGACTGCGGGTAGAGCGCTCGAAAGCTCGGCGGCCTTAGGAACGCTCGCGCAGAACCAGCAGGCGCATCACTCTCTCCCCGGCCTGCTATGACGTCTTCGAGATCTCGCTCGGCTGGGAGCAAGCTCAACCAGGTCCGCTCCATCTGTCCTTCGTCACCCGGGTGCCCACGAGTCACACCCTTGGCCTGTCTGATCTCATGGCATC
>DASZCC010000442.1:0-1928 GCA_035943485.1 Rhizomicrobium sp. | reverse complement strand
GCTGTCTCAGCACGCCGTCGGGCAGCAGCACCACGCGGATGATGTCGTCTTCCAGCACGAGGACATGCGCGATGGCCGCACCGTCGCTGGCAAGCGTCAGGTGATTGCCGTCGCGCACGGCGAGATGGAAGACCGGCGGATTGCGGAGCGTGCTCACCAGTTCGTCATCGTGCCGTCTTCGAGACGGTTCACCGGCAGATAGGTGCGGTTGTACGGGTACTTCGCGGCCAGCGCTTCGTCGATCTCCACGCCAAGCCCCGGCGCCTCGCCGGGATGCAGCATGCCGTCCTTCAGCGTGTAGTGATGCGGGAACACCGCGTCTGTTTCGGCGGTGTGGCGCATGTATTCCTGGATACCGAAATTCGGCACCGACAGATCGAAGTGCAGCGCCGCCGCCATGCACACCGGCGACAGGTCGGTCGCGCCATGGCTGCCGGTCTTCACGTGGTAGAGATCGGCGAGACTGGCGACACGCCGCAGATGCGTGATGCCGCCGCCATGCACCACCGTCATGCGGATATAATCGATGAGCTGTTCCTCGATGAGCTGCTTGGCGTCCCAGATCGTGTTGAACACCTCGCCGACGGCCAGCGGCGTCGTGGTGTGCTGGCGGATCAAACGGAAGCCGGCCTGGTTCTCCGCTGCCACCGCATCCTCCAACCAGAACAGGCGATAGGGTTCGAGATCGCGGCCCAGCCGCCCGGCCTCGATCGGCGTCAGGCGATGATGCACGTCATGCAGCAGATGCACGTCGTCGCCCAGCGCCTTGCGCGCCGCTTCGAAAAGCGCCGGCACGCCGCGCATGTATTTCGCCGTCGACCACACATTCTCGGTCGGCAGGTCGGCATCGGCGGGTTCGTAGAACAGCTTGTCCTTCGACACGCCATAGGTCGACGCCAGCCCCTGCACGCCAGCCTGCAGACGGATCGCCTTGTAGCCCATCGTCTTATACTTCTGCGCTTCGGCGATGGTCTCCTCGATCGACTGGCCGTTGGCGTGGCCATAGACCATCACGCCCTCACGCGATGCGCCGCCGAGCAGTTGATAGACCGGGAGCCCCGCGACCTTGCCCTTGATGTCCCACAGCGCGGTGTCGACAGCGGCGATCGCCGACATCGTGACCGGCCCGCGCCGCCAGTAGGCGCCGCGATAGAGATATTGCCAGATGTCCTCGATGCGATGCGCGTCGCGCCCGATCAGTGTGGGGATCACGTGATCCGTCAGGTAACTCGCGACGCTGAGCTCGCGGCCGTTGAGCGTGGCGTCGCCCAGACCGGTGACGCCGTCTTCCGTCTCAAGCTTCAGGGTGACGAAATTGCGCCCGGGCGATGTGACGATGACGCGCGCGGATTTGATCTTGGACATGTCAGAGCCTGTAAGCGGCCTTCGCCAGATTGTAGGAGAGATCGCGGATGATTTCCTGCGCCTCATCCTCGCCCAGCCGGTGGGTCGCCACAAGCTCGGCGAGATAGGCGGCGTCGATCCGGCGCGCGAGATCGTGCCGCGCCGGGATCGACAGGAAAGCGCGTGTGTCGTCGTTGAAGCCGACGGTGTTGTAGAAGCCGGCGGTCCCCGTCACCTGGCGGCGGAAACGCAGCATGCCTTCCGGCGAGTCGTGAAACCACCAGGCGGGACCAAGTTTGATCGACGGATAATGCCCGGCGAGCGGCGCCAGCTCGCGCGCGTAATTCGTCTCGTCCAGCGTGAACAGGATGATGGTCAGCGCCGGATTGTTGCCGAAGCGGTCGAGCAGCGGCTTCAGCTTGCGCACATAGTCTGTCGCGACCGGCAGATCGCCGCCGACATTCCAGCCATAGCGCGCGAACAGTTCGGCATTGTGATTGCGGAACACGCCGGGATGGATCTGCATCACCATGCCGTCGTCGCACGACATGCGCGCGAACTCGGTCAGCATCTGGGCGCGGAAC
>DASZCC010000441.1:0-3796 GCA_035943485.1 Rhizomicrobium sp. | reverse complement strand
ATGTCAGAGACGCCGAACGAAGTGCGCATAGGCCAGAGCTGGTCGGCATGGACAGCGGGGCGCCAGCAATGGCTCCTCGCAACTGTCGTCAGCGTGAAGGACGGGCAAGCGACGCTGAAATACGATTCTCGTTACGGCATCGCGGGAGGCGAGGATGAGCGCCGCGTCGATGAGATAAGCCTGCTGGGTGCGAGGAATCTGTTCCGCTATGTCGAGACAGCTGCCTAAATTTTTAGCGGGACTCGGTGTCGATTTCTACTGACCTGACGGGACGGGATCGCGTAAGGTAGTCAAAGCTATCGTTTGGAGAACGCCATGTCCCAGGCCAATTCCCGCGACCGGGCCCTTCGCGAACGCGCTCTCGCTGTCATTCCCAATGGCATGTACGGCCATGAGACGGTTCGCCTTCTGCCGGACAACTACCCGCAATTCTTTGCACGTGCCGAGGGCGCGCGGCTGTGGGACACAGATGGCAATACCTATCTCGATTTCATGTGTGGCTACGGGCCCAACCTCCTCGGCTATGGCAACAAGGTCGTCGACGCGGCCGCCGCCGCGCAGCAGCGCCTTGGCGATGCGATGACGGGACCGGGTCCCGTGCTCGTCGAACTGGCGGAGAAGTTCGTCGGCATGATCAGCCACGCCGACTGGGCGATGTTCTGCAAGAACGGCACCGACGCGACAACGATGGCGATGATGACCGCGCGCGCTCACACCGGCAAACGCAAGATCCTCGTCGCGAAGGGCGCGTATCACGGCGCGGCGCCGTGGTGCACGCCGAACCCCGCAGGAACCGCACCAGAGGACCGCGCACACATCATCACCTACACCTTCAACGACATCGGGAGTCTGGAAGCCGCTGTCATCGCCGCCGGCAATGATCTCGCTGCCATCTTCGCCTCCCCCTTCAAGCATGACGCGTTCGTCGATCAGCACATGCCCGACCCTGCTTACGCCAGGCGGGCCCGTGCGATCTGTGACGAGCGCGAAGCCCTGCTGATCGTCGATGACGTGCGCGGCGGTTTCCGGATGGCGCGCGATTGCAGCTGGTCGCTGGTCGGCGTGAAACCGGACCTGTCGTGCTGGGGCAAGGCGATCGCCAATGGCTATCCGATCTCCGCGTTGCTTGGTTCGGACAAGGCGCGCACCGCAGCCGGTTCGATCTATGTCACGGGTTCCTTCTGGTTTGCTGCCGTCCCGATGGCGGCCTCTATCGCCGCGCTGAACGAGATCGCAACCGGCGACTATCTCGAACACACCACCGCCCTCGCCGAAGAACTCCGCACTGGTCTCGATGAAATCTCGCAGCGCCATGGCTTTGCCATCCGTCAGACCGGACCGGCGCAGATGCCGCTCATCCTGTTCGAGGAG
Source organism: Rhizomicrobium sp. (assembly GCA_035943485.1). GTDB lineage: Bacteria > Pseudomonadota > Alphaproteobacteria > Micropepsales > Micropepsaceae > Rhizomicrobium. The sequence continues at coordinate 2,425 of DASZCC010000441.1, read as the reverse complement.
GATCCGGATTTCCGCGTCGGCTATGGCTGGAGCGCCGAGATGGTGCGCCGCGGCGTCTACGTCCATCCCTGGCACAACATGTTCATGTGTGCGGCGATGACCAGGGACGACATTGCCCAGGCGCTGAACGCTGCCGACGACTCATTTCGTGCTCTTGCCGTATCGCGAAAGTCACTGGCGCCGCACCCGGCGCTCAGCGCGATGCTGGAGTCGCGTCGCTAACCTATCGCGGGCGCGCCTTGCGGCGCGGCCTGCCGAACGACTCCAGGTAGAGCGCCGTCATATAGGCGATCTCCTGAGTCACGAGATCGGCGTCGAGTTCTGGCTGATCCATCACAAGTTCGGTCGAGGCGTACATCACTTCCACCGAAAGCGTGGCCGCGACCCGCAGGACGCGCCGGTCAGCCTTCGGATAGAGTTTCGCCAGCGCCGCGAAATCGCGCTCGGCCACCGTCTCGCGCGACTCGATGCGCACGGCGCTCAGAGTCGGCACCGCACGCAATGCGCGCATCACCCAGCCGCCACCAGGGAAGGTTTTTGTGACAGCGTTCACCTTCTGCTGGACCTGCCGCCGGTATTCCGCGCTCGCGTCCACGGTGGTGAGATCGACATCGCGCGCGCCGTCCTGCCAGGCGAACACCACCTTGTCCTGTGCCGCCATCAGCCGCGCGCCGAGCTCTTTCAGGAGCGCGTACTTGTTAGGGAAGTAGCGATAGAGCGCCGGCGGCGTGAGCCCGGCCCGCTTGCAGACCAGGTTGGTGGAAAGCCGTTCGACACCGACTTCGGCCAGCAGCTCGCCCGCCGCCTCGAGGATCGCGTCATACGTCGAATGGGCCCGCTGCTGGCTGGGTTTCAGCTTGCCATCAAGCGCGGGCGCGCGCCGCGGTGCGCGTCGGAGCTTCTCGGTTTTGACGGGGACACGACGCGAAGACTTCAGCATGCGACGATTTAGGGCAACGGCGCGCTCACTTGCAAATCTTCTATCCCAAGAACCGCCCGGGCATGGCAAACTGGATTCATGTTTGATGCACAAGAACTCGAACAGGAAATCGCGACCCTTTACGGTTCGCTGGGGCATCGGCGCTATGACCTCGAGGAGATCAGCCAGCTCCAGCATGCCCTTCAGACTGCTGACCGCGCGGAATCAGGTGGCGCTGCCCCAGCCTTGGTCCTTGCCGCCTTGCTCCACGATGTCGGCCACATGGTCGGCGGCTTCGGCGAGAACCCGGCCGCACTGGGTATCGACGGCCGACATGAGGCCGCGGGCGGCAACTGGCTCGCCGCGCGATTGCCCGCAAGCGTGTCCGAGCCGGTACGGCTGCACGTGGCTGCCAAGCGCTACCTGTGTGGTACCGAGCCCGAATATGAGAGCACCCTCGCACCCGACTCGATTATCAGCCTGAAGCTGCAGGGCGGCCCGATGGGCGCGACCGAGGCTGTCGCGTTCAGGGACACACCATTCGCGATGGACGCTGTCGCGCTCCGCCGGCTCGACGATCTCGCCAAGGATCCGCACGCCAAACCGCCGTCCATCGACCATTTCTTGCGCCATATCCCGGCTGCGCACATCGGCACAGCAGAGCGTCAGTCATTTGCGCGGGATGGCTTTCTTGTCTTGCGCGATTTCTTCAGCGCGAGCGACGTCGCGGCCATCGATGGGTGGTCACGCGCGATGGGCTGGGAAGCCACGGCGACGCTGGCACGCGCGATACAGGACGGCGTGTCTCCCTCCGTCCTTGCGCGCGATGGCGGCCTCATCGTCGTACCGGAAGCCGTCGATCCTGAGCAGGTTTGCCGCTTTGAATACCTCCTCGGCGCCATGCCGGAACTTCGCGCGATGGTCATGGCGCGTATCGCTCCCGTTATTTCCGCGCTCGCCGGCGAAGCTTTCATCCCCTTCAAGGACAAGGAGAACGAGAAGCATTCCGGCGGCGGCGCGTTCGGGCCGCATCAGGATTTCGCCGCCTATCAGGCGTTCGGGCCCCGCTACAACATCACTGCGATGCTGCCGATCGATCCGGCGACACGCGCAAATGGTTGTCTCGAGTTCGCAGTCGACTGGGCACGCGCCGCACGAGGGATGGCAGGCGCGGTGCGCGAAGAGATCGATGGCCGTGCCCTGCTCGCCTTCAATGAAGGCGGTCCTTCGCACGGCGATGTCAGACAAGAGACGATCGCCAACTTCCATTGGCAGATCGTTGAGACCTCGCCCACCGATCTCGTGCTGTTCGACAGCTTCGTGCCCCATCGGTCGGCGCCAAACGGCACGCAATCATCGCGCCGTGCCATGTTCCTCACCTTCAACGCCGCGCGCGAAGGTGACTGGTACGAGCGCTACTATGCCGACAAGCGCGCCAATTATGACGACCCGAAGTTCCACGTCTCGACCCCGACGGCACGCCGTTGAGCGAAGGCGATGACGACG
>DASZCC010000440.1:0-2245 GCA_035943485.1 Rhizomicrobium sp. | reverse complement strand
TGACGCGCGGCAGATCCGTCGCTGGCGCCAGATCGTCCGGCACATCGCTCAGATCAAGAAGGCCTGCGAGCCTGGCGACCTGCATTGCCGTCCGCGGCAAAGACAGGCCGTGCTGCACTGGGCCTACGATTCCCGCCGAATCTAAGGCGCCGCCTTACCGAAGCTTCATGCGTGCAGCACGGTCATCCCATCTAGAACGAGTCGCATGAAATACCGTCTGCATATCGCACTCCCGATCATGGTGCTCGCCGCAGCTTGTACGCGCGACGCGAACGACCACTCCGTCAAGCTCCCCGCGGAGGCATCAACGATCGCAAAGCAGGCGTGCGGCCGCGGCCAGGCATTCTACGGCCCCTGGCACGCGACGCTCTCGGATCACACTTGGCACGTCACCGTCGACCCGCTCCACACGCCGGGATTCTCGGTGGCGATTGACGCTGTGACACGCAAGGCGGGCACGTGCGTTGTGCTGAAGCAGCAGAACTAGCGCTACTTCTGGTCCTTCTTCCATGCGGTCAACGCGGCCAGCATGGTGTCGACGTGCTTGTCATAATCGAGGTTGGTGTACTCCGCGATAACATGCCCGTCCGGCGCGATCAGATAGGACGTGCGGTTCGCAAGATCGGGTTTCATCGCCAGCACGGCGTCGTAGGACTTCATGATCGTCTGGTCGCCGTCGGACGCTACGGGGAATTTGCTGACGCAATCGCTGACGGAGAATTTGTCCAGCGTTGCGATGTCATCGTGGCTAACGCCGACCACGGTAGCGCCCATCGCGGTAAACTTGTCCATCGCTTCTGCGAAAGCATGCGCCTCAAGTGAGCAGCCTTGCGTGAAAGCCTTGGGGTAGAAGTAGACCACCACTGGTCCCTTCTTGCGCGCATCGGCGAGGGAGTAGGTGAACTCCTTGCCGTCCAGCGCGGCCTTGGTCGTGAAGTCGGGTGCGGTGTCGCCTGGCTTCAGTGTGGCGAAGGCCGGTGTGATCAATATCGCGCTGGCGAGCAGGGCGGCAGTAAATCGGTTCATATGAAAGCCTCGGATTTCCGCGCGGAGAATAGGGCGGATTGAGCATGCAGTGTTAAATTTACAGTGGACGCTTACACGCCATACGTCTGGTACGGAAAGCACCGCTCGCGCGGCAGCGACAGTCCGAAATGCTTGCCCAGCGCCGCGATCGCGTCAGCCTGTGCGGGATAGGGATCGCTGTTGGTGGCGCCGACTATGATGATACGGAATTCGGTATCCTTGCCGCCGGGTGGCAGCATCGCTGTCGCCACCGGCGTGCCATCGTGCTCGCGGAGCGTCAGGAACATCGGCATCGTGCGCGCGACGTGCGCATTCAGCCCAATGTCACGCTCGATCGGATGAGTGCTGGTCGGATGGTAGAGCCGTTCGGCCGCCGCCTTCTCGCGCCGGAAGTATTTCTCGACAGCATGTTTGAGGGCCTCGGACTCTGCCACCGCCTCGACCTCGGTCTCCAGTCGAAACCAGGTCTTCCGTCCACCGGCATCGCACACATATTGCATTGCTTGGCTACCTCAAGACTCACATGCCATAGAATCATACGCCCATTCTGCGAGACGGCGAACGCTGCTATAACGCGCAGCCCACAGGATTTGCGCCATGCCGGCTGAACGCCTCGAGCACTACACGATCCGCTGCGCCAACTTGGAACGCACGCGCGACTTCTATCGCGATATGCTCGGCCTTACGGTAGGCGACCGGCCGCCATTTACCTTCAAGGGGTATTGGCTCTACCTCGCCGGCACGCCGGTCGTTCATCTGGTGGAACAATTGGGCGACGTGGGCCGCGGCACAGGCGCGCTCGATCATATCGCCTTCAGTGCCAAGGATATCGACGCGACGCGGGACATCCTCGCCAGGAATGGCCATCAGCTGCGCGAGGCGGGGGTGCCCGGCAGCAAGATCCGCCAGCTTTTCGTGTCCGACCCCGACGGGATCACGGTCGAGCTCAATTTCAGGGCGTAGTTTTCCCTTCTCGCAGGCGCGGAAAGGTCTATTCCACGCAACAAATACGGGGATTAACGGCAGCTTTGCCGTTCGCCGCCGATGTGATTTTATGTCAGCGGAATTCCGGGCAAAGTCCCGACAAGATCCGACAACAGGGAGTTCAGGGAATGCAGAAGAAGCTTCAATTCTATATCGACGGCAAATGGGTTGATCCCGTCACGCCGAAGACCATCGACGTCATCAACCCGGCCAACGAAGAAGCGTTCGCGCAGAT
>DASZCC010000439.1:0-2626 GCA_035943485.1 Rhizomicrobium sp. | reverse complement strand
CAGCGAAAAATTGTTGAGCGCCGCGAAGTCAGGACGCGCGGGATAGCGGAAGGTCACGTCATCGAACGTGACGGCGCCCGTCGCGGGTTTGGCAATCATCACGGGATGTTCCGGCACCGCGACCGCGGGCGGCACATGCAGAAGTTCCATCAGACGCTCGGAGGCACCTGCGGCGCGCTGCAGATCGCCCCAGGTCTCGCTCATCGCGCCCATACCGGTGACGAAGATCACTGCATAACCTGCGAACTGCGTCAGCAGACCGATACTCATGCGGCCGGCCACCACGTCGTGCGCACCGACCCAGAACACGCCGACGACGCAGGTCGTCACCGCCGACATTACAACAGCGGTCATCACGGCACGTGCTCGCGTCCGCTTCACCGCGATGTCGAAGGAGCTTTCGACGGTCTGTCCAAAAGCCTCGCGCTCGATCGTCTCATGCGTGAACGCCTGCACCGTCTGCACGGCGTTAAGAGTCTCCGCGGCGCGTGCGGAAGTGTCGGCGATGCGGTCCTGACTCTTGCGGCTGAGGGTGCGAACCCAACGCCCGAACAGAATGAGCGGGATCAGCACGAGCACGACAATGCCGAGTACAAGACCGGTGAGCTTCACGCTGGTGATGAACAGCAGGATGAAGGCACCGGTCAGCATCACGAGATTGCGCATCGCGACGGAGGCGGAGGAGCCGATCACGGTCTGGATCAAGGTCGTATCGGCGGTGAGGCGCGACAGCACCTCGCCGGTGCGCGTGACTTCGAAGAAGGCAGGCGACAGGCCGATCACGTGGTCGAACACCGCCTTGCGGATATCGGCGATCACACGCTCGCCCAGCCAGGTGACGAAGTAGAAGCGCACGGCCGTTGCGAGGGCGAGGGCGATCGCAATTCCGATGAGGGGAAAGAAGTACTCGTCGATATGGCCAGCGAGTTGCCGGCTGAAGCCGTTCTGGACAAGCCGGCCCAGGGCCGGCGGGATCAGAAGACTGGCGGTCGAGGAACAGACCAGCGCAACGGCCGCGATGCCGATTGCGAGCCGGTAGGGCCTCAGGAACGGCAGAACCCGGACAAGGGGGCGCAGCGAGCGGCTTTTCGCCCGTCCGGCGGCCACATGCTGCACCTGTTCCGCGTAGTCCTCGCCGGTCTGCGACACGTGGTTTGCCCGGAAAATCAACGGCCCGGCAGATATATAGGAGCGTTCCGGCCCCGGCTAAGGGACCGTTCGACGCGCGTGGTCTTGCCTTGGGCGGGGTCGCCCCGTATAAGCCCCGGCTTCAAATACGGGTCTAAAGGGCTTCCGCGCCATGAAAAAGGGCATCCACCCCAACTACCACTTCGTCGAAGTCCGCCTGAACGACGGCTCGACCTACAAGACCCGCACGACCTGGGGCGAGGCTGGCCAGCAGCTGACCCTCGACATCGATCCGACGACGCATCCGGCCTGGACCGGCGGTCAGCAGCAGCTGATGGACCGCGGCGGCCGTCTGACGCGCTTCAACAAGAAGTTCGCCGGGTTCGTGAAGCCGGACAACAAGTAACCTATCCGCCTCGTCGACTTCCACGGCCTTTCAGCCTGACGCTGGAAGGCCGTTTGCTTTGTGGTCGGCAAGCACCGCGTCGATCACGCGCTGCGAGATCGCGACAATCGACGGACTGGTCGTCCGATAGAACGGCAGCGCGATCATCGCCATCGACAAGGCCCAGCCGCGGCCGCGCGCCCAGCTGGCATCATCGACTTGGAGCGCTTCGCGGAATATCGCGCGGACCTCGGGCGAGAACAGATACCAGGCCGCCAGCAGATCACAGGCCGGATCACCAACGCCAAGACCACCGAAGTCGAGAACGGCATGCAGACGGCCCCGCTGCAAAAGCAGATTGCCGGGATGCAGGTCGCCATGAATCCAGACCGGCAGTCCCTGCCAGACCGGTGTTCGCATATCTGCATCCCATGCTTTTGCAGCGGCGTCGGTGTCTGTCATGTCTCGAGCTGCCGCGAGCGCCGTGCGCATCGGCTTGTCGCGGTGCGCAAGCAGACCTCCGCGCCAAAAATTGTGCGCGCCCGGTGACGGACCGCCACTGGTATCGATCGCCTGCAGCGCTCGAACAAATCCGGCCAGCGACCGCGCCAGCTGAGGCGCATCTGCGAGATTGTCCGGGTCGGGAAGATCGCCTTCAAACCAAGGGCAGATGGTCCAGGAGAACGGGTAGCCATCGCCCGGTAGTCCCTTCGCGAGCGGAACAGATGTCGCAAGCGGAAGGTGCGGCGCGATCCTCGGAAGCCAAGCCGCTTCCTTGTCGACCTGAACCGCCGACTCGGAATGGCGCGGCAGCCGGATCACCTTGTCCGAACCAAGGCGGAAGATGGCGTTGTCCGTCCCGCCATGCCGCACAGGCACAAGCGGCAAGCCGGCGTATTCGGGGAATTGTACCGTCAGGAGCCGCGCAACAAGCGCTGCATCCACGGTCATTTCTTTGCGATTTGCCTGGGCGCGTTTATCCGCGCCGTCACTCACGCCGCGTCTTCGCCGAACGCTTTTTCGAGGCGGCTGAACTGCGCCTGGACGCCGGACTGGGCCTTGAGGCCGCCCGCGAAGATCACGTCATCAAGCCGCGCGATGCGGCGATAGAGA
>DASZCC010000438.1:0-6075 GCA_035943485.1 Rhizomicrobium sp. | reverse complement strand
CCCTTCACGAGCTTGCCCGGCACCATCCAGTTGGCGAGATCGCCGCCCTCAGACACTTCCATAGCGCCCAGGATGGAGAGATCGATGTGACCGCCGCGGATCATCGCGAAACTGTCGGCGGATGAGAAATACGAGGTGCGGTCGAGTTCGGTGATCGTCTGCTTGCCGGCATTGATGAGATCGGGGTCGACCTCGTTCTCGGTCGGAAACGGCCCCATGCCCAGCATGCCGTTCTCACTCTGCAGCGTCACGTCCATGCCGTCGGGAATATAGTTGGCCACCAGCGTCGGAATTCCGATGCCGAGATTGACGTAGAACCCGTCGCGCAATTCCTTGGCCGCGCGCTTGGCCATGTCGTCACGTGTCCAGGGCATTGCTCAGCCCTCCCTTACAGTGCGTTTTTCAATCCGCTTCTCGTAGTTGCGGCCCTGGATGATGCGCTGGACGAAGATGCCAGGCGTGTGAATGCTGTCGGGGTCCAGCGAGCCGACAGGGACGAGTTCTTCGACCTCGGCCACCGTGACCTTGCCTGCCGTCGCCATCATCGGATTGAAATTGCGCGAGGTCTTGCGGAAGACGAGATTGCCCTGCGCGTCGCCCTTCCATGCCTTCACGATCGAGAGATCGGCGACCAGACCGCGCTCCATGATATATGTGTGGCCGTCGAATTCCTTGTGCTCCTTGCCATCGGCGATCAGCGTGCCGACGCCGGTCTTGGTGTAGAAGCCCGGAATGCCCGCGCCACCGGCACGGATGCGTTCGGCCAGCGTGCCTTGCGGATTGAACTCCAGCTCCAGCTCGCCGCCGAGATACTGCTTCTCGAACGTCTCGTTCTCGCCGACGTAGGACGAGATCATCTTCTTGATCTGGCGCGTCTGCAGAAGGATGCCCAGACCGAAATCATCGACACCGGCATTGTTCGAGACGACGGTCAGATTTTTTGTGCCGGCATCGTGCAGCGCCGTGATCAGGTTCTCCGGAATGCCGCACAGGCCGAACCCGCCGGACATGATCATCATGCCGTCGAACAGCACGCCGTCGAGAGCCGCCTTGGCGTCGGGATAGATTTTCTTCATGGGAGTCCTGACAGGGAGACGCGCCGACTATAGCCGGGTGGCCCGCGTTTTCGCCTGCGTTATTCGGTCCACGAAAGACCGATGCGCAGAACGCGGGGCGCCGCATAGTTTGTGACAAAATCCGCGCTCTCGGTGGTGGCGACACGGCTGTTCAGCAGATTGTCGCCCGCCACATAGGCAGACAGCCCATCCCACAGGCGGTAGGCGATCCGCGCATCCACCGTCGTGGCCGGCGCCAGCCGGAGCGTGTTCTGGTCATCGGCGAAACGGGCGCTCTCATAGCGGACGTCGGCCGTCATCGTCAGCCGGTCCAGCGGCGTCGCGCGCAGGCCGCCCGTCAGCGTGGCGCGCGGCGCCTGTGACGGACGCAGCCCCGTGAGCTGCGGCGCAATCTGATGCCCCTGAACATGCGCGTCGACATAGTCGAAGGCTGCGTGCAGCCCGAGCCAGTCGCTCACCTGCCAGTGCGCTTCGGACTCGATGCCATAGGCGTCGATGTTGCCCGCATTCTGGCGCTGGATCAGCAGCCCTCCGGCCGGGACAGTTCCAAGACCCGGCACCACGACTGGCCCGCGTGCGACTGTGACGTTCGTGATCGCACCATTCAGCTGGTTGTAGAAGCCCGTCACAGCCCAACCGAACGCATCGTGGGTCTGGCCGACGCCGACCTCAGCGCCGTAGAGCTTCTCCGGCGCGAGCGCTGGATTGGCTTCGGTGATGTTGTTGCCGAGCCGGAACGGGCGATAGAGCTCATTCAGCGACGGCGCGCGGAATCCTCCGTAGGCCGCCGAGCGGAGATAGAGGCCGTCATCCAGTTCCTGGCGCAGTCCCAGCCGCGCGGTCGGCAACGTTCCGCTCCGCCCCGCAAAGCGCCGGTCTGATGTCACCGCTCCGGTGGCGAGTGAAGTCTGGATCACATGACCACCGGTCGAGGCCCAGTCGTCGGCGCGCAGGCCGAGCGTTGCCAGCAGGCCATCGATGTGTGCAGCACTTTCCAGATAGATGCCGCCGACAAAGGTACGTCCACCGCTGTCGCGCCCGATCGTCGGATGGCCGGTAATGAAGGTGGCATGCTCCAGCGAGTCGCCCTGCGCGAAGCGCGCGTCGGCGCCGATCTCCCAGTCGAACACCGACCAGCCGCCGCGCAACGCAGCGTTGAAACCCCAGCCAAGCGCGGGCGTCGCGTATTGGTTGTTGGTCAGCGTCGTAAAGGCGCGGTGCGGCGCGATCGAGACCGATGTGTTGGAGAAAGCGGAATCGCGCAGCCATGCCTGCATGCGCCAGCCGAGATCATCACCCGCTTCCGGATGTGCGATCGTGATGCTGGATGTGACGCCACTCGCAGAAGACGCCCCACCAACAAGACCCGAGTCACGGTTCTCGCCGTAGGCGCTGAAACGCACAGACACCAGCGTGCCAGCAATGGGCTCGGCCTCCGCGCGCAATGAGGCGTTGCGTGCGTGCAGCGTCACGGCGTCGTCGGCCGGTCCGCGCTGGGCGGGATCGACGGGGATCCAGCCATCGCTGTCCTCATCCGAGGCGCTGGCGAACAGCGTTATCGGCCCGATCGTCGTGCCCCCCGATGCCGCGATGCGCTTGCCGTTCAGCTGCGCGAGCGAGGCATCGGCCGCCACCAGTCCATCGCCGCGCGCTTCATCCAGCGCGATCACACCCGTGAGTGCGCCCGCACCGTAGGGACCAGCGCCCGCGCCACGCACCACCTGTGCGCCGCCGATGTCCTCGCCCGGCAGCGACGACCAGATCACCCAGCCGCCGAACGGATCGTTCTGCGGCACGCCGTCGAGCGTGACGAGCGCCCTGCCCGCACCGGACGGCGCGATGGAACGCAGGCTCACACCCTGCGTCGTAGGATTGGCGGAGAGCGAGCTGTCTCGGCGGAACAGCGACAGACCGGGCACCTGCTCCAGCGCCGCATCGAGCTGCGTGTCACTGCGCAGCTGATCCGCACTGAGCGTGACGACCGAGAAGGCCGCATTGCCGACAGGATCGGGCGGACTCGCCGTGACGACGACGGTCTCGATCGTGTCGGCGGAGGCAGGACAGGCGCAAAGCAGCGCAGCCACCGCCCCCATAACCACATGCCTGACCGCCATTTGCCGAAACACCCCTGTCCCGGCGCAGTATCGCAGCAATCGGCGGCACTCGGTAAGAGCCGTGTTCAGTCGAAATTGTGACTCAAGGTGAAGCCCAGCGTGCGCGGCGCATTAAATACACGATAGCCTTCGGACGTGCCGTCATCCGTCGCCTGCACGACATGGTGCTCGTCGGTGAGGTTCTTGATCCAGAAAGCCAGCTCCCAGTCGCGGGCCGGCGTGGCGACCGAGAGTCGTCCGTCAAACGTCCAGTTCGCATTCGTGAACAGGTATGGCGTGTTCAGCGCTTCCTTGTAGGTGTCGATGGCATAATGCGCCTCGAACTGACCAGCGCCATGCCAGCCCGCGAACACGTCGTGCTCATACCGCGCCAGGCCGTTGAACGAGACGCTGGGTGCATCGGGGAGCTGGTTGCCGGCCGGCGCGATCGTAGGGCCGCCGGCATTCGAGAACGGGAAGGCGCCGAGCCTTGTGTGCAACAGGCCCAGACCACCACGCAGCGTGACTCCGTCGAGCGGCAGCCATGTCGCATCCAGATCAAGACCATAGATCGTGGCCTTGGGGATGTTGCTCAGCTTGATCAGCGAAACTGCGCCGACACTGGTGAAGGTCTGCGCCTGCAGGTTAGTGTAGTCGTAGTAGAAGATGCTGGCATCGATCAGCATGGAGTCGTCGAACAGCTTGCTCTTCACGCCGCCTTCGTAATCGGTCAGCACTTCCGGCTTGTAGGGTGCAAGCGCAGCTGAGTTCGTCGAGATGCCGTTGAAGAAACCGCCGCTCTTGTTGCCACGCGAGATGCTGAGATACCACAGCGTGTCGTCATCGGGCTTGTAATCTAGCGCGCCGCGCCACGACACGTTGCGATCGAATATCTTGTCGTCGATGAACGTATTGAACGCGCCGCCGAAATACGGCGTGGTCGTGCCGGTATAGAAGAAGGACGAGCCGCCGGTATAGGCGCGATCCTCATACGTTAGCCGCAACCCTCCGGTCAGTGACAGTTGATCCGTCAGCGGCACCTTCACCTGGCCGAACAGCGCGGCCGATTGCGTCTTCTGCAGCGACTGGATGAACACATCGCCTGGCGCGCCGAACGCGACGGCGAAGAAGTCTCGCAGCGAGCCCGGTGTATAGGAGTGCACGCGATCCCAGGAATAGTACGCGCCCGCCAGCCATTCGATGCCGCCCGGTGTTGTTCCAGCCAGGCGAAGCTCCTGGCTGATCTGCAGCACGGCGTCGTTCTGGTCGAACTCGGCATCGGTAGTCGGCGCGGCGTCTGCGTCTGTGTAGAATTCGCGCTTGAAGTTTATGTAGCCGGTGATGCTGGAAAGCGTCGCCCAGCCGAGATTGTCGTCGATATGAAGCGTCGTGCCCCACTGATCCACGTGATAGGGCGCGAGGTGGTTCCAGTCGCCCTGGAACACATCTTTCGTCGTGTCGACATAGCCGTGCAGGTTGATGCAATGCCCAGGATTGTCGAAGTCCGGGCAAGACGCCGCCGTGGTCGAAATCGTGCCGAAGGACTTGCCGACGCCGATCTCGGAGCGATTGTGTTCGCCCTCGAACTTCAGGAGCACGGTCAGATCCGGCGTCGCCTGCCAGAGCGCCTGCGCCCGGCCGAGGAAGATGTTCTGGCGGCCAAGATCACGGTTGAGCACGCGACTGAACCAGTAGCCGTCGCCTTGCTGGATCGTCTCGCCGGAGAAACGCAACGCGAAATTGTCTGTGATCGGGATGTTCACAGCGCCATCGGCTTCGAAGCGGTCGTAATTGCCGTAGCCAGCCGAGACATTCGCTGAGAAGGCATCAAAAGACGGACGTGCCGAGATGATGTTGATCGCGCCGGCGGTGGAGTTGCGGCCGTAGAGCGTGCCCTGCGGACCCTTGAGCACCTCGATCCGCTCGAGGTCGAAGAAGTTGAAATCCATCTCCGCGAAGGAAGCCAGGAACACGTCGTCGACATAGACGCCGACGCTGGAATTGTTGGTGGAGGAGAAGTCGTCGAGGCCGACGCCGCGCACCGTGATGATCTGCTGCGCGCCCGGAATGTTGGTCTTCACGTCCACATTGGGCAGCTGCCCGGCGAGGTCGGTCGGCGTCGTGATGCGGGAGGCCCGCAGATCCGAAGCCGAGAGCGCCGTGACGTTCATGCCGATGTTCATGACGTCCGCCGAGCGGTGCTCGGCCGTGACCACGACGGTCTCGATCGTGTCGTCGGCGCGCGCCGCAGCGGGCAAAAGAACCACGGATGCGGCAAAGGCCAGGCCGAAGCGGCCTATGGGTCCGGTCATGGCGTTCAACTCCCCTTCAACCGGCTCTTACGACCGATTTGACACTTGAGTATGTAGACATAACTCGTAGATGATCTATCTTGTCAAGTTGTTTGACAGTCACAGATGGTGGCGTAATTTGTTGTCAATCCAGATTCCGGGACCGGACATGCTGCATTCCGCATCCGAAGACGCGATCGCCGGCGCGCCGGAGGACAGGCGCAGCCGCCTGCTCGAGGAGGCGGCACGTGAATTCAACGCGCGTGGCATCGCCGGCGCGTCTTTCGCACGCATCGCGCGCCGCATGGGGCTGACGCGGGCCGCGCTCTACTACTATGTGCGCGATCGCGACGAGCTGGCCGAGCAGTGCTATCGCCATACCTGCGAAGTCATGGCGGCCGATCTGGCCGCGGCGTCTCGCGCCCAGGGTTCGGGGCTGGAGCGCATTGTCGACTTCCTGCGGCGCACCCTGGATACGGATCGAGCCCCATCAGCGGTGTTGAGCGAGCTCGACTATTTTCACGGCCGCGCGCGGCAGGACATGATCGCTGCCCATGCCGCCAATGTGATGGTGCTGCGCACCTTGCTGAGAGCGGGCATGTCGGACGGCAGCAT
>DASZCC010000437.1:0-4448 GCA_035943485.1 Rhizomicrobium sp. | reverse complement strand
CGTCAGCGACACTGGGCACGGCAAACGCGCCGCGTTCGTTGATCTCGCGACTGACGAGGGGCGGACGCGTCTGCGCGATCTGGTCCGCGAAGTGGATGTGTTCACGCAAGGCTATCGGCAAGGCGCGCTGGAGCGGCTCGGTTTCGGGCCGCTCGAACTCGCGGCGCTGCGGCCCGGCATCATCGTCACGGCGATTAACTGCTACGGCCACGAAGGACCCTGGCGCGCGCGACCGGGCTGGGAGCAGCTCGGCCAGACAGTCAGCGGCATGGCGGTGATGCACGGCGACGAAGATGGTCCGAAGCTCCAGCCCGGCGCCGTGACCGATTACACGACAGGCTTCCTCGCCGCATTCGGCAGCCTTGTCGCGTTACAGAGACGCGCACTCTATGGCGGCTCGTATCTGGTGCGTGTCTCACTGGTTCAGACGGCCACATGGCTGCGCGGCCTGGGACTGGCACACGATGCCGAGGCGCGTCAGGTGACACCCGATGAAGTGCGCGCCTGGTCCGTCCGTGAAGACACCGGCTTCGGTCCGATGACTCATTTGCGTCCGCCGGTGACGATGTCGGCGACACCGGCACGGTGGTCGCGTCCGGTGGTACGGCTGGGATCGGACGAGCCTGCGTGGCTGCCGCGCTGAGCTAGATCGCCGCCACTGTCAGGTTGTGGTTCTTGAGCGGCAGCTCCCGAATGCGCTTTCCTGTCGCCGCGAACACCGCGTTGGCGATCGCCGGCGCGAGCGGCGGCACGCCGGGCTCGCCCGCACCACCGAGCGGCGCATCGCTCTCGTGGATGTAGACCTCGATCTGCGGGCATTGCGCGAGACGGACCATCTCATAGTCCGGGAAGTTCGCCTGCTGCACGGCGCCCTTGTCGATCGTGATCTCGCCGTTCAGCGCCGCCGACAATCCGAAAATGATGCCGCCCTCGATTTGCGCCTTGAAGCCGTCAGGGTTCACGGCCATTCCGCAATCGGCTGCCGTCACCACGCGATCGACCTTGAGATTGCCCGAACTGTCGAGGCTGATCTCCACGACATGCGCCACGATTGTCTGGAAGCACTCGAACATCGCGATGCCCCGTGCCTTGCCGGCGGGAAGCGGCGTGGTCCATCCGGCCTTCTCTGCCGCCAGATTGAGCGTCGCGAGATGGCGCGGCGCGTTGGTGAGCAGCGCGCGGCGGTATTCGAGGGGATCCTTGCCTGCGGCATGCGCGAGCTCGTCGACGAAGCTCTCGATGAAGAAGCCATGCCACGACGCCTCGACACTGCGCCATGGTCCGACCGGGATTGATGTCGCGACCTTCGCGGTGCGGATCGCCTGGTTGTCGATGCCATAGACGATGTGCGCTTCCGTCGCCGGATCATCGTCCGTCGTGTAGTCATTGGTCCAGGCCAGCGGCATACCCTTGGCGTCCAGCGTCGCGCGGAAACGGCTCGTGACGTTCGGCCGGTAGAAATCGTGCTGCATGTCCTGCTCGCGGGTGTAAATCAGCTTGATCGGCACGCCTGGCATCGCCATCGCCGTGCGGATCGCGTGCTCCAGGAAGTCGTAATAACCCGGCAGGCGTCGACCGAAACCGCCACCCATCGGCAGAAGGTGATAGGTCACCTGCTCCAGCGGCAGCCCCGCGATCTTCGCGCAGAACACGCGCGCGCCCAGGCCATCCTGCGTTCCGGACCAGACTTCGAGCGCGCCGTCGCGCCACAGCGCTGTGGCGTTGAGCGGCTCCATCGGCGCGTGCGCCAGATACGGCACCGTATAAGTGGCCTCGACCAGCTTGCCAGCGGTGAGCGCACCCGCGCCATTGCCCTTCGAGAGATCGCTCTTCAGATCGTCGCCTTTGAGCGCTGTCGCATGGCGCGCTGCGATCTGCGACGAACTCACGCCGCTGTTGCCGCCATCAGTGAACACAGGCGACAGCGCCGCCACAGCGTCACGCGCGCGCCAGTAGCGGTCAGCCACGACCACGACGGCATCGTCGAGCGACACGACCTTCTTCACGCCGCGCAAATTGGCGACGGTCTTCGCGTCCACGGATTTGAGCTTGCCGCCGAACACCGGCGAGATGCGGATCGCGGCATAAAGCATGCCGGGCTGCTTCACATCGAGACCATAGTTGGTCGTGCCGTCGACCTTCTTCGGGATGTCGACGCGCGGTACCGGCTTGCCGACCAGCGTGTACTGGCTGCGCGGCTTGAGCGATGGATTGCCGGACGGCGTGTAGGCCGCAGCCTCCAGCACAAGCTCGCCATAGCCGAAATCGCGCGCGCTGCCCGCGTGGTAGACGCGGTTGTTCTTCGTCGTGCATTCCGACGGATCGACATTCCAGCGCGCCGCCGCGGCCTTCACCAGCATTTCGCGCGCCGCGGCACCGGCCACACGCATGCCATAGACGCCGGTAGCGCGGACCGCCGACGAACCGCCCGTCACCTGCAGGTCCATGTAGGTCGCGATCGTCCGGAACGTATTGGCGACCGTGCCACGCAGGAAGGCGGGAAGATCGGCCGTCGTCATGTTCCTGCCGCCGAGAATGAAACCCTCAGCGAGCGCCCCGTTGGCGAACAGCGGATCGGACGGCGCCGCTTCGACGCGGACCTTGCTCCAGTCGGCATCGAGTTCTTCCGCGGCCATCTGCGGCAGCGCGGTGAAGATGCCGGTGCCCATGTCGCAGTGAGGAACGACGATGGTTACGCTGTCGTCCTGCCCGATGCGGATCCAGTTGTTGACGAAGTGCTGGCCGGGCTTGCCCGCTATGGCGTCGGCACGCTGTGCGCGATGACTCGGCCACAATGCGTAGCCGACAACGAGCGCGCCGGCAGTTCCAAGACCGCCAAGCAGGATCATGCGGCGTGAGGGAGCATGCACCGTCATCACTTCACCTCCGCAAGCGCGCGCACCGCATTGCGGATGCGTGGATAGGTGCCGCAACGGCAGATATTGGTGATCGCGAGCGCCAGCTCTTCATCGGTTGGATGCGGGTTGGTCTTGAGCAGCGCACTGACCGCCATGATCATGCCCGATTGGCAATAGCCGCATTGCGGCACCTGGTGATCGATCCAGGCCAGTTGTACTGGCGTGTGGCCGTTGGCACTCAGGCCTTCGATGGTCGTAATCTCGGCGCCGACAACGGAACTCACCGGCGTGACGCAGCTGCGCTGGGCATTGCCGTTCACATGCACGGTGCACGCCCCGCATTGCGCGATACCGCATCCGAATTTCGTGCCCGTGAGGCCAACTTCGTCGCGGATCACCCACAGGAGCGGGGCGTCGTCTTCGACATCCAGATCATGGGTTTGGCCGTTGATCTTGAGCTGGACCGTCATTGCCGTCTCCCGTGCTTTGTGCCGATTCTTAGCACAAGATGGCATCCGCTCGGGAGTTCTCCGCCATGATCAAGCTTACCTTCTGCCTGCACCGCCTGCCCCACCTGTCACGCCAGCAATTCCAGGCCTACTGGCACGACAACCACGCGCCGCTGGTCGCGAAACACCGCGAGGTTCTGCGGATTCGGCGCTACGTCCAGATGCACTCGTCCACACTGGAGGCGAACGATGCCATTCGCGCCACCCGCGGCGGACCGGAAATGTATGACGGCATGGCAGAGCTGTGGTGGGACAGCATTGCCGACGTCTTCGCTGACCCGACACCGGAACGGCAGGCAGCCGGTCTCGCGCTGCTGGAAGACGAACGCAAGTTCATCGACCTGCCCCGCTCACCGCTGTGGTTCGGAGAGGAGAAGACGATTTTCGGCGATCACTGATCCAGCTGGATCAGTTTCGACAACGTATTGCTCTGCGCCACAAATTCGTTTTTCTTCGCGTCGAACCTATACACGTCGGTGTAGGTCACGCTTCCCGCCTTGGGCAACTTCGTGCCAGCGTCGCATTCCTCGCCGTTATGCGTTGTTGTCTGCGTCACGCTCACTGCGATCGCGTTAAAGCGTGCGCCCTTGTCCTCGCGCACCTTGTAGGCCGGCACCTGTCGCATCTCGTAGCCGCAGCTGCCTTCGTTCAGTGTGAAGTTCGCCAGCACGACCTTCAGCTTGCCGCCATCAAGATAATAGATCGTCTCGTCGGTGTAGTTCTGGTTCGAGTTGAAGTGGTTGACGTTCACGAGAAAAGCGTCGCTGTCCGGCGCAATCGCCAGCGTGCGCGGCGTGGAGAAGCCGACAAAACGGTCGCCGCCGCCGTCCATCACGTCAAGCAATTTCGGGCGCTTCGCTGTGTCGTCATAAGCGGCAAGGATTGCCGAGAACGAGCCGTCCGTCTGGCTGTCACCGGTGAGAAGGATCAGGCGCGAGCGTCCATGCTCCTTCACCATCAGCGCCTCGACGCTGTTGAACGACAGATCAGTACCTGTCGTCTTGCCGTCTGTGCCGCGCAGTTCGGTACCGGCGGTCCAGCTGCCGCCTTTGTCCTTCGTCAATCCCGGCACTGCGGCTTT
>DASZCC010000436.1:0-2916 GCA_035943485.1 Rhizomicrobium sp. | reverse complement strand
CAGCGAAACCACACTTCCGTCATCGCCGGGCTTGTCCCGGCGACCCATACGCTCCGTCCAGCAGGGAGTTTATGGGTGGCCGGGACAAGCCCGGCCATGACGATCGACTTTTTGGAAAGAATTTCAATTTCAGGCCTCATTCCGGACGGAGTCCATGCGTGCATCGCGGAGACTTCCGTTTTCAGCGCGCGGCACGGAATCCGGGCGTCGAGCGGGAAGCGTTTTCTCCGGGGGACAACCGGCTTACGAAGGGTGCGAGAAAATACTTCAACCCGCACGGTCAGACGTGCGCGGGTGGGTCTCGGGTGTTCATGCTGGCTCCAAATCCCCATGCAAACAGGCACAAAAAAACGGCCCGCGAAAACCGCGAACCGCCTGCCTGCACCTATGGGGATTTAGCTTAGATGGTGACGGCAGAGACTCGGTTCAAGGGGGAATTCCCAGCACGATATCCCCGCACATTGAGTGTTACGTATCCGCCCCGCGCTTTCCCGCGAACCGTTCTTCGATCCGTTTCATGAGCCCATCACGCACCTGGCGGTAGTTCTCCAGGCGCTGGTCGCGGGAGCCTTCGAAGATCGTGGGGTCCATCGTCGGCCAGTATTCGATCTCGATCGCCGAGGTATGCGCCAGGTCGATCGCGCGGTGCTGCGCCTCCGGCGAGAGCGTAACGCAGAGGTCGAAGGAGCTATCCTCGAGCTGGTCGAAATCCTTCGGCTTGTACTTGCCGATCTCGATGCCGATCTCGTCCATCACCTCGACCGCCAGCGGATCGAGCTCGCCGACGCGCACGCCCGCGGAGTCGACATAGACGAACTTGCCGAACAGGTGCTTCATGATGGCGGCCGCCATCACGCTGCGCACGGAATTCATCGTGCAGGCGAAAAGGATCGCGCCGGGCAGCTCTTCCCCATTGGGCCCCCGCATCGCTCAGCCCTTCAGGTGCAGCACGCAAATCAGGGTGAAGAGCCGGCGCGCCGTGTCGTGGTCGACCGTGATCTTGCCGGACAGGCGTTCGCGCAGCAGCACCGAGCCTTCGTCATGCAGCCCGCGGCGGCCCATGTCGAGGGCCTCGATCTGCGACGGCGGGGCATGGCGGATCGCCTTGAAGTAGCTCTCGCAGATCAGGAAGTAATCCTTGATCACCTTGCGGAAGGGTGAGAGCGACAGCATCACCTTGCCGTGGTCGGCGTTGTCGTCAAGATGGATATCGAAGACGAGCTTGTTCTCCTCGATGCTGAGGATCAGCTGGTACGGCCCGCCATGCGAACCCTCTGGCCGGAAGCTGTTGGATTCCAGCAGGTCGTAGATCGCGATGTCGCGTTCCTGTTCGATCTCGCGCGTCCGCCGCACGATCGAACGTTCATCGAGATGGATGCCGCTGAGCCGGAACGAGTCCGTCATTCCTTGCGGCCCCGATTGAGCCGCGCGGCGATGGAGCGGGCATGCGCCTCCAGCCCTTCGGCCTCGGCCAGCGTGATCGCATCGGGGCCAATCTTCTCGATCGTGTCCGGCGTGCAGTGGAGCAATGTCGTGCGCTTCATAAAATCCAGCACCGAGAGACCCGACGAGAACCGCGCCGTGCGCGCCGTCGGCAGGACATGGTTCGGACCCGCGATGTAGTCGCCCATGGCTTCAGGCGTGTGACGGCCAAGGAAGATCGCGCCGGCGTGGCGCACCAGCTTCGCGATCTTCTCCGGCTCGTCCGTCGCGATCTCCAGATGCTCGGGCGCGATGCGGTCGGACAGCGGCGCAGCGTCTTCCAGCTTCGCCACCACGATCACCGCGCCATAGTCGCGCCAGCTTGCACCCGCGATCTCCTTGCGCGGCAGCAGTGCCAGCGCGCGTTCCACCGCCTGCTCAACTTTCGTCGCAAACGCTGCGTCATCCGTAATCAGCACGCTCTGCGACGACGCATCATGTTCGGCCTGGCTCAGCAGGTCGGCAGCGATCCAGTCGGGATTGTTCTGCGCATCGGCGATCACCAAAATCTCCGACGGCCCTGCGATGGAGTCTATGCCGACGCGGCCATAGACCTCGCGCTTGGCGGCCGCGACATAGGCATTGCCCGGCCCGACGATCTTGTCCGCCGCCGCAATCGTTTTCGTGCCGAAGGCCAGAGCGGCAACAGCCTGCGCGCCGCCGATGCGATAGATTTCCCGCACCCCTGCCCGCTTCGCCGCCGCCAGCACCAGTGGCAATATCGTGCCGCCGCTGGCCGGCGTGACCATCGCGACGCTGCCGACACCGGCGACGCGCGCCGGGATCGCGTTCATCAGCACCGAACTTGGATACGCCGCCGTGCCGCCCGGAACATAAAGTCCGACGCGGTCGATCGGCGTCCAGCGCCAGCCGAGACCGGCGCCGGCCTCATCGGTGAACCACTCATCTTTCGGCAACTGGCGGCGGTGATAGGCTTCGATCCGTCCCGCCGCGACATCGAGCGCGGCCAGCGTCTCCTTCGGGCATTGCGCTTCGGCCGCGTCGATCTCCGCATCAGACAGCCGCAGCGTCTCGACGGTCACACCGGCACGGTCGAATTTGTTGCTGAGTTCAACCAGCGCCGCATCGCCCCGTGCCCGCACATCGGCGATGATGCCGCGCGCCGCACCGGCGACGTCTTCCTCGATCTCGCGCTTGGCGTTCAGCAGGGCGTCGAAAGCGCCCGCGAAGTCCGGCGCCCGTGCATCAAGCCGCTGCGCCATGTCAGTTGTCTTCGTGTTCGGGACGGCCGAGCGCGGCCCAGGCGCCGCTGACATCGGTAAGGCCGGCATCGATCGCCTCGACCTCCAGCTTGATCGCGCCACCGCCCGCGAACGTGAGCGCGATGGTGCCGCCGGGATCCTCGCCGCCCTTCGGCGTGAAGGTGATCGCCAGCAGCGACAGCACCGCTTCCGGCGCGCCACGCTTCAGGTT
>DASZCC010000435.1:0-5427 GCA_035943485.1 Rhizomicrobium sp. | reverse complement strand
AAACCGACCCGGCAATTGGCCGCGCCTGAACAATGGTTGAAGCCACGCGTCCGCCCTGCCAGACTGACAAGCAGTCAGCACGAAAAAAGCACTCAGGGAGATGCAGATGCACAGTCAGGCGATCACGGAATTCGGCAAGCCTCTTCAAGACGTCGAGACGCCCAACCCGACGCCGACCGGCACAGAAGTCCTGCTGAAGGTTCACAACGCCGGCGTCTGTCACTCCGACGTGCACATTCATGACGGATATTTCGACCTTGGCGGTGGCAACAAACTGCCGATGGCGAACATGAAGCTACCGCACACGCTGGGCCACGAGATCGAGGGCGAGGTAATCGCTATCGGACCGGACGCAAAGGGTGTCGAGATCGGTCAGCGCTATGCCGCCTTCCCGTGGATCGGCTGCGGCAAATGCCCCTCCTGTCTCCGCGGCGAAGAGAACCTTTGCATCGGCGGTCCGAAACAGCTCGGCTGCTCATCGGGTGTCGCCGGAGGCTATGCCACGCACGTCCTGGTGCCACATCCGAAATACCTGATCGACTATGGCAAGACCGATCCGGCACTCGGCGCCGCCTATATGTGTTCCGGTCTCACGGCCTATGCCGCGATGAAAAAGGTGGGAGAGCTGGGTCCCAATGACCAGGTTCTCGTGCTCGGCGTCGGTGGCGTCGGCATGATGGGCGTGCAGTTCGCCCGCGCCATGTTCGGCAAGGGCCCGCTCGCGGCCGATATCGACGACGCGCGGCTCGAGACGGCAAAGAAGGCCGGCGCCAGCGCGGTCTACAACACCAAGGATCCCGAAGCCGCCAAGAAGCTGATGGCCGACACCAAGGGCGG
The DNA here is from genome assembly GCA_035943485.1 of Rhizomicrobium sp. Taxonomy (GTDB): domain Bacteria; phylum Pseudomonadota; class Alphaproteobacteria; order Micropepsales; family Micropepsaceae; genus Rhizomicrobium. Next base: position 4,590 of record DASZCC010000435.1, on the reverse strand, counting down.
CGCCTACGCCGTCGTCGACTTCGTCGGTTCGGAGAAGACCTTCGCCTTCGCCAGCCAGACGGTGCGCCGCGGCGGCAAGGTGATCATCGTAGGCCTGTTCGGTGGTGCGATGAGCATGCCGATCCCGATGTTCCCGTTCCGCACGATCTCGATCGGCGGCTCGATGACAGGCTCGCTCGGCGAGACCAAGGAGATGATGGAGCTGGTTCGCGCCGGCAAGGTCGACCCGATTCCGTACTCGAAGCGCCCGCTCAGCGAAGCCAACAAGACGCTCGATGACCTGCGCGAAGGCAAGATCGTGGGCCGCGTGGTGCTGACGCCCTGAGCAAACTATGTTCGGGACAGGGGCCTGACGGCGCCTGTCCCGCGTTGTTTTAGAAATCGCCGACGTACAGGCGCAGGGAGGACAGCATGGCCGAACACATCCTCGAACCCGAACTACCGATCGTGGATCCGCACCATCATCTTTGGGACCGGCCGCTGGAGATTGTGAAGAATCTGCCGCCTTCGGATCACGGCTTCTCCGATATCATCCGCAGCATCCCGCGCTATCTGATCGACGAACTGCTTGCCGATCTGCAGTCCGGCCACAACATCCGCGCGACCGTCTACATGGAATGCGGGGCGATGTACCGCGCTGACGGTCCAGAAGCGTTGCGCTGTGTCGGCGAAACGGAGTTCGTCAACGGCATCGCGGCCATGACGGCCAGCGGCATTTACGGCGACGTCCGCGCCTGTCTGGGCATCGTCGGGCATGTGAACCTCAAGCAGGGCGCCGAGGTGGTCGAGGATGTGCTGCGATCGCACATCGCCGCCGGCCACGGCCGCTTCCGCGGCATCCGGCACAGCGCTTCCTATGATGAGGATCCTGCCGTGCTTGGTCCGCTCTCGGGCCGCAATGTCGCCGGGCTCTATCGCGACGCGCAGTTCCGCGACGGCTTCAAGGTGCTGTCAAAGTTAGGCCTCTCCTTCGACGCGTGGCTGCTTGAGCCGCAGCTGCCTGACCTGATCGATCTCGCACGTGCCTTCCCCGAGACGACGATCGTGCTCGACCATGTCGGCACGCCACTCGGCATCGGCGTCTATCGCGGCAAGCTGGAGGAGCGCTTCGGGAAGTGGCGCGACAATATCCGCGCGCTGGCCAAGTGCGAGAACGTGCATGTGAAAACAGGCGGCCTGCCAATGCCGTTCGCCGGCTTCAAACTGCGCATGGCCGAGAAGGACCCGCCGTCTGAGACGCTCGCGGCCCAGTGGAAGCCCTACATCGAAACCTGCATCGAGGCCTTCGGCGCCGACCGCTGCATGTTCGAGAGCAACTTCCCGGTCGACCGTTTTGGCTGCGATTACGTCTCGCTGTGGAACGCCTTCAAGCGGATCACGAAAGACTATTCGGCAGCGGACAAGACGGCTCTGTTCAGCGGTACCGCTAGCAAGGTCTATCGGCTGAAGCTGAACTGATAGTTCACCTACCAACTTCCGTCATCACCGGGCTCGTCCTGGCGACCCATACGCTCCGTGATGCAGGGTGCTTATGGATGGCCGGGACAAGCCCGACCATGACGTGAGAGGGAGATTGAAGAAGTCTCCTAGCGCGTCAGCGCCGCCACAAAGTCGCCAACGCCGATCAGTCTTGTCCGCCGCGCGCGCTCCGCTTCCAGCACAGCACGCACCTGCTCGTGCGCGCGGCTGATGTCCGAGTTCACGATTACATAGTCGTATTCCGGCCAGTGGCTGATCTCGCTCGCGGCCTTGGCCATGCGGGCGGCGACGACCGCGTCGGTGTCCTGCGCACGCGTCTTGAGGCGCCGTTCGAGTTCGTCATGGCTGGGCGGCAGGATGAAGATGCTGACGAGGTCTTCCCGCGCCCGTTCCTTGAGCTGCTGTGTCCCCTGCCAGTCGATGTCGAACAGCACGTCGCGACCGGCGGCAAGCGCATCCATCACCGCGCCGCGCGGTGTTCCGTAATGATGCTCGAAGACAAGCGCGTGTTCCAGAAACTCACCGGCGGCTGCGCGCTTTTCGAACTCCACGCGATTGACGAAGAAATAGTCCTTGGCTTCGGCTTCGGTTGGTCGCTTTGGCCGCGTCGTCGCCGACACCGACATAACGATATTGGAGTCCGATTCCAGGAGCCGCCGAGCCAATGTCGTCTTGCCCGCGCCGGATGGCGAGGACAGAACCAGCATCAGCCCGCGGCGCCTGATTTCGCTATTCGACATTCATGGCCTGTTCGCGGAACTGGTCGATAACAGCCTTCAACGCCAGCCCCGTCCGCGTCAGCGCGATATCCGAGGATTTCGAACACAGCGTATTGGCTTCGCGATTGAATTCCTGCGCCAGGAAATCGAGCTTGCGCCCGACCGCCTCGCCCGAGTCCATCAGCCGGCGCGCCTCATGCACATGGGACACGAGGCGATCCAGCTCCTCACGCACGTCGGCCTTCACGGCAAGCAGCGCGACTTCCTGTGTCAGACGGTCCTCGTTGAACACCGTGCCGCCGCCTTGCAGCATCTCCTTGATCTGCCCCGCGAGCTTCTGGCGCAGAGCAGCCGGTTGAGACGCGGCCAACATCGCGGCCTCGTTCGTCAGCTTCTCGATCTCATCCATCTGCGCGGTCAGGAGGGTCGAGAGCTTGCGGCCCTCGTTGCCCCGGGCACGCTGCAAGGCATCAAGCGCGGTGGCGAAAGTTTCGAGAATGGATGCGTCGCGCTGGGCGCGTTCCTGCTCGGTCTCCGGCAGTGCCTCGTCCTGAACGATCACACCCTTGAGCGCGAGAAGCCCGTCAACACGTGCGGGCGCAAGGCCGGTCTCTGCGGCAACCTCCTTGGCGATGCGCACTGCAGCGGCAAGCGCCACAGGATCGATCTTGGGCGAACGGGAAGTTTCCGACTCAAAGGTCAGTGAGGCTTGCACTGAACCACGCTTGAACCGCTCGCCGGCCAGCGTGCGCGCAGCCAGTTCGATCGCATCAAAGCCGGGCGGAAGACGCATGCGCAGATCGAGGCCGCGTCCGTTTACGCTTTTGACCTCCCAGCGCCAACGCGCGCCTTCGAGGCTGCCATGGGCCTCGGCGAAACCGGTCATGCTGACGAGCGTCATGGGAACTCCAAGCGATTCTCAATCGTAGCGCCGAGGCGGGACGGCGCAAAGCGGCGCCTATGGATGTCCGGCCTTGGCCGCGCGCTCGCGGGCACGAAGCTCAGCCACGTGGCGATTCTGTTCCTCGACGGTCTTCGAGAAAACATGGCCGCCGTTACCGGCAGCGACGAAGTACATGTCCTCGGTCGTGCCGGGGTTCAGCACGGCCGCAATCGAATCTCTGCCCGGATTGCAGATGGGTCCGGGCGGCAGACCGGCCACTGCATAGGTGTTGTAGGGCGTCACCCGGTTCAGTTCGCTCTCGCGGATGCCGCGGCCCAGTGGATAGCCGCCCGTCAGCGTGTAGATGATGGTCGGGTCCGACTGCAGCTTGATGCCCAGGCGCAGGCGATTGACGAACACCGCGGCCACGTGTGCCCGTTCGGCGGGAACGCCCGTTTCCTTCTCGACGAGCGAGGCGGCGACGATCGCCTGCTCGGGTGTCGTCCAGGGCAGATCGGCCTGACGCGCAGGCCACAGTTTCGCGATGAGATCAGCTTGCGCCTTCGTCATCCGCGCGATGATCGAGGCGCGCGTGGCGCCACGATCGAACAGGTAGGTCTCAGGCAGCAGCGTGCCTTCAAGTGGCAACGGGCCCGCATCGCCCGTGAGCGATGGGTCAGCTTTCACCAGCTTCCAGATCATGTCGCTGGTCAGACCTTCAGCGGCGGTGATCTTGTGCTCCACCGTCTTGCCGGACATCAGCAGCGTCATGATGTCGGACATGCTGGCATGCGCCGGGATCGCATACTCACCGGCCTTCAGCTTCGAACCCGTCTGATGCAGGCGCACGCCCCATTCGAAGATTTGTGGCCGCTCGATTACGCCGGCAGCAACCAGCGCGTCCGCGATACCATGAAGATGGACCCCAGGCTTGATGACGACGTCGGTGACTTTGGTGGATGGTCCGGGTGCCGAGAATTTGGCGACGCCCCATTCGGCCACGCCCGCCGCCATGATCACAAGCACGAGGAGGATGACGAGAAAGCGCCTCATGCGGACCTTGGTTTTGAACTAGCTGACTGGCGTAAAGATCAGGCAGGCATTGGTGCCGCCGAAGCCGAACGAGTTCGACAGCGTGGCGCGCACTTCGCGTTTCTGGGGCTTGAGCGGGACGAGGTCCAGCCGCGTCTCGACGTCCGGGCTCTCGAGATTGATGGTCGCCGGCACGATCTGGTCGCGCATGGCGAGGAGACAGAAGATCGCTTCCACCGCGCCGGCCGCGCCAAGCAGATGGCCGATCGAGGACTTGGTCGACGACATGGCGACCTTGGCCGCCGCATTGCCGAGGAACCTTTCGACGGCGCCTGCTTCGATGCCGTCAGCCATGGTCGAGGTGCCGTGGGCATTCACGTAGTCGATATCCGACGGCGTGAGGCCAGAGCGCTTCAACGCCATCTGCATCGCACGGAAGCCGCCATTGCCGTCTTCCGACGGCGCAGTGATGTGGAA
>DASZCC010000434.1:0-20634 GCA_035943485.1 Rhizomicrobium sp. | reverse complement strand
CCAAGGGAAAAGGCCGCGGGAATCCCCGCTTCGATCAAGTCTGAGGACAGGCCACGAACGGCGGCAAACCAAAATTTTTAAAGGTCTATCAGTAAGTTTGTCGGCGAGGCCCGATTCTTGCGGATTTGCTCGGGATCGAGTCACCAGCCCGCTCATCGCCGGCAGCATGGCCTGCGCGATGTTCCTGAGGGCGACAGGCGTCCAGTTCGCGGTGAAGAGCCTCTCCATACGGACAATCTTCCTTCTCGGATCGATCGCTGCGATCCTCTCGATGCTCGGCGTCATTCTCGCGGTGAACGCATCGATCGCAACTGTTTTGATCATCGCGGCTTTGCTTGCAGGCGCCGCCCAAGGATTGGGGCAACTGGGCGGCCTGACACTCATCGGCTTGCATGTGCCGACTCAACGACGGGCGGAGGCGAACTCGGTTCTCAATTTCGGCGGCTACTTTCCCGCCGGGCTGCTGCCGGTCGCCACTGGCTATCTCATCGACAAAACCGGGCTCGCGATTGGCGCGAGCAGTTTCGCTGCGGCGCTGGCTGCCTGCGCCGTGATAGCGGCAATCTTTGTCGCCGGCAGCCTGAAGACCGAGTGATCCTTCGTCAGACTTTCGCAAAAAGGGGCGGCGGTGGGACAGAGCGCCAACGATGCAGCCGGGGGGCGCGGCCTCGGCTAACCCGTGGCTATGCAGTGAGCTTGGGAATAGATCGTTCGACCAATCGCAAGAATCGGGTGCTGCGAACTCCCGCAACCACCAAAACTTGCGAAAGCAACTCAGGCCCGGCATCCTCTCGAAAGGAAGCCGGGCTTTTGCTTGTCCTACGATGCGATCGCCAGGATGCCGGCGAGATCGTGAGGTGATGACCCCCGACATTCATCCGGCCGCATGCTCGCGAGCGAGGATGACCTGGGTAGCTGTGACGTCACTCGCATGGTCGACTCACCCAATCTATTTCGTGGTATGGACACAAGCGCCTCCAGACCGAGAGCTAGCCCGGATCTCTGTCGTGCAATTCACGGATCTGTTTCGATCACGTTGCGCAGAAAGCCGACGAACTCGTTCAACGCGATCGAGGGGGCACGGAAGCCTGGCCAGATGAGCCTGATATCAAAGGCAACCTCAACGGTGAAGGCGCGTGCGACCAGTGCGCCGCGTTGCGCAAAATCCCGGGCGGTGAACGGATCGACGATTGATACGCCGGCGCCGTTTTCCACGAAAGAGCACGCGACCTCGGACAGCTGGGTTTCGATCGACAACTGCCGTATGACGCCGGCCTCATCGAACACCTGGTCGATCAGATGCCTCGATCGGTCCTCCCAGCCGAGGGAGATGAATCGCTCCCCTTCCAGATCGATCGGCGCGATCCGATCGCGTTCCGCCAACGGATGTCCGTTGGGCAGAACCACTAGGCCGCTGCCCTTGTGGAGCAGTTCCGATCGGACGGCCGGATGGTCGGAGGTGAGCTTGCTGATGCCGAGGTCGATTTGCTGGGCAATGGCCCACTCCACAATCTTGGGAGAATCCCGTACTTGAAGCGCGATGTTGAGGCCGGGCCTCGTCGCGGCGAAGCGGGCGATGACATGCGGCAGATAATGCAGCCCGAAAGACGGTAGCGCGGCGAGCGTGATGCTGCCGGTCTGCAAGGCACGGATCTCGCCCGCCACGCGGGCAATATGCGCAGCACCATGAAAGATTTTCTCGATCTCGGCGTGAAGCATGCGTGCCTCCGCCGTGGGGTGGAGCCGCTTTCGTTCACGGTGAAAGAGCTTGAGACCGGTCGCCCGCTCAAGGTTCGCGATCAGGTTCGAGACAGCCGGCTGGGTGATGCGCAGACGGGTCGCTGCTGCGGTGACCGTGCCGGTTTCGATGACGGCGGCCAAGGCTTCCAGTTGACGCGTGTTGAGCATGCCCACGATCTCCGAACCATCAATGCATATATCATTGTAACTTATGAACTTCGTCAATATGAGTATTGGAATTAATGTTATAACTCCACGATTGTCCTGACCGATCCTGCACGCACTCCTCGCACGGAAAGTCGGCCATGAAGCTCATTCGGCATGCCATCGCACTGATCTCGCTGCTCGCCACCGGCAGCGCCGACGCCGACGACAAGACGCTCTATCTCGGTGGTTCCGGCGGCTCGATCGAGCAGGCGTTCCGCGCGACGATCTTGCCGAACTTCGAGAAGATGACGGGCTGGAAGGTCGAATATGTCACCGGCAATTCGACCGACCTGCTGGCACGTCTGCAGGCACAACGAGCGAACGAACAGATGGACGTGGTCTTTCTGGACGATGGCCCGATGGCACAGGCGGTCGAACTGGGGTTGTGTCGTTCGCTGGCGCCAGCCCTGATCTATGACGACCTGTACGATCTGGCGAAGTCGAAGGACGGCAAGTCGGTGTTCATGAGCATGGTCGGCACCGGTATCATGTACAACGCCAAGTACTTCGCCGACCACCAATGGGCGCCCCCGGACTCCTGGAGCGATCTCAAGGACCCGAAGTACAAGGGCAAGTTGGTCATCCCGCCGATCAGCAATAGCTTCGGCCTGATCGCTCTCGTTGCCGAGGCGAAGCTCGCCGGTGGCAGCGAAAGCAACATCGATCCGGGGTTTGCCGCGTTCGAGAAAGAGGTCGGACCCAACGTGCTCGCCTACGAGCCGGCACCTGGCAAGATGTCGGAACTGTTCCAATCCGGCCAGACCGTCATTGGTGTCTGGGGTTCTTCTCGCGCCAAGGTGCTGGCGGATACCGGCTTTCCAGCGAGCTTCACCTATCCAAGGGAGGGCGGCTACGCCATCGGCATCGCGGTCTGTGCCGTCGCCGGTGGCAAGGATCGACCCGAAGCCCAGACGCTGATCCAGCACATGCTGGCATCCGAATCTCAGCGCGCTCTGGCGATCGCCGGCTCGCTTGGGCCCGTCAATCAGAAAACGGTGCTGCGGCCAGAAGAGCGCGCCGGCATTCCCTACGGCGATCGGGTACTGGCGTTGAAGACGCTCGACTGGACCACGATCAACAAGAATCGCGAAGTCTGGACGGCGCGCTGGTCGCGCGAGATCGAGCGTTGAGTTCGGGCGGACCGGAGGGCCGATCGGATGTCCTATCTCGAACTGCGGAACCTGACCGTGCGCTACGGCGCGGCCGTTGCCGTCGACGATCTCAGCCTCTCGGTGGCGCAGGGCGAGTTCGTCTCGCTGCTTGGACCCTCGGGCTGCGGCAAGACAACGACCTTGCAGGCGATTGCTGGTTTCGTCGCGCCGACCGGCGGACACATCCTACTCGACAGCCAGGATCTAGCGGGCTTGACGCCGGCCCGGCGCAACCTCGGCATCGTGTTCCAGAGCTATGCCCTGTTTCCCCATATGACCGTCCGCGACAACGTCCGCTTCGGCCTCGAAATGCGCGGCATGCCACGCGCCGAGCGCGATCGACGGGTCGCCCAGATGCTGAAGCTGGTCGGGCTCGATGGGCTTGCCGACCGCTATCCGCGCCGCATGTCCGGCGGGCAGCAGCAGCGGGTGGCGTTGGCCCGGGCGCTCGCGATCTCGCCCCGGTTGTTGCTGCTCGACGAGCCGCTATCCAACCTCGACGCTAAGCTGCGCGAGGAGATGCAGGGCGAACTCCGGCGGATCCAGAGAGAGATCGGCACGACGACGGTGCTGGTCACGCACGACCAGGCCGAAGCGCTGGCGCTGTCCGACCGGGTGGTGCTGATGCGTCAGGGACGGGTCGAACAGGTTGCCTGCCCGGGTGAGATCTACGAGCGGCCGGCCAATGATTTTGTCGCGAACTTTCTCGGCCGTGCCAACATGCTGCCGGCAACGATCGCGCTGAACAGCGTCGGCTGCTACGCCACCTTCGCCGACTATACGGTGGCGCTCGATGACATCCATCCACCCGGGCCGATCTTGGCGCGCCTGCGCCCGGAGCGCATCCGGCTCGCAGATGCCGGGCTGGCCGGGCGGATGCGGGATCACACCTTCGTCGGGCACCATTGGTTCTATCAGATCGAGACGGCCCTCGGCGTCGTCGGCGTGCTCGCCCCCAATGTCGGCGACCGGCCGCCGGCGATCGGGGTGCCGGTTCATCTCGCCTGGCAGGCTCGAGACATCGATATTGGCCGGAGTGGCGCGTCGTGAGGCCGGCGTTTTCATCCCTAACACGTCAGCTCGCACCCTATCTCCTGGTCTCGCCTGGGGCGCTGGTGGTCGGCGGATTTCTTCTGATCCCGCTCGGCACTGTCTTCCTGCTGTCGCTCCACCAGTTCCACATGGCGACTGGCCTCAGCAAGACGCTTGGATTGAGCGCCTATTCGGACATCGTCACGGACTGGTATTTCGCAGGCATCTTCCTGCGGACGCTCCGCATCGCCCTGCTAGTGACCGCCGCATCCATCCTGCTGGGCGTGCCGGAAGCCTGCATCATTCGGCGTGTGGCGCCCAGATGGCGGAGCGTCTGCCTGTTGATAGGGCTCGGTCCGCTCTTCATCTCGATCATTTCGCGCACACTCGGCTGGGCCCTGCTGATCGGATCAAACGGTCTGCTCAATCAAGGACTGATCGCCCTGGGACTGCGGCACGAACCGCTCGACCTGCTCTATACCGAGACCGGTGTGGTCATCGCGCTCACCCATGTCTTGGTGCCCTACATCCTGCTCGGTACCTGGGCCTCGCTGTTGCGTATCGATCCGTCGACGGAAATGGCGGCGGCCTCGCTCGGCGCGTCGAGCTTCACCATCCTGCGCCGCATCGTGTTGCCTCAGGTCATGCCGGGCATTCTGTCGGGCGCCATCATCGTGTTCTGTCTCGCGGCCAGTGCGTTCGCCACGCCCGCGATCATCGGCGGCCGCCGTCTCAAGGTCGTGGCGACGCTGGTCTACGACGAATTCTTGAACACGCTCAACTGGCCGCTCGGCGCCGCCGTGGCGATCGTTCTGCTGGTCTTTGTAACCGTCGCCGTCTATGCGGCCACCGCGTTTGTCGAGCGCAAGTTCTCGCAGGTGCTGGAATGAAGAACGGCCCCTGGGCTTTGGCCTTCCATTGCGGATTCGTCTTGTTCGTGCTGGCGCCGATCCTGGTAGTTTGCGCGGTCGCGTTTACGCCACTCAGCTATCTCTCGCTGCCGACGAGCGGCCTGTCGTTCCGGTGGTTTCGGGCGCTGGGCGCCAACCGGCAGTTTGTCGGAGCGTTTGAGACCAGCCTGTGGCTGGGCTGTGTCTCGGCGACCTGCGCGGTGGCGATCTCGGTCCCGGCGGCGCTCGCGATCGTCCGCTACGTCTTCGCCGGCAAGCAGATCTTGCTGGCACTGTTCCAGGCGCCCTTCATGGTGCCCACGGTGGTGCTCGGCATCGCCTTCCTCCGCTTCTTCAGCGAGATCGGGCTTGGCGGGAGCTTCGTCGCACTGATCATCGGCCATGTCGTGGTCGTCATGCCGTTCGCGCTCCGCATCATGATCAGCGCGCTGAGCGGTCTCGACCGGGCGGCCGAACGGGCAGCGGCGTCGCTGGGTGCCGGCGCCTTGACGATCTTTCGACGCATCATCCTGCCAGCGATCCTGCCCGGCGTGGTTAGTGGCTGGGTGCTGGCCTTTATCACCAGTTTCGACGAGCTCACCATGACGACCTTCGTTGCCGCGCCGGAGACGACGACCCTACCGCTCCGGCTCTTCCTCTATATCCAGGATAATATCGATCCGCTGATTGCCGCGGCGTCGGCCAGCCTGATCGGTATGACCGTCCTGCTGCTGATCGTGCTCGATCGTCTTTACGGCCTCGATCGCCTGCTGGTCGGGGAAGGGCGGCGATGACGGGTCCAAGAGATCTCGATTTCGCCGTCATCGGTGGCGGGGTGATCGGCGCCGCCATCGCTTTCGGCCTGGCACGGCTCGGACGGCAGGTCACCGTGTTCGACGAGGGCGACGTGGTTCATCGTCCGTCGCGTGGCAATTTCTCGCTGGTCTGGGTGCAGAGCAAAGGTCTCGGCATGACCGAATATGCGCTCTGGAGCCGCAAGGCCGCGGGCGGCTGGCGGCGGCTGGCGGAAGAGTTGCGCAACGCGACCGGAATCGACGTGGCCTTTACGCAGCCAGGCGGCCTGCATCTGGTGCTGTCCGAGACGGAACTGGAGCGGCGCGCTCTCACATTCGAGAAACTGTGGGCCCAGGCCGGTGCCGATCTCTATCCCTATGAGATGCTCGACCGCCCGAGGCTCCAAAGGCTGCTGCCGGCTATCGGGCCGGACGTATGCGGGGCGAGCTATTGCCCGCTCGACGGCCAGGTAAACTCGCTGCGTCTGCTGCGCGCATTGCACACCGCGTTGGCACGGCTGGGTGTGACCTATCTCTCGAACCATTCGATCGCCGCGATCAAGCCGCGGGCCGTCGGCTTCGACATTATCACGCCGAACGGTCAATGGCGCACCCACAAGGTCGTACTGGCCGCCGGCCATGGCAACCGACGGCTGGCACCGATGGTTGGGCTCGAGGCGCCGATCCGGCCGCAGCGCGGCGAAATCATGATTACGGAAAAGCTCCGCCCCTTCCTGGCATATCCCACGATCAACGTGCGCCAGACCGACGAAGGCGGCGTGCAGGTCGGCGATTCAGTCGAGGAAGTCGGTTTCGACGACGGTGTGCGCACGGACGTGCTGTCGGTCATCGCGTCCAGGGCCGTCCGCATGTTCCCTGTTCTGGAACGGGCCAACGTGGTGCGCAGCTGGGGGGCGCTTCGAGTCATGCCTCAGGACGGATTTCCGATCTACGACGCGTCCACGGTCTGCCCCGGCGCCTTCCTCGCCACCGCCCACAGCGGCGTCACCATGGCGTCCAACCATGTCTTTGAACTGCCGCCGATGTTGGTGGCCGGCCGGCTCGCCGACGAGCTCTCGGCCTTTGGCGCCAGGAGGTTTCATGCCATCCCCCAATGACCAGCCCGGCGTCGCGTCTGTCGAATTCACCTTCGACGGCGGAACGTTGCGCGGCAGGACCGGCGACAGTGTCGCTGGTGCGCTTATCGCGGCAGGCCATCGCGCGTTCCGCACCACGCCGGTCTCCGGCGCTGCCCGCGGCCCTTATTGCTTGATGGGCGTGTGCTTCGACTGTCTCGTCTCGATCGATGGCGTCGGCAATCGCCAGGCTTGCCTCGTGCCGTTGCGGGCCGGCATGTGCGTCGAAAGCCAGGACGGCCGGCGGGAGGCCGGGCGATGATGCGCCGCGAGTTCGATCTCGTCGTTGTCGGTGCCGGCCCGGCGGGTCTCGCAGCGGCGGACGAGGCGGCCCGGCTCGGCGTATCGACCGCTCTGGTCGACGAGCAAGCCGATATCGGCGGCCAGATCTATCGCGCCATTTCAGCGAGCCCGCTCGGTGATCGCCGGCTGCTCGGCGCCGACTATTGGCACGGCGCGCAACTCGCCGAACGCTTCCGGGCGAGCGGCGCCGCCCATATCCCGAACGCCACAGTCTGGAACATCAGCTCTTCGTTGGAGTTGGATGTTTCGATCGAGCGGCGCGGAGCCTCGGTCGGTGCCCGCGAGATCATCCTCGCGACCGGCGCCATGGAGCGGCCGTTCCCATTCCTCGGCTGGACCCGGCCCGGCGTCATGACCGTGGGCGCGGCGCAGACCCTGCTCAAGAGCACCGGCGCCCATCTGCCGGGCAAGGTGGTGCTGGCCGGAACCGGGCCGCTGCTGTGGCTGCTGGCCGCACAATACCTCAGGACCGGTGTTGGAATTGAAGCGATCCTCGACACCACGCCGCGGGGGAACCTGCGCCCGGCGCTGCGCCATGCCGCGGGATTTCTGCTGTCGCCCTATTTCCGCAAGGGCTGGTCGCTGCTGGCCGAGGTGCTGCGCTGGGTTCCGGTCATCAGCAACGTCACGCGCTTGGAAGCCTGCGGGAATGGAGCGATCGAGGAGGTGGCCTATACGACCGGGGCCGGCCGGTCCGGGCGGATCGGTACGCAGTGGCTGCTGATCCATCAGGGCGTCATGCCGAACGTCAATGCCGCGATGGCGATCGGTTGCCGACACCACTGGGACGACGTTCAAGCGTGCTTCCATCCGGCGCTCGGCTCCTGGTTCGAGAGTTCCGTCGCGGGGATCTCGATCGCCGGGGACGGCGCCGGAATTGGCGGAGCGCGGGTCGCCGAAGCGAGCGGTCGCCTAGCAGCGCTCGCGGCGGCGGCCCGGCTCGGCGCGATCGATCCACGGCAGCGCGACCGGCAGGCGAAACCGCATCGACGCGCACTGCGGCACTGGCGCGCCGGCCGGCGCTTCCTCGACTTGCTGCATCGGCCGCAGCGCGCACACCGGATCCCCGGCGACGACATCATCGTCTGCCGTTGCGAAGAGGTGACCGCCGGCGACCTCCGTGCGGCCGTCGAGCTCGGTTGTCCGGGACCAAACCAGGCCAAGGCTTTTCTGCGCTGCGGTATGGGGCCCTGCCAGGGACGGCTGTGCGGCCTCAGCGTGACCGAGGTGATGGCTGACGCCCACGGCGTAGCGCCGGGCGAGATCGGCCACTACCGACCGCGGCCGCCTTTCAAGCCGGTAACACTCGGTGAGATCGCCGGTTTCCCGACCAATGATGCAGCCGTCCGCGCGGTCGTTCGCGATCTGCCTCCGGGATTATCCGGCGCGGAATTGCTTGGACCACTGGCGCCCCGCTAGCAAGCGGTTCGGAGAACATTCAGCCTGGAGAAGGAGCGTGTAATGCCTTTGCGTCTCACCCCTCGTCGGACCGCGGGCGCCCATCGCCTGGCGGCCAGCTTGATTTTGGCCTTCGGACTCACCAGCGGAGCATATGCGATGGAATGGTTGGCAGGACCCCAGGGCGGAGGCTGGTACGCCATGGCCGACGGTCTCTCGAAACTCATCGACCAGGATAACCCAGAGCTGGGTCTCAGGGTCGTCCCCGGCGGTGGCAAGGAGAATCCCGGGCACCTCCAAGAGGGAGACGGGCAAGTGGGGATGAGCATCGATTTCCTGGTCGCCGCCGCCTATGCCGGCAAGGCGCCCTATGACGGGGCGCCCATGAAAAAGATCAACACCTTGGGTGCCGGCTGGTCGCCGTTACCGTTCCACCTGCTGCGCGCCGCCAACGCCCCGGCGGACCTCAGAGCGGCGGTCACCGGTCGGGGGTTCCGCATTGCCGTTCCGGCGAAGGATACCTCCGACGAGCTGACGTTCCAGCGGGTGATGGCGTTCTACGACACTTCATACGATCGGATCGAACGAGACGGCGGCCTCGTCATCCACGGCAACTACGACGAGATCGCCGCCGCCTTGAAGGATGGCAAGGTCGACTATCTGTTCGGAGCGACGACCAAGCCGGCGGCGATCATCGCTAGCATCGGCGAGGGTCCGCGCCCAATGGCGCTGACGCCGATGCCGGCCGATCTGATGGGCTCGCTCGCCAAGACCTACGGCTACGGCCGCGGCGTCATCCCGGCCGGCACCTATCCGAAGCTGCAGTCCGGCGACATCGAGACGACCTTCATGGAGACCATCTTCATGATCTCGGCCGAGGTGCCGGAAGAGACCGCGTATAAGATCACCCGGACCCTGCTCACCCATCGGGCCGAACTCGCCGCCATCAATGCCAGCATGGCCGACTTCGACCCGAAGACCGCCTGGCGCAATCTGCCAGCGCCATTACATCCCGGCGCCGCCCGGGCGTATCGTGAATTGGGCTTCATGCCCTAGTGCCGGTTCCACCGGCGACACGGCGTTGGAACTCTTGGACGCATGGCGTGGGGCATTCCGAGCGCTCGACTTCCGGGATGCTCTCACGCAGACGACTGGAACCTTTCGGTAGGGCGCAGCTCACGTTTTGCTCGCAAACGTAGGTAGCAATCGTTTACCGCTCGGCCAGCGAGATAGAACGTGTCGGGCACCGATCGGGAAGTCTGGCCAACAAAGGAAGTGACAATGGAGAGCAAGCGGAAAACGGTCGGCGTTGTCGGCCTCGGCAGCATGGGACTGGGCATGGCTCAGACGCTCGCCGGCAAGGGCTTCCATGTGATCGGCTGCGATCTCTCGGCCGAGCAATGCGCGGCGGCCACCGCGGCGAACATCGAGGCGCCTGTCGATCTCGAGAAACTCTTCTCCGCGTCCGATTTCGTCGTCTTCTCGCTGCCGACGGCGCGGGATGTTGCCGGTGTCGTCAATGACCACATCATCGAGCTGACCCGGCGCGCAGATCGACGACTCATCATCATCGACACCTCGACGTCGGAACCGGATGTCAGTCGCGAACTGGCGCAAAAGTTGATTGCCGTTGGACATGGGTTCCTTGACGCACCTGTGAGCGGTGGCCCAGGCGGTGCCGCGTCCGGGAATTTGGCGATGATGATCGGCGGGTCCGACAAGGATGTCGAGCTGGCTCGCCCGATCATCGAAGCCATGGCCGCGAAGATCCTGCATGTCGGCCCCAGCGGCGCCGGCAATGTCGCAAAGCTCGTGAACAACCTGCTGGTAGCCGCGCACATGATCACCACCAGCGAAGGCCTGAAGCTCGCGGCCGCGGCGGGCGTCAGCCCAGAGGCGGCCCTTCGGGTCATCAACGCCGCAACCGGCCGGTCCGCGATCAGCGAGGTGCATTTCCCGACGTGGATCATGTCGGAACGCTTCGACAGCAGCTTCTCGATGGGTCTCATGCGCAAGGACGTCCGCCTGGCACGGGAGCTGTCGGACCGCGTCGGCACCGAACTGCCGCTGTCGGAACTAGTCGGACAGTTGTGGGCTGCGAGCGCCGACCGTCTCTCGAACAGCGATGACTTCACGCAAATGGGGGCGTTCAAGTCCGCCGCCGCGACATCGGACAAGAAGGTTTCCGCCAATGGCTAGTATTTCGATAGACGTGGATCAGAGCGCCCGAATTGCCGAGCTTCTGTCAGGCTTTCTCCCTTCCCCCGAGATCGGAAGCTGGGTGAACGGCGAGGTGCTCGTTGGCGCCGGCGAAATGGTAGACCTTACTGATCCGGCGAGCGGCAAGATCTTCGCGCGTTACAAGGATGCCGACCCGTCAGTGATCGATAGCGCCATGGATGCGGCGGCCAAGGCCCAGCGCCAGTGGATCGGCCTCTCCGCTTCGGCGCGTGGCCGGGTCATGGTCGAAATCGCCCGCCTGATCCGGCAGCGCGCCGATGAAATTGCCGAGCTGGAATGTCGTTCGGCGGGGCGGCCCATCCGGGACATGCGCGGCGAAGCCACCCGCGTCGCCGAGATGTTCGAATACTACGGCGGTTGGTGTGACAAGCTCCATGGCGAGGTCATCCCGGTTCCGACCTCCCATTTGAATTACACCCGTCACGAGCCCTACGGAGTGGTCGTCCAGATCACGCCATGGAACGCCCCGTTGTTTACGGCAGGATGGCAAATTGCGCCGGCGATCTGCGCCGGCAACGCAGTCGTCCTGAAGCCGTCGGAGCTCACGCCGCTCAGCTCATTGGTGGTGGGCGCGCTGTGTGAGCGCGCCGGCGCGCCCAGGGGGCTCGTCAATGTGATCGCCGGGCAAGGGCAGACGGCAGGCCTGGCCGCCGTCGCCCATGCCCAGACCAGGCTCGTCGTATTCGTCGGTTCTGCTGCGACCGGCGCGGCGATTGCTGCCACCGCGGCGCGGAATGTCGTGCCCTGCATTCTCGAACTCGGTGGCAAATCTGCTAACATCGTGTTCGCGGATGCCGATCTCGATCGTGCCATCGTCGGCGCGCAGGGTGCCATTTTCGGCGCTGCCGGCCAAAGCTGCGTCGCAGGGTCCCGCCTGCTCGTGCACCGCTCCATTCACGAGTCCTTTGTGGCGAAATATGCCGCGGCAACCGGCAGGATCCCGCTCGGTTCTCCCCTCCTCGACACCACCCAGATCGGCCCCATCAACAACGAGCGCCAGCTAAAGAAGATCGACCAAATGGTTCGCCACGGCCTGTCGGAGGGGGCCGTGCTGGCGACCGGTGGGCAACGCCCCGGGGCGCTAGCCACAACCGGCGGATTCTACTACGCGCCGACAATCCTCGACCGGGTCACGCCGGGTATGGAAATTGCCCGTGAAGAGGTGTTCGGTCCCGTCGTCGCGGTCACCCCGTTCGACGATGAAGAAGAGGCGATCCAACTCGCCAACAACACGCCATATGGGCTGGCCGGAGCCGTCTGGACGCGGGATGTGGGCAGAGCGCATCGTGTGGGGGCAGCCGTGCGGGCCGGGACCTTCTGGATCAATAGCTACAAGACGATCAGCGTGATGTCGCCCTTCGGTGGTTTCGGGCGCAGCGGCTACGGCCGGTCGAGCAGCAGGGAGGCGCTCATGGCCTACACCCAAACCAAGAGCGTCTGGGTCGAGACTGCGGCGGAACCTGCCGTCAGCTTCGGCTATTCGCCAGACTGATCGCGCGATTGGTCGGCAGCGCGCTCTTGTCCCGTCCGACGTGGGTGACTGCGGCCTAATTTTTTTGCTCTCCAGCCGAAGCTGGTGCGCTGCGCCGCTCTCGCAATCACGGATAGGATCGACCGCACCGAGGATCTAAAATCGTGGAAAATGCGACGAACAAACGATCCGAGTTCTCGAGCGTCGCTTCGGGGCGTCTATCGACCAGTCTGACGGAGGAAGCGCGTGACCTGTTTGTGCGGGAACCCGCGCTGCTTACAGTGCTTTCGATAGCCCCTGAGAATATATTCACGGACGAGACATTGCTTGCCGCCGTCCTGGTCAGCGCCATAGCTCAGCCCGATGCGAGGCAGGCTGTCGGTGAGACGGTGTCGACGATCTTCCGGAAAGACCTGGTCGCGCGGGCTTCTGCGCTTGCCGATATCGCGGTGACGGCCCGCAAGAATTTCGAGCCCGGCGGCGAGATCGCCACCTTGCTGTTCTCCCGCGGCATTCACGCGCTCTTGGCCCATCGCGTGACGCACAGCCTCTGGTCCGAGGGTCGCGCAGACCTTGCCTTGGCATTGAAGACCATATTCGGCCGGGCCTTTTCCACCGACATCCACCCGGCCGCCCGCTTCGGTCGCGGCATCTGGCTCGATCACGGCCTCGGCTTCGTCGTCGGGGAAACCGCGATCATCGAAGACGACGTCTCTATTTGGCACGGTGTCACGCTGGGTAGCACGCTTAAGGATAGCAGCGCGGGGCGTCATCCCCGTCTGCGCCGCGGCGCCACGATTGGTGCCGGCGCGGTCATCCTCGGCGGTATTGAGATCGGCGCCGGGAGTGTCGTCGCCGCAGGCTCGGTCGTGCTGGCCGACGTCGAGCCTGGAACGACCGTGGCCGGCATTCCCGCGAAATTGAAGGCCCGATCCGCCGGCTCATTTGCTGGCTTCTGACAGCAATGCGCTCTGGAATAGCGGCAGGGGGAGATCAAGAATGGCAGGCTTTTTGGGAATCGATCATCCGCTCATCGCCGTTCGAGATATCGATCGGGTGAGAAAGCGATACGCCGAACTCGGCTTCACGATGACGGCGGTGGGCAAGCACCCATGGGGGACCAGCACAGCGCTCGCAATGTTCGATCAATGCTTGCTCGAATTGATGGGCATCTATGACGAGAGCCTGCTCGACGAAATTCCCGCAGGCGACTTCCGCTTCGGCCGGACCGTCTATGATCATCTCAATGAGCGGGAGGGGATCTCGCTTCTGGCTCTGCATAGCGAAGATGCGGCAGCCGACGTGGAGACCGTCGCCAAACGCGGAATTGTCAGCCAGGGCACAATCAGCTTCGGGCGGGATGTCGTGCTCCCGGACGGGCGCCCGGACCGAACCGCCACGACGCTGAAGATCCTCAACGATCCCAAGCTTCCGCGTCTTTCAAACTTCCTATGCCAGCAGCATCGACCGGAGCTCATCTATGTTCCGCAGTGGCTCTCTCATGCGAACGGCGCCAACGGGATCAGCCAAGTGACAATCCTTGTCGCGCACAAGGATCAAGCTGCAGTGCGCTCGCGGTTCAGCGGCCTCTATGGAACCGATGCGCTCTTCGAAAGCCCAGGAGGATTCGGCGCTCGAACCGGCAACGGGAACTTCGTGGTCGCGGATCGGTCTGCGATCGAAAAGATGTATGGAGATTTGACGGAAAGTTTGCGGGCTGACGAAGGGCCGTACTGTGTAGCGATCCATGTCACCGTGGCCTCAATGGACCGGTTCGTTCCGTTCCTCGATGGGGCTGGCGCGAACTATCGTCGCGATGGAATGGAGGTCAGGCTCACAGATGCGGAGCCCTATGGAAATGTGTTTCTTGCGTTTGTCGAAAGCCCGACAAGGCGTAGAGCGATTTCCTAAATTCTCCGGCGCGCGCGATGTAGGCCGGAAAGCTCGGTGAGGGGACGCGACGGGCACAAATGTCCGCTCCCCGGGTCCGTAGCTTTAAAGTGGCCGGTCGGCAGTCGGCCCAGCCTGGTCATAGCCTCATCGGTCGGTCCCCAAGCTCGCCCCCCTGGCAGCGTAGTTCCGGCTTTGTCCGCTTATGCTACGGCGCCTTTATCATCCAAAGACAGCGGAATGGCTGGAATCTCAAAGAACCTGATGCGATTCCGAGTGCCTCGCTGGGTTTTGAGGTTGATGATGTCCGATATGATGCTCGCGGTACTATCCGGAATTCACACGGTCCAGGACATGGTTTCGGCATTCGATGACGAGGAGCCGTGGCGGCGGCTGCTTGAGGCAATGGTCTGGCGCAAGGGCCGGATTTGTCCGGTCTGCGGTTATCGTCATTCGGTCGCGTTGGCAGGCCGAGACCGGAGGAAATTCCGCGCGGCCGAGCCTCTATCAATGCTCCAATGGTGACTGCCGGTTTCAATTCACGGTGACGACTCGTACGCCATTGCATTCGACCAAGCTGCCGCTCAGCGCCTGGCACAAGGCCATGTGGCTTATACTCCAATCTGACAAAGGCCTGTCGTCGGTCCGCTTGGCCAAAGCAATTGGTATAAGCCAGCCCACGGCATGGCGGATGGGGCAGGCGCTCCGTCTGATGTTGGCGCGGGAGAACCCGCTTGGCGGCACAGTCGAGATTGATGAATTCAATCTCGGCGAGGAGCCCGAGAGGGAAATCGACATGCCGCCACCCGGCCGCGGCCGGCACGGCGCGACACGCGTGGGGCCCTCCTGTTCGCTAGCTGGACAAGCCCAACTCAACCTCAGGGATGGGTCCCGATCGGACGCTGAAAGTGGGTCCCGGTTCCGCGCTGATTGACATCAAGGACTATACCGATCTTCGTGGGGATGCCGTCAGGCTCATTGTATCGAGTGCGCGAGCGCCGTCGCCGGAGGATGCCAAAATCGCCTGACTCTTCCAGCGCGGAGCGAAGGACGCCAGATCATCCACTCCGCACTAATCTACAATTTAGTT
This sequence comes from Rhizomicrobium sp., assembly GCA_035943485.1. Classification (GTDB taxonomy): domain Bacteria; phylum Pseudomonadota; class Alphaproteobacteria; order Micropepsales; family Micropepsaceae; genus Rhizomicrobium. The sequence goes on along the minus strand of DASZCC010000434.1, from coordinate 5,291 downwards.
CAGAACTGGAAATCTCGTAAAACTAAGCTATATCTTAGTGCAATCTGGATTTTTCCGACACGCACCCGATTGGTAAAGCGCAGTTTAGCATGGCAATCCGCAGCGCGAAAATCTCGTTCAAAGATCATATCGCAGGCTCTATCGAGGAGACCGCGACTGGCGGCACGCGCTTCACTTATAGCGCGGATTGGCGGGACAGCATTGCCTGCGTGTTGCCGATCTCAAGACGCGAGCACGAATGGCAACAAGGCCTCCATCCCTTTTTCCAGCATTTGGGTCCAGAGGGATGGCTGCGCGAGCGCCAGGCCCGGGTAGCCCATATCGCCGAAGAGGATGATCTCGGTCTCCTCCTCCTGCACGGGGCCGATTGCATCGGGGCCGTCGGTGTTCTCCCTATTTCGCAAGTTACGACGCAGGGTTCGTTTTCGGATGAGACTGCCAATCCCCGCCGTACGGTCTCGGGAGTCCAGAGGAAGCTGCTCGTCGTTCACGACGAGGCAAAATCGACGTTCCATCCAGCTCCGGCGAATGGCCCGGCACCCTTCATAGCGAAATTTGGATCCACGGATCTGCCGACGCTCGTCCGAAACGAGAACCTGTCGCTGAATTGGGTCGCCGCGGTGCTGGGGCCGAAAGAGGTGACCGAGTTTCGTGTCAGCAGCGTCGCGGAGGTGAACGAGCAAGCTTTGGTCGTGACCCGTTTCGATCGGACGCCCGAAGGAGCCAAACTGCGGGCCGAGGATTTCGCCCAGATCCTGGCCAAGCCGCGTGGCCAGGACTATTCCGGCAAGTACGAAGCGAGCTACGAGCAGGTGGCCGACGTCATCAAGGCGCATTCCGTACGGCCGCAAATCGATCTGCTCAAGCTGCTGAGGCGCTTGATCGCTTTCGCCATCCTCGCCAACGGCGATGCACATCTCAAGAATTTCACGCTGCTCGAACGTCCTGAGGGGCTGCGCCTTTCCCCCGTCTACGATGTCGTCAATGTGGGCGTCTATGCGCGCGACGGGATCAACCAGCGCTTCGGCTTGGCGATCGGCGATGAGGTTCGACAGATCGAAGCCATCACCGCAACGGTACTGCGTGAATTCGGACTTCGGGCCGGGCTATCGAAGAAGGCAGTGGACGAAGCCTTTCGAGACATCAAGACGCGCGCGGAAAGGGCGCGCGCCGTGTTGCCGGCGCCGGACGAGGGCAGGGACGAGTTTGGCACCAACTTTACCGAAGTGGTGAGGAACGGATGCGTGAGACTGCTGGAGGCGTGAGGCCGCTCGACTGGGCAAGCCTCGTCGAGGAAGCGGTTCGCCGGCGAAAGGCGGAGCGATTGACGCAAAAGGAGCACGCGGCATTGGCAAGTGTCAGCGTGCCGACGATCATCGCGTTCGATCGTGGCGAGAGGTCACTATCGCTCGGCAAAGCCCTCGATATTTTGCGGGTCGTGGGCCTCGTTGCCGAGACTCCGGAGGTAAATTCGCAGGAGGCATTCGTCGAGGACGCGTTCCGGCGCTGGTGCGATCTGACAAAGGACCTACCAGAGAATTCGCCTGGCCGCTTTCCGGCAGGTTGTTACCGCTTCGACTATGAGCTTGAGGGCGACCTCAAGGAGATCGAGCTTCATACATTTCCGAAGGTCTTAGAGCAGGCAGTCGTACCTCACACGGGCTGGCCACTATTCATAACCCCTCGTCGGCCCGAACTCGCCGCCAAGGAAGTCGATGGTACAATCGAATGTTGGTTTTCTCCCGAACCAAGCTCGGCCATAGATCGACCTTTCGTCGATCCTGCGCATTGTGATTTCTGGAGGGCAGCACCTTCGGGACGCGCCTGCCTCATCCGCGGATATCAAGAGGATGGGCAGGAAACCTTTCCGGCTGGGAGCATCTTCGACACGACCTTGCCGATCTGGCGCCTGGGAGAGGCGTTTCTTCACGCGGCACGACTGACGGAGTTGATCGCCCAGGATCCTCAGTCAGTACGCATCAAGCTGCGAGCCCTCTACCGCGGTTTGACCGGCCGAGACCTGCGCGCGTGGGCTTCACCTCAAAGCGTCGATTATTTCGGTGGGGGGAGATCGCGCAGCGATGAAGCGCTGCTGGAAGGTTCTGCGTCCGGGGTCGATGTCGCGACTCATTTGGGCGCCGCTGTATATCCTATGGTCTCGTCGCTTTTCGAGCGCTTCGGGGTTACCGGTGTCTCGCCAGCCTTTGTCGACGCGGAGCTTGACCGGATGCGGACGAACAATTTTGGCGTCCGTTGAGCCGGGCAGGAAGAGTTCGAGAGAAACTCTCACGCACCTGGAACACATCAGAGCGCAGTCCGCGACGTTGTTGCACGGATCAGGCGGAGGACGAGTTCTGACTTACGGTTCCGCGTTTATGCGATGCGGACGGAGTTCGGGCCTCCGAAGCCGAGCATTTCGTTGAGGGCGTTGGTGGCAACGGCGATCTCGATATCCCGGCTTGTGGGCGTGCGGGAGCGCAGGCTATCGCCGATGACGGCCCTGAAGCGGCCGATATGGGCCTCGGCGCGAGCACGCAGATTGTAGCCGCTCTCCTTCTGCCATTCATGCGGCCATGCTCGGCGATGGCGATGATGTGGCGGTCGCGCTGGTTTGGTGCGGTTTTGCCGGTCTCGCTCAAGACCGCGCCGGCGCGCGGCGGCACGATGACGGCAGCATCCGGATGATGCTCGCCGATCGCCTGGTAGACCCTGTCCTGATCATAGGCCCCATCACCGGTGAAGGAGGCGAGCGGGTCCCATCCCGCCCACCATGGCCACGGCCTGAGCGCCGTCGTCGACCTCCTTCCGGGTCAGCTCGGCCGCGACGATCTCGCCGCTCTCGCGATCGAAGGCGAGATGCAGCTTGCGCCAGGACCGACGCCGCGCGCTGCCATGCTTCTCAATCAGCCATTCGCCGGCACCGCCGAGCTTCAGCCCGGTGCTGTCGATCAGCAGATGCAGCGGACCGGGACTCCGGCGGAGAGAGGCTGGGACGCGGACCGTCTTCGAGCGTTGGCTCAGCGTCGAATAATCCGGCACCGCCAGATCGAGTTCGAGAAGACCAAAGATCGAGTGCATCAGCCCCTGCGTCTGGCGCAGCCCCAGCTTGAACACCGACCGTAGCGTCAGCGCCGTCAGGATGGCCAGCTCCGAGTAGATTGCCTGAGCGCGCCGGCCCTGCAGGCGCGCCGCCGGCCAGCCGCAATCGCCTCGCCCGTCACCCACACGGTCAAGCTCCCGCGCTGCCGCAGCGACTCATTATACGCCCGCGTGTTCACCACCCGCCGTTTCTGCCGGCTAATGTGATGACGACGATCCGCATTATGCTTGAACGGCACGGCACTCTCTCAACCAAAAAGCGGGCCGTCCTTCTATTCCGACACCCCCACCAGCCGCAACCGCTTCCGACCCCGTGCAACAACGCCCCTTCGGCGCCACTACCACGCGATCATCGTGATCCTGATTTCTGCTAAGCCGCCGTTTTGGTCTTGGGCACCCTCGCTGGGTCAATGGTCAGCACTGCCTTGCCCCGAATCTGGCGACCCAGCAGAGCTGCAATGATCCTCGGTGTCTGCGCCCAGTCTTCGACGCTGCCGACCTCGATTTGCAACCGCTTGCCGGCCACGATCCGAACCAGAGCCTGCAGGTCGGTGCTCAAGGGCGTCTCATCGTCGAGATAGTGGAACTTCCGCAGCGTGGCGCTCCGCCCACCGGCCCAGTTGAAAAAATCCAGTACCGGCCGATGGCGGCTCGCCTGCCCGAACCATACGAGCCGACCGTCGGGTGTCAGGCGTTCCAAAGCCGCGGCAAGGACGGCTCCGCCGGTTGATTCCAACGCGATGTCGAAGGGACCCCCGGCGTCTTCGACCGAACCGACGACCGCTTCGGCTCCGAACTCGAGCAGCCGGGCCCCGCGCTCTCGACTGCGGCAAACCACTGTTACCCGTGCTCCATGCGCCGCCGCGAACTGAACGAAGGCATGCCCGACGCCGCCTGAGGCGCCCGTCATCAGGATTCTGCGCGCCGCCAGGGGGCCACTTGCGCGGGTCAGACGCAAGGCGGTGAGCCCAGCGAGCGGAATGGCTGCCGCCTGCGCCGCAGAAATTCCATTCGGCAGCAGCGCAACCCGATCCGCCTCGACGGCGACGGCTTCTGCCCAGCCCGCCTGCTCGGCATGGGCAACGACGCGCTGGCCTGGGTGAAGCTCCGACACGTCCGACCCAACGGCAATGACCTCACCGGCAACATCCTTGCCCGGCCGCCAATCGGCCGGCGGGTTTTCGAGCAGGAAGGTTTCGCCGCGATTGACGGAGAAGGCCTGAACCCTGATCAGAACGTGACCCGGCGCCAATCTCGGTAGCTCCACCTCTGCCAGGCGGATCTGCGGAGGAGCCGACAGATCCGGAACCCAGGCCATGACGTTCTGTTCCATACCAACCTCACCCGAACGGGATATGAGCGGAAACTGCGATCTGAAGGCCGTCGGTCTCCTGGACCGACGACGCAGCCAACTTGGCGGGCCGTCAGACGTAGTTGAATTCGAACGCCCAATCTTTCCGCTCCTGGGCATGTATTTCCCAATATTTCTCCGCGATCACTTGGGCCGAGAACCGGCCAGTCGGCGCGACATAGCCGCAGATGTTGATCACCGTGAGGTGGATGCCGCGTTCGGCGAGGTCGACGGCAGCGCTTTCCGCCAGGTTCTTCAGCGCAGCCTTGCCCGCGCTGAGCGAGGCCATGTCCGCATTCGGATACATTGCGAAGCCGCCGCCTGTGAAGATGATCGTGCCCCTCGGCATGCTCCTTGAGGCAACGGAAGCAACCAGCTGAGCCCCGACCACGTTGACCGTCAGTTCGCGCGCAAACTGAGCCGGGGGCAAGTCGAGAGGCCGATTCGGCACAGCAGCAGCGCCATGATAGATCACGGCCTGCGGCGCGCCCCAAACCGAGATGACCTCACGCGTCGCCACGTCAAGTGCCGGCAGATCGGCGGCATCGACGGATCGAACGAGCGTTTCGATCCCTTCGGACTCAAGGAGTCTCGCGAGATTGCCGAGATTTTCCAACGATCGCGCGAACAAAGCGATCCTCCTGAACTCGCTACCGAACCGGTGCGCGATCGCCAAGCCGAGCCCGGAGCCTGCGCCGACGTGTCAATCGGCTCTGAATCGGGACCCCATATAGGCTTCCAAAAGGGACCCCCTTTAGCGGGTTGTCCCGGTAGTCCATAGGAGGGACCCAAGCGCGACGCGACGTGCCCCCACGAGCGACAAAGCGGCGCGCTTGGGAGG